>CASDPM010000001.1 GCA_949282465.1 uncultured Bacillota bacterium
AAATTGAGAGAGATTTAAATGGAAATTAAAGCACTTCTTCTTGACGATATTGCTATCGATAGGGCTACAAAGCGTATCGCACATGAAATAATTGAAAACAATAAGGGCGTTGAAAACGTCGTTCTTTTAGGTATAGCGCGCGGTGGCGTTCCGTTTGCCGAGCGTTTGGGTGCTAACATTTTCAATATAGAAAATATTCGCGTTCCTATCGGTAAACTAGATATAACTCTTTATAGAGATGATTTAGCAAAAGCGAATATGGACGCCAAAGTAACGGGTAGTGAAATAAATTTCTCGCTCGAAGGAAAGGACGTTATTTTATGTGACGACGTTTTGTTTACAGGGCGTACTGTTCGCGCTGGGATAGAGGCAATTTTTAAACTTGGTAGACCGTCTACAATACAACTTGCCGTTTTGATTGATAGAGGACATAGGGAATTACCTATGCGAGCCGATTACGTTGGTAAAAACGTTCCGACTGCACTTGGTGAAGAAGTTCAAGTATGTCTTGACGCTAGTAAAGGCGTTAAGGCTGTAATATTAAATAAAAGTAGTTGATTAAAAATTAAAAAATCAGACACTAAAATCTTAAACTTATTGGCTTTTTTTGCGCTTATAATTGTTGCAATTCTTATCGTTGTTAACAATCTTCTTCCGATAATCGGTATAACAATGGAAGGGCCTCTTGTTAATTTATTAAATACGATAAAAGAAATTTTTATCTTGATTATCATTGGTATTTCCGCTTATAATTACGTTGCAGGTAAAACAAAAGGTTGGACTATCGCTTTTTGGGTTGCCGTTATAATATTTGTAGTTGGAGTTGTTTTGATTTGGTTTTAATAGGAGATAATCGTGGCTAAACCTTTAGTGGCAATAGTCGGCAGACCTAACGTTGGTAAATCAACTTTTTTTAATAAGGTTGTCGGCAAAAAAATTTCCATAGTAGAAAATTTTCCTGGTGTAACTAGGGATAGATTGTATGCTGACGCAGAATGGTGCGGTCAATACTTTACGCTTGTTGATACGGGTGGGTTAGAACTTAAATCCACGGACGAAATGTGGCGTCATATTCAAAAACAAGCGGAGATTGCGATTGAAACTGCTGACGTTATAATTTTATTCACTGATGCAAAAACAGGGCTTAATGCGTCTGATGAAGACGTTGCAATGAAACTTCGTAAGTCGGGCAAGCCCGTTGTTCTTGCCGTTAATAAACTTGATACCTACGTTCCAGAAAAATTATACGAATTTTATAATCTTGGTCTCGGTGAACCTTTTGGTATTTCGGCGGAACACGGCACGGGCATAGGTGACCTTCTTGATGAAGTCGTATCGTGTTTTGATAGAGTTGGCACGAAAGATGACGACGA
Organism: uncultured Bacillota bacterium; assembly: GCA_949282465.1. Classification (GTDB taxonomy): domain Bacteria; phylum Bacillota; class Clostridia; order Christensenellales; family Borkfalkiaceae; genus UBA1259. Next base: position 1,374 of record CASDPM010000001.1, read on the forward strand.
ATATATTAAGTTGGCGGTAGTTGGTAAACCTAATGCGGGGAAATCAAGTTTCTGTAATAAAATACTAGGGTTTGATAGGACTATTGTGTCTGACATAGCAGGTACTACAAGGGATGCTATTGATACTCCTTTTGAATATGACGGTAAAAAATATATGATTATTGATACCGCCGGTATTAGAAAGAAAAAAAGTGTTGAAGAAGACTTAGAGTATTATAGTGTTTTGCGTGCTTTTGGTGCAGTTCGTCGTGCCGACGTATGCTTAATAATGATTGATGCAACTGCGGGTATTACTGAGCAAGACGTTAAAATTTGTGGCTACGTTCACGAACAAGGCAAACCTTCCATTATTGTTATGAATAAATGGGATTTGGTTGAAAAAGATACAAACACTATAAACGAATTTAATAAGTCGCTTGCAGAAGAACTTAAATTTATGGATTATTTCCGTAGTATATACGTGTCTGCAAAAACAGGACAAAGAACGGAAAAAATTCTTGATTTGGCATCTTCTATTTTAGATAATGCAAATAGGCGTATATCGACTGGTCAACTTAACGACTTAATTCTTGATTGTGTAAGAGCTAGTGAACCACCGTCTATAAATGGCAGAAGATTGAAAATTAACTTTTGTACGCAAGTTGCCGTTACTCCGCCTAATTTCGTTTTCTTTGTCAACGACGCGACTTTAATGCATTTTTCCTATAAGAGATATTTGGAAAACAGTATAAGACGCGCTTATGATTTTAGTGGAACGCCTATAAAATTAACCGTAAGGGAAAAAGACGAAGATGAGTAATTTAGTTATTCTTATTATTTTGGGCGTGTGTAGTTATTTGTTTGGCAACATTAACTGGGCGCTTATCATCTCAAAATTCAAGAAAACGGATATAAGAAAACTTGGTAGTGGTAATCCTGGAACATTGAATATGAGTAGAAATTTGGGCTTAAAACTTGGGCTTTTGACTTTTTTTCTTGATATTCTTAAAGGTGCTTTACCGACTTTGGTTGGGTTTTTAGTTCTTAAAGGGCGTGGCTATTTTACTAATTCCGAATTCTTGGTTTATGATTTTGGTATATATCTTTGCGGGTTTTGTGTGGTTTTAGGGCATATTTTTCCGGCTGTCTTAAAATTCAAAGGTGGTAAGGGTATAGCGTCAACTATCGGCGTAGTTCTTGTTTGCGAATCTATTCACGGTTGGGCATGGATTGTAATCGCCGTTATGGCACTTGTTTGCGCCTTAATTTTTATATATTTTACCGAGTTTGGAGCGATGGGCTCGTTTATAGCAATAACGCCATCTGCTATCGGTGGGGCAATATGTTTATTCTTAACTTACGGCGCTAGTGACAATTCGGTTACTATGACTTATTACGTTATTACAAGTATGATGATTTTAGGTATATGTTTTTTCACGTGGTTTGCTCATAGAATGAATATAGAACGAATGCTTGCAGGTAACGAACACCCAACTTCGATAAAAGAAATGGTTGTTAAGATGAAAGCAAAAAAAGCCGAAGAAAAGAAAAACTTAGAAAAAAAGTAAAATATTCATAATGAAAAAAGATCTCTCATATATTACTTGTGTAATGTGTGGGAGGTTTTTTTATGGAAAAATACGATATATATAAAGATATATCAAAACGAACGGGTGGCGATATATACGTAGGTGTTGTGGGCCCTGTTCGAACGGGTAAATCAACTTTTATTACAAAGTTTATGGAAACTCTTGTTTTGCCTAATATTAGCAATAAATTTCAAAAACAAGTTGCCACCGATGAAATGCCTCAGTCGGCAGACGGAAAAACAATTATGACGACACAACCTAAATTTATTCCTGCAAATGCGGTAAAAATTCAGTTTAAGAATAAAGCTTCGGCAAACGTAAGACTAGTGGATTGCGTTGGGTATTTTGTTGAT
>CASDPM010000002.1 GCA_949282465.1 uncultured Bacillota bacterium
CACTTGCCGTTAGGCAAATATAACTAGTGCGTCAGTAATAATCCCTATTACTGACGCACTAAGGTGATTTTTTTGTTTTTAAATAAATTATATTTCTTTTATAGATTTTCGTGGGCATTTAGAAACGCAGGTTAAACATCCCGAACATTTTGTGTAATCTATTACGGGAATATTATTTACCATTTCAATGGCGTTTTCAGGGCAGTTTTTAGCGCAAAGTCCACAACCGATACAACTTACCTTGCAGTTGCTAATAGCATCTTTACCTTTACAAGCGGTAGAGCAAGCAACGTATACTTTGGCGGTTTTGGGAATAAAACTTATAAGTTTTTTAGGGCAGTTTTTAGCACAAACCCCACACGCAACACAAATAACTTTATCTACAATATAAACGCCGTCTTTACAAGTAACTGCACCGTGTGTACAAGAAGAAAGGCAAGTTCCACCACCAATACAACCTTCGGGGCATTTTTTTTGCCCGCCCATATATACCATTTGATTTGCGCAACCATCGTTGCCGATATACTCGTATTTAAGTGCACTATTTAGTCCACCTGCGCATTTAATAACGGCAAAGGTTTGTTCTTCGGCAGAGTAAGGAATATCTAGAATTTTAGCGATTTGGGCTTTATTTTCAGATGCCGTAGCGCCACAAGAAGAGAGTTTCGCTTTGCCCTCAACAAGTGCTTTTGCAAAGTCTGAACAACCTGCAAAACCGCATCCGCCACAGTTTGCGCCTGCAAGATTTTCGGCGATAGCGCCTATTCTTTCGTCTTCTTCCACCTTGCAAAGTTTACTTACTAAAACGATTAGAACGGCAAACACGACGGCTAAAACAGCCACGATGCCAAGCACTAATCCAAAAGTTGTCCAGTTTATAGAATTAAGTAAATTATACATAATTATTCCCCCTTAAACTAACGCAAATACGTAGAACGCCAAAGCGATAAAGCAAGCCGTAATCATTGCGATAGGGAAACCTTTTAAGTGTTTATTTATAGGTAGTCTTGCGATTTTTTCACGCATACCACTCATAATAACGATTGACAGGGTAAAGCCTACGCCTGCAAATAGTCCGTAAAGAATAGCAAAACCGAAGTTCATGCTCATACGGAGAATAGACGCCATTTGCGCCGAGTCGATAACGAGTTCGGCGACACCCAACACCGCGCAGTTAGTTGTTATAAGAGGAAGATAAATTCCCATAGCGTTGTAAAGTGTGGGTGAGAATTTTTTAAGAACCATTTCTATCATTTGTACTATCGCAGCGATAATGAAAATGAAAACTATAATTTCCATAAATTCCATACCGTACGGAACTAATAAATAGGTGTAGATAGGATAGGTGATAAGGCAAGTAAGCGTCATAACGAAAGTTACGGCAATGCCCATGCCGAGCGCACTCTTAAAATCTTTGGAAACGCCAAGGAAAGGACAAATTCCCAAAAACTGAACGACTACGAAGTTATTGATAAATACAGCCGAAATTATTATGATTAAAAGTTGAGCCATAAATTAAATTTCCTCCGTAGTTTTTTCTATTGTGCTAACGTTAGTCTCTAACGCAGTCAAGGTTTTAGCGTAAGCCGTCCTTTTTTGCTTTTTAGAAACTATCGCCGATATGAACGAGAACATTGCGATAAACACGGCGTAAGTAAAGAACGCGCCTGCGCTTGATGCAAAGAATGCTATTTGAAAATTCCAAAGTTTCAAACCGAAAATAGTTCCGTTGCCCAAAACTTCTCTTACCGCACCCATAAGCGTTAACGCCAAAGTAAAGCCGATACCCATAAAAAGTCCGTCAAGCGCCGACGCAACAACGCCGTTTTTACTTGCGAAACTTTCCGCACGTGCTAAAATAATACAGTTAACTACTATAAGTGGAAGATATAGCCCCAAAGATTCGTAAATATCGGGCAAAAGTTTATCTAGCAATAATCTTACGATTGTTACGAACGTTGCGATTATAAGGACGAAAGCGGGTATTCTTACTTGCTTGGGAATAAAATTTCTTAAAAGCGAAATCAAAACGTTACTGCAAATAAGAACGAAGGTAACTGCCGCACCCATACCTATACCGTTCATAGCAAGGGTAGTAAGCGCCAAAGTGGGGCAAGTGCCAAGCACTAATTTAAGTGTGGGGTTGTTTGCTATTACGCCGTCAGTGGCGATTTTTTTGACATTGACTTTCATTTTAATTTTCCCCCACGTATTTAAGTATACAATTTACTGCGTTGCACCCTGCATTTGCCGATTTAGTCGCGCCCGTTATCGGATTAAGAATTACGTTATCACCGTCAGTTGGCGCAAAGTGCTTGCCTTCTTGATAAGCAGTTGTAACGTCGGTAAGTTCAAACTTTGAATAAAAATCCCCGCCCAACTTGCTCATAAGCGTTTGCTTTTCGTAACTTTCTAAAATAACCTTTTCAATAGACGGATTAGCACCACTATTGTATGATACTAAAACCCAAACGGTTATCGTTCCACCTTTATAGCCTTCGTAACCCGTGCTTTGGAACAATAAATCAAAATCTCCGTTCTCGCCGTCAACCTTAAATATTTTAGTTATTTTGCCTACGCCGTCGTATTCGATAGCGGTGTTTTTAGAACTATCTTCGCTATCGACGTCTAAAATAATATCTTGATCTTCGATAACCTTTTCAACACCGTAAATTTTCTTTACCGCCCTAGCCGTGCGTTCGGCAGGGGAAACGTATAAAACGTCGTTAAGTATTGCTAAAAGTCCACCGGCAACGCAAGCGATTAAAAGTAGTGCCGTTATACATCTAAACCAAACGTTGGAAAATAAATTTTTCATTATTTATTCTCCTTTGCTTTTTTATTGCCGAACGGCTTGTTGATTACGAACTTATCAATAAGCGGTACAATCAAGTTCATTAAAAGTATTGCGAAAGAAACCACTTCCATTTTAGTCGCTTGGCGAAGTCCTGCGGTTAAAAGCCCTAACGCAACAAAATAGATAACGTTACCCAAGGTGGTGTTTGGCGTAGTCGTATAGTCGGTTGACATAAATAACGCGCCGAGCATAAGACCACCCGACAATATTGTCGGCAAGAAGTATGCAAAATTAAAGCCGTTAAGAGCCACGGTAAAAAGACCTGTAACCGCCACGTATATAACGGGGTATTTTAAGTCGATAATACCTAATATAGCCAAGTAGATAGCGCCTGCGATTAAAGCAACTTTGCAAGTTTCACCTATACAACCTGCAAGCCCTGAACCTAAAAATAATTGTAAATTAGAAAGGGTTGGCAAAGTACCCGTTTCTAATATACCTGCTAGCGCAGTTGCGCCCGTTACGAGATTACCCGACGGGTCAACCCACTTGCCTACTACCGTTTGAAAGGACATGAAAATAAAAATTCTATCTGTAACGGCGGGGTTGACAAGATTTTTGCCTGTTCCACCGAAAAGCATTTTAACGACGATAATGGCAAAAATACTGCCAAGAACGGGTGCGTATAAGGGGTAGTTAGTACCGATAGACATGCCTATTAGTAAACCCGTAACACAAGAAGTAAAATCAAACTGTTTAACTATTTCCTTAAAGGTTTTTCCGCAAATTAAAAGGAAAACGAATTCACTTGCGATTGCACTAACAAGCGCAAGCGCTAAAATTAGCGCCGCAAGTCCGCCAAAGTAAATTATACCCATAATGCATGCGGGAAGTAACGCTATGCAAACGTTAATCATAATCCATTTAGTGGTCCTTGGCGACTTCACGTGTGGAGAAGATGAATATTTGTAAAGTTTAGAATTATCTGCCATTTTGTTTCATCTCCTTGATTTTTGCTTTTGCATAAGAAATACTTTGAACAAGCGAGCGTTTAGCAGGGCAGTTGTATGCACATGAACCACATTCTATACAGTTCATAGCCCCGTATTTTTCCGCCGACTTAAAGTCACCTGCTAGCGCATAACTTTCTATGTACATAGGCATTAAACGCATAGGGCAGTTTTTAGCACAAACTGCGCAGTTTATACAGTTAGTCGGTTTACGCGCGCTAGTTTCATCGTCGGTTAAGAGAAGAAGTCCGGAATCGGTCTTTCTTGCATAGTTATTTAGCGATATAAGCGCTTTACCCATCATAGGTCCACCGGCAACGAGTTTTATGGTGTTCTCTTTTTCGCCACCACAATATTCGACTATATCGGTAAGGGGTGTGCCTAGTGCGATTTTTAAGTTCTTTGCGTCGTTAATACCGTTGCCACTAACCGTCATTACGATTTCGGTAAGTGGTTTATTTTGTTCGATTGCTTCAAAACAAGCAATCATGGTTTTAATGTTTTGGACACAACACCCAACGTCGAACGGCATTTTTCCTATTGGAACTTTTCTGCCCGTGGTGCAGTAAATAAGATGTTTTTCGCTACCCATAGGATATTGCTTTTTAAGAACTACAACGTCTAAATCACTAAAACGTTCAAAACATTTTATTGCTTGCGGTTTGTTGGCTTCAATACCGATAATAATTTTATTTATATTAAGTGCCATAGCGGTGTACTTAATGCCTTTATAAATATCGTCGGTGCGTTCTATCATTAAACGGTAATCGCAATTAAGATATGGTTCACATTCAGCGCCGTTTATAATAAGCGTGTCGATTGGGGTTTTGGGCGATAACTTAACGGCTGTGGGGAAACCTGCACCACCAAGCCCTACGATACCTGCAAGCCTTATTCTTTCTATAAGACTAGAAGGCGAAAAGTCTGACATATTATCAAAAAACATTTCCTGATCTGAAAAGTCGTTTTCAATAATAACGTATTTGAATTTTTGACCTAATCCGTTAACGATATCTTCTATTGCCGTTACCGTTCCGCAAACCGAAGAAAAAACGTTTGCCGATATAGTACCGCTAGCCTCACCTATAAGTTGCCCTTTTATAACGTGATCGCCGACGTTTACTACGGGAATAGCAGGCGCGCCGATATGTTGAGAAAGAGATATGTAAACTTTTTTAGGAGCAGGCATTTTTTCTATGGGTTTATCCATAGAATAATGTTTTTGGTCGGGTACGTGAATACCGTATAGGTAATTTTTCCCTTTTCTTATACTCAAAATCAGTCCTCCGAAATTTTGTCTTGTGAATTTAATTTTTGTAAAAACGTAGTCGGTAAATATTTTACGATAAGATATACCGCAAAACCGACGATAACCCCTGCAAGAATACCCGTTAAGGCAAGATAGGGGAGATAAACGAAAAATTCAGTCATGCCCGTAACTAAACAGAAAACGGTGTTTTGAACTACGGTATTTATTACTGCACCGATTACGCTTACTGCAATGATACTAAAACGTTTTGAAAAATTTAGTAGTATTATTTGTATTGTAAGTGCTATCAGTCCAGCGGGCAAGGAATACATTATCGAAGAAATATTACCAGAAAACAAACTGCCAACGATAACCTTTACAGTAAGAATAGCGAAACCGTAAACGTTTCCTGTCACCACAACGGCAAGAAGAATAAACACGTTGGAAATACCCATTCTTGAACCGGGAATGAATAGTGGTGGGAAAAGACTTTCTAGTAAAAACGATAGTATAGATAGTGTTGCAAGCATGCCTGCAAAAGTCAACTTAATAAGTCTAACGTTTTTCATAATTATTCACCTGTTACGGGCGGTTTGTAACCACTGTTTAAGGGCAAGACTTTAAGTTTATGCGGTGCGCAAATTAAAAGATCGTCGCTATTTTTCAATTCTTTCATATGTACGCAGTCTTTGCTTATAGAACAGTTTGCATCGGTAACACGAATAGATTTGCTTTTTGAGTCCACCGTTAAAAGATTATACTGTGATTTGTTTTGGTCGGTAAATATCTTAATATTATAAATACCCTCACCTAAATCTTCTATATCAATAAGATCTGTATAATCGGGAAGAAGAGAATAAGTGTGGGTATGGTAATCAAAAGTAAATATTTGTTTGTCGTGTAGAATAACCTTAAAACCCGAATTGACGAGATTAGCGTTTGCGGGGAAAAATACGAAAACACTAAATAAAACGACAACGAGTATTAAGATAAAACAGTATAAAAACAAATCGAAAATCTTAAACGGTTTACTTGTTTTTATCTGTTCAAAATTCATACCTTTCAATTTAAAATTCCTTCCGTATACTATTTTACTATAATAAAGTACAAAAAGTCAACTTATAAACATTATATATAGTATAAAATTGCCGACAATTTTTAACAAAAACCCCTGCTTAGAAAAGCAGGGGGGGGGTATGGTCTTTAAGAGTTTATTTATGCGTTTTTTTACTAAACATGACAATTCTAATAACAAGTAGAACAAGGCAAATTACAAGTCCACAAGCAATGGTGATAAGTATCCAAGCTATTTTAGAAAAAGCAATGAAGGAAAGGGCAAATAACGCCGTAACCGTCAACAATGCGAGCATTAAATCACCGCTAGTAATTTTAGACGATTTAAGATTTAAGATGGACGTTATAACAGCCCAAACGCCAAACACTAAAATCGCTGTGCCAACGATTAGAAGAATAATAAATCTAAGCGACGGATCAAACGTGCCGTTTGAGTAGTTAAAAGAATTTTGTAAAAGTCTACCTTTATAAATTATTGCAACGGAAGCAACGATAATGCTTGCTACGGACAATACGAGTAAAAGATTGTATTTTGTAAATAATTGTTTTACGTAGTTGCCAGACAATTTTTTGTCGTCGGTAACGGTAACGTCAAAACGTGCAAATCTTACGAGACCGAAAAGAAGAACTAACGCCGTAAGAATAGCCCACGCAAGGAAAGAGCCGTCAGCCTTAGGATACTTAATAATAATTTGAGCAAGCGTTACGGGTAAACTGATGATTGATGAAAGGAACAAAACGTCGGCAGGAACAATATTCTTAGAGAATGCCGTGCTGATTAGATATAATCCCGTTAAGCCCATTGCTATATACATTATGTATAAAAGAGCGGGGTGTTGGTTTAGAGTAGTTAAAATACTCATTCTAAAATAAGGATTTAATACAAGATAAAGTCCACAAACCGATATAATAGCGGTAACTACGATGCTTATAAAAGAATATCTTCTAAACACCGTTGCAAAATACCCCGACATGCTATTTTTAGTATAAATGATTTCATTTGAAGTAGCCGTTTCATCAAAGAACTTAGCGTATAAAATCATAAAGATAAGCCCAACGACGAATAAAGCGATAATAGCATATAAAGGTCTAGGATTTACAGTATTGAAAACTGCAAAGTTATAAATCAACAAACCTATTGCTGTTAAAACCATTGCGAAACAAAGATGGTCGGCAAACGTCATCATCTTGTTTTTTATCGACGTTAAAAGAAATCCTAATCCAACGAAAGCCATAATAGCAACTGCCACGATTAAAAGAGTAAACAATTCTTTTCTGCTTTGGAACTCACGGAAAAGATGGAACTCATAGTTGAGAGCGATAGCGGTTAACGCGAGCGCCGTCAACAAAAGCGAAGGAATAAGGTTGCAATACTTAAATAAGTTTTTAATATAACAACCAAAACTGCACTTTTTAGCGTTTGACATAAAAAACTCTCCTGTATTTTTATTTAATATATTATATAATATACTCTAAATAATTTCAAGTATTTTTTAAAAAAATCTTTTTACGTGCGGTCAATAAAATTCTACATATAAAAACAATAAAAAAATGGTGGTAATTTGCTTAAAAACTATTGAAAAAAATCCCGCTTTAATCTATAATAAATATAATGTAATTATCATGAGGTAGTTTGTGCTTAACGGCGAATTTGACATTTTAATAACCTGTGCTTCGGGTATCGAAAAGGTTTTAAAAAGCGAACTCGTTAGGCTTGGTTTTACCGACGCGCCTGCGATTAACGGCGGTATTTTGGTTCGTGGTAATCAGCAAGCCGTCGCTAGGCTTAACGTGAATTTGCGCACGGCGGATAGGGTATATATTCGTCTTGCAAGTTTTGCGGTGGAAACCTTTGACCAACTTTTTGAAGGTGTTAAAAGTATTCGTTGGAAAGACGTTGTTCCTAAAAACGGCAGGGTAAAGGTAAACGGCAAGTGTGTTAAAAGTAAACTCTTTGCAGTTTCCGCT
>CASDPM010000003.1 GCA_949282465.1 uncultured Bacillota bacterium
TCCTTTTAGCGGTTTTCGCTTTTATTTTGCGAAAAGTAATTATATAAAAGGTGCAACGCAGTTTTAAGTCAAAAGCAGAAAGAGAAAGACGGATAAATTTTTGAAGTCGTAGTTTACCCTACGAACGAGAAAATTTATATGGATTTATCAAACTGATTTTGGCTTAAAACAATTAGTGATTGAGTGGGCAACGCCTACTCAATCGCCCTTTTTTACCCATAGCGGTAGATACAGAAAAATGTAACATTTGAGGAACCACCTCGTTTTTTTGACCGATTTTTGGCTTTGCAAGAGATTTTTAAGAGAAAAAAAGTAGTCACTCTCTGAAAAGAATGACTACTAAAACCTTGTTTTTTAATTAAAAATTGAATTTTTACCGCTTTTTGGCGCTAATTCTTAGCCCCTCGGATTACGGATATTAGCCTGTGCTGCTGCGAGTCTTGCTATCGGAACTCTAAACGGCGAGCAAGAAACGTAATCAAGTCCTATCTTATGGCAGAATTCGATAGACGTAGGATCGCCACCGTGTTCACCACAAATACCGCAATGAATACTGTTTCTAGCGCCCTTACCAAGTTTAACAGCCATATCCATAAGTTTACCAACACCGTTGGTGTCAAGTCTTGCGAACGGATCGGATTCGTAAATTTTAGCGCTATAGTATGAAGGCAAGAATTTACCAGCGTCGTCACGAGAGAAACCAAAGGTCATTTGCGTTAAGTCGTTAGTACCGAAACAGAAGAATTCTGCTTCCGTAGCGATTTCGTCAGCGGTGAGAGCCGCTCTCGGAATTTCTATCATAGTACCAACTTCGTATTTAAGTTCAACGCCTGCTTCTTTAATAACTGCATCAGCAGTTGCAACAACGATCTTCTTGCAGAAAGCAAGTTCTTTAACTTCGCCAACGAGCGGAATCATAATTTCAGGAACAACATTCCAGTCGGGGTGACGTTTGCTTACGTTGATAGCTGCTTTAATAACTGCCTTGGTTTGCATAACTGCAATTTCGGGATAAGTTACGGTAAGACGGCAACCACGGTGACCCATCATGGGGTTGGTTTCATGCAAGCCGTCGCAAATCAACTTGATTTCTTGCACAGTTTTACCTTGTGCTTTTGCAAGAAGTTCAATTTCATACTCAGCAGTAGGAACAAATTCATGGAGCGGCGGGTCAAGGAACCTGATAGTAACGGGTTGTCCTTTAAGTGCTTCCATAAGTCCTTCGAAGTCTGCTTGTTGCATACCTTCGATTTTAGCGAGAGCCTTTTCTCTTTCTTCTTTGGTTTCCGAGCAAATCATTTCACGGAACTTATCAATTCTACCAGGTCCGAAGAACATGTGTTCGGTACGGCAAAGACCGATACCTTGTGCGCCGAGTTCAGCAGCACGACTAGCGTCTTCGGGGGTGTCCGCGTTGGTTCTTACGCCGAGCGCTTTATATTTATCTGCAAGGCGCATAATTCTTCCAAAGTAACCACTATTGGGGTCTGCGGGAACGGTCTTAATCTTTCTATCGTAGATTTTACCGGTTGAACCGTCGAGAGAAAGCTCGTCGCCTTCACGGAAGATTTTGCCTGCGAGTTCGAAGTATTTTTCTTCTTCGTGCATTTTGATGTCGCCACAACCTGATACGCAACAAGTACCCATACCACGTGCAACAACGGCTGCGTGAGAAGTTTGTCCACCACGAACGGTCAAGATACCTTGAGCATATTTCATACCTTCGATATCTTCGGGAGAAGTTTCAAGACGAACTAAGATTACGTTCTTGCCTTCTTTACCGAGTTTAACAGCTTCTTCGGGAGTGAATACGATAGTACCCTCAGCAGCGCCGGGAGATGCAGCGATACCCTTACCAACAACGTTGTTTTTATCAGCAGATTTAAGATCCACAGCGTCGAAAGTGGGGTGCAAAAGCATATCGAGAGTTTTTGCATCAATTTGCAAAAGTGCTTCTTTTTCGTTTATCATACCTTCGTCGAGAAGGTCGCAAGCGATTCTTATAGCAGCGGTAGCAGTACGCTTACCGTTTCTAGTCTGTAACATATAGAGTTTACCTTTTTCAATGGTAAATTCCATATCTTGCATATCTCTATAATGGTTTTCGAGAATATTACAAATTTCAAGGAATTGTTTATATACGTCGGGAAGAACTTCTGCCATCTTAGAAATAGGCATCGGTGTACGAACGCCGGCAACAACGTCTTCACCTTGAGCGTTCATAAGGAATTCACCCATAAGACCTTTTTCACCGGTAGCGGGGTTACGAGTAAATGCAACACCCGTTCCGCAATCGTTACCCATGTTACCGAAAGCCATCATTTGAACGTTAACCGCAGTACCCCAACTATAAGGAATATCGTGGTCCATTCTGTAAATGTTTGCTCTGGGGTTGTCCCATGAACGGAATACGGCTTTGATAGCACCGAAAAGTTGTTCCTTAGGATCGGACGGGAAATCTTTACCGAGAGCGTTCTTGTATTCAGCCTTAAACTGACAAGCGAGTTCTTTAAGGTCGTCAGCAGTAAGATCAACGTCGAACTCAACGCCCTTTTCCTTCTTCATTTTGTCGATAAGTTCTTCAAAGTATTTTTTACCAACTTCCATAACGACGTCGGAATACATTTGAATAAATCTTCTATAACAGTCGTAAGCCCATCTGGGGTTGCCCGACTTTTTAGCGATAACTTCAACAACTTCTTCATTTAAGCCAAGGTTAAGAATGGTGTCCATCATACCAGGCATGGACGCTCTTGCACCCGAACGAACGGAAACGAGAAGGGGGTTTTCCTTATCGCCGAATTTTTTACCCGTTATGTTTTCGAGTTTTTCGATATTTTCCATGATTTCAGCCATAATGCTGTCGTTGATTTGTCTGCCGTCTTCATAATACTTAGTGCAGGCCTCGGTGCTAATAGTAAAGCCTTGGGGAACAGGAAGACCGATTTTGGTCATTTCTGCAAGGTTTGCACCTTTTCCGCCGAGCACTTCACGCATTGTAGCGTCGCCTTCACTGAACAAGTAAACGTATTTCATTTACCAAATTCCTCCAAAAATTGTTTTTCATATTATTTTTAACTATGATATTTTACACCATAATTTGTTTTTTTTCAATCGTTTAATAACCTTTGGGTTATATTTTAATAAAATATTTTTATTTTAAGCGCCAAGTTTCACTAGTTCTTTCAAAGAATTCAATTTTTCGTCCGTTTTGTTGGTTAAATAGTAATCTAAAAGCCTTAACGCAAACTCCGCTTCTTCACTATCTAAAACTTGCCCTTCTTCCGCCTTTAATAACGCCGAATAAGTCAAACTATTTATCTCTCTGCCGTAGTCACTTTTGCATTTTTCACACGTAAATCCACCCGAATTATATTCAAAATATACTCTTGCACCGATTTTTTCACCACAGCGAACGCAACCGTGTAAGGAAAGTCCATACCCTGTCTGTGCAAGCGCTTGCAACAAAAATTTAACTAGCGTGCTTTTGGGGTTTTCGTCACTGTAAGCAATCTCTTTTAGCGTTTCTATCACTAAAACGAAGGTATCTGGGGACGATATTTCTTCCCTGATAAATCTTCTAATAAATTCCGCCACCGTGCCTGCGCAAAAATACTTTACTATATCTTCCCTTACGGGGTAAAAACTGTCGATTAAACTTGCACCGATAACCGTTCTTCTTGATTGTTTTACCGAAAACAAAAATTCGGCAAAACAAAAAGGCTCGGATGCGAATTTTAACTTCGCTCCTGCCTTTTTTACACCTTTTATTCCTGCGGAAACAGTCCCCTTTTCAGGAGTAAATATAGAGAGTATCTTATCATTTTCACCGTATGAAACGCCACCGATAACTATTCCGCTCAATTTTTCTTCCATTGTAACCTACTTCTTTATAAGACTTTTATACAATAAATAATATGAAACGTTGCCTGTTTTCTCAAAGAGTTCCCAAGCAGAGTCCGCAGGATTCTTAAAATCGAAACCGTCGTTTTTCATGTATTAGCCCTCCACAATAAGTATGTGGATTTTTTTTGGCGTTATACCTTAAACTTCTTCGCCGTAGCCGTATTCCTTCATTAAAAAGGCGCTATTTCGCCAGTCTTCTTTTACCTTTACGTAAGTGGTAAGGAAAACTTTTTTACCCAAAAACTTTTCCATATCTTCACGCGCAAACGACGAAACTTCTTTTATCGCTTTTCCGCCCTTTCCGATAAGAATTGCCTTGTGGTTAGCCTTTTCGCAAATAATATCTAACGAGACTTCATACGTCTTACCGTTTTCACGAAGACGGAATTCGTTTATTATAACTGCCACGCCGTGCGGAATTTCCTTGTCAAATTTCAACAAAATCTTTTCACGCATAATTTCCGCAAGCATAAACTTTTCCGACCTATCGGAAATTATATCTTCGGTAAAAATTTTATCCGCCACGGGCAATTTTGACAAAATAACCCTTTTCAGTTCCTTAATATTCCTGCCTTTTCTCGCCGAAACGGGTACTATATCATCACACACTTCACCAAGTTCTTTAAGTTCTGAAACGAGCAAACTTTCGGGCATAATATCAATTTTGGTAAGCGCCAAAATAAACGGAACTTTTAGCGACGCAAATTTTTTAACTAGCGTTTTATCAGCCTCGCTCAACCCTTCGTGCGCGTCTAAGACGAATAAAATCACGTCGACGTCTTCTGTAGAATCGTTAGTAGTCTTTTGCATAACCGAATTTAAAAGATTATCGGCACGATAAATACCAGGTGTATCTATAAACACCATTTGATAATCCTTTTCCGTTAGTACACCCAAAATTCTATCTCTCGTGGTTTGGGGCTTGGGTGAAACGATTGCGACCTTTTCACCAACCAAAACGTTTATAAGCGTCGACTTACCTGCGTTAGCCCTGCCTATTACGGCGACGTATCCGCTTTTCATTCTTCGTCACCTATCCCCAAAAGTGCCAAAACAGCTTTTTCTTTATCACGCATTTCTTTCTTATCTTCTTCGGTCATGTGGTCGTAACCAAAAAGATGCAAAAGCCCGTGAATTATAAGATAAGTCCTTTCCCTTTCTTCGCTATGTCCGTATTCTTGCGCCTGTGCGCGAACCTTATCGTCACACAAAACTATTGAACCGAGAAACAAATATTTTCTATCTAAAACGGTTGGGTAGTTATCACGAAGTAAAACTTCACCTTTAATGCCGTCTAAACTAGGGTAAGACAAAACGTCGGTAACGCTATCAACGCCCCTCGTGTTTCTATTGAGCGTGTGTATATCTTCACCGCTAACGAAAACTAATTCCACCGAAAGTTTGTCCGTTTGGTTTAAAACGGTATAAACGGCTTTTGCAATACGCTTTGTTTTTATTTTTCTTTCAAGACATTCTATTTTGAGTTTGCCCATTATTCTTCTCCGTCTTTGGTTAAATCTACACCGTCAAGGTTTACTTTTGGATATTCAACTCTTCCGTGATAAATACCCGTCAAATTGTTTACTACCGTATGAATAATTATGTTAAGTTCTTTTATAGTGATCTCGCACTCGTCAAACTGTCCTAAACCCATACGGTCGTTGACGATACTTCTTACCATCTTTTTAACGTTGTGCCTTGAACGGTCTTTAAGCGAACGAGATGCCGCCTCGCACCCGTCGGCAATCATTATAATTGCGGCTATTTTAGTTTGTGGTTTAGGGCCTTCGTAACAAAATTGAGAAATATCGACTTCGCCGTCGGTAAACTTTTTCGCCTTGTCGTAAAAATACAAGATAGGCATAGTGCCGTGATGTTGTTGACAAACGTCGGCAATCTCTTTCGGCAACCTATTTTTAAGGACTAAACTGTAACCGTCCTTTGTGTGCGCTTTAATAATATTCGTGGAAAGTTCGGGGGTTAGGTCGTTATGCGGGTTGACGCCGTCCGCCTGATTTTCACTAAAAAATTCAGGGCGACGAAGTTTGCCCACGTCATGATAATAGGCACAAGTTCTTGCCAAAAGTGCATCTTCATCGATTGCCGTTGCACAGGCTTCCGCTATGTTTGAAACCACTATGGAGTGGTTAAACGTGCCTGGGGCTTCTTTTATTAGTTTTCTAACTAACCTTGCCTTATGGTCGGTAAGTTCGGCAAACTTAAAACTCGAAACCTTTTTGAACATACCCTCAAACACGGGCAATAAAATAAGGAAAACTGCAACCGACGCAGGGCCTGAGAATACACCCGACACAAGCGATGCTACTGCGTTATCCCACCCTTTTTCCGCCAAGATAACTACGACGGAAAGAGTAACGGGTATAGAAATAAAAAAACTTACGAGCAAAAGGTTAAGTCTTGAATAGGCTTTGCTAGTAGTAAATACGGCAACAAGCCCCGAAGAAACGCCTATCACGAGCGCCGAATATTCGCCTATTCCGACTTCGGTTGTAGAAAAGGTGTCCGACATAAACATAATAAGACAGAATATTACGTTCATGAAAATAGCACTCTTTCTTCCAACCAAGAAGGTTACTAAAAGAGCAACTAACGTAAGCGGTCTTAAATAGATATTAACGTATTCGCCCAAAGCGTAGCACACTATAAAGGAAACTTCAATAATCAAGAAAAGCATTTCCGAGTTTACGGCGTTTTTCATAAAGTCCCTTTCTTCAAAGTAGAAGTAGATACCCATAGCGGCAACGGTAACGATTAGAAAAACTATAAAGAGTAGCGACGCCTTAAAGTCCCTAAAATACCCCATAAAACTTTCTTTTGAATCGGAACTTAAATAAACCATACCTATAAACATAAGTATAATTAAAAGCGCGTTCAAAATATATACCGCCAAGTTTGAAACGGTATCTTTCGTGGTCCACTTTTGAATTTTTTGCGAAACGTTCTTATTCATAGAAAATTTCAACTCCCGTGTAAAATCAACCTACTTTTATTACGTGACGGCTTTTAAGCGTTACCGTGTAATGATAATCTTTTCCGTCAAAACTTTTTATAACTTCTTCCGAAAAACTATCTTTTTCGGTTTTTTCTTTGGCGTAGATAACCGCCAAATTTTCTTCCCCGTCCTTTTGGGAACTATAAACCACCGTATCGGTTGTGATTAGCGTTATGCACGCAACTACGTTCATTTCTATAACCTTATCGCCAACCGTACAATAACCACCAACGAGTAGGTCGCCTTTTTGCACCAAGTCCCCTTCGTTTACAAGCGCAGTACCACGATAAATTTTTATCTGTTCAACCACGCCGTCAACGTCGGAAAGAACTTTATCAACCTTTCCCGTCAAAACGTCTGTTCCATCGGTAGCAAGTGCCAAATTTATTTCTAGTCGATAGCCGTTTTTTACGCACGACACGAACGATAAGCCTTGATTTTTAGCAAGAATTTCGTCTTCTAAACTCTTTAAGTCTAAATCCGAAAACCTGCTCATTATAACCACGCCTTTTTCGTTTAGGAACTCGGTAACTTCCCTATGGTACACACTACCCGTTCCCGAAAAAGAAAAAGCAAATATTCTATCGTTAAAACAAACTGCAATAGCAATAAATATCGCGACGCCTATAACGACGCCGATATTCCTAAACAAGTAAAGAAAGGGATAGAATTTACCCTTATCTTTAAGTTTTTTTACATTATAACACAATTCCCTTGTAATTGCAAAAAATTTTTCATTATCGTAGCCGTTTACTGTCAGTACAAGCGTTTTTATTCCCCTTTTTTTGACGTCGTATAGCGCTATACCACGTTTTCTTAAAAGGTTTAGAAGCCTATCGAGATTAAGTCCTTGAACCTTATACGTAGTGAAATAAAGTTTTTTTAGATTTTTTCCACCGCCGTTATTTTTCCGCAAATCACCACGTCCCCCGAACAAAATTTTTTTATGTATAACCCTTCGCCCCTAACGATAAGTCCGCCACGTTTTAGAGAAAGGGCGATTTCTTCTTCTGTGTAATATCTTATTCCCGCTATATTCTCAAAATAGCCTGCCGTTTCCCCGAATACGGTAAATCGGTATTTTTGGTCTTTATCTATATCATAAATACCTATGCTTTCTAAAATATTATCAATAAAACTCATAATGCACCCCAAATAGTTTATGCTTTAACCATAATTAAAAATACCCGCACTTTTATTGTGCGGGTATTTTTAATTTAGTCTTTATCTATTAGCCTTTATAATAATTTATCAAACAACCTTTTAAGATAATCTTCTTTTCGGCGTCGGTTAAAGCGTCCATTTTAAGGGTTATCTCTCTCGTCTTTTCGCCGATTACTTTTGCCTTAAATTCTTTTGCGCCCGATTCGATAAGCGATTTAACGTTTTCAATATATACGTAATCACCAACGGCAAAGTCGTTTTTATCGGCAAGTAAGGGTAGCATACCCCAGTTAATAAGGTTACTTCTATAACGCTTGGTCGCATATTCATTTGCAATATTGGCAACACCGCCTAAAACCCTTTGACAAGACGCCGCTTGTTCTCTCGCCGAACCGTCGCCCGGTTTAATCGAACAAACCACGCTACCGTAAGAAGTCGTGTTTGCATCAAAACCAAGATGCACGGGGAACCCTTCGGTTTTAACTGCTTTTGCCCTGCCAACGTACGCTGGGTCTTTTCTTGAAAGGGCAAACTCCGCAAGTTTTAAGGGGTTAGAACGATATGAAGACGTTTCGCCCGACGGAATAAGTTCATCGGTAGTAGTTACGGGATCGTTGAGAACGGAAACTACTTTAAGCAAAAGGTTGTCTTTAAGTTCTTCCATTTCAGGCCAGTCGGCAATATTAGGTCCGTATTTAAGTTGCTTATTGCTATCGCCGTTGCCTACTGCGTTATAAACTCTCGAACGGTAAATCTTAGTATCGAAACGATATTTCTTTATCTTCTTGGAATATTCCAAATCCATCGCCGAAGTAATAGCGCCGTTGTTAAGAGCAGTTGCGGCAATACTTCTTGCATCCATAAGCGCTACTGCCGAAAGTTGTCCGTTAGCAGGTTTACTGCCTTCTCTACTTTCAAAGTTACGCGTAGTATGTCTTATAGAAAGCCCGTTATTTTGCGGAACGTCACCCGCACCAAAACAAGGACCACAGAACGCCGTTTTAATAACTGCGCCGTTATCCATAAGGTTACCTATATAACCGTTGTCAACAAGCCCTTTATATACGGGTTGGCTTGACGGATAAACGTCCAAAGTAAAGTCGTTATTGTTTATACAAGCGTCGCCCAAAATGTTTGCAGCCTCTGCAATATTTTCGTACATACCGCCTGCGCAACCTGCGATAACGCCTTGCTCAACGTAAACCTTACCGTCGATAATCTTGTCGGTAAGTTTAAATTCGCCCTTAGGAAGAAGTTTTTTACCCATTTCTTCACACTCTTTCAAGAGTTCGTACGGACGGGACAAGAAGTCTTTTATAGTATATGCATTTGACGGGTGGAAAGGAAGTGCTATCATAGGTTCAACCTTAGAAAGGTCAATAACTATACCCTTATCGTAATAAGCACCGTCTAACGGTTTTAATTCTTTATATGCTTCTACTCTGCCGTGTTCAGCGTAATACGCCTTAGTTTTATCGTCCGTTTCCCAAATAGAAGAAAGACAGGTTGTTTCAGTAGTCATAACGTCGATACCGTTTCTAAAATCCATAGAAAGGGTTTTTATTCCGTTACCAACGAATTCCAAAATTTTATTCTTAACAAGCCCGTCCTTAAACGTTGCCTTAACCAAAGCAAGCGCAACGTCGTGCGGGCCAACGCCTTTACGAAGTCTTCCTTTTAAGTTGACGGCAACCACTTCGGGCATATCAACGTCGTAAGTCTTTTCAAGAAGTTGTTTTACAAGTTCAGGTCCACCCTCGCCTACGGCAAGCGTACCGAGAGCGCCGTAACGAGTGTGTGAGTCCGAACCCAAAATCATTGCGCCGACAAACGCGCGCATTTCACGCATATATTGATGAATAACAGCAAGGTGCGGGGGCACGAAAGCACCACCGTATTTTTTCGCTGCGGAAAGACCGAATACGTGGTCGTCTTCGTTAATCGTTCCACCAACTGCACAAAGTGAGTTGTGGCAGTTAGTAAGCGTGTACGGGATAGGGAATTTTTCAAGACCGCTTGCCTTTGCCGTTTGAATAATTCCAACGTACGTTATATCGTGCGAAGTTATTTCGTCAAATTTAATATTTAACTTTTCGTCGTTACCCGAAATGTTATGTGCTGATAGAATTCTATACGCCATCGTACCCTTTTTGGCCTGCAAGTCGGGTGCTTTTGCTTTTACCAACTTTCCGTTTGAATAGTAAACGCCTTTGTTTATAAATTTAACCATAAATGTCTCCGTTGTAATTTATATTAAATATATCATATAACAATAATGAAAATTTTGCAAACTTAATCCCCCGTTTTTTTTCAAAAAAATTTATTTTACCCGTTGATTTTTACCTAAAAATATAATACAATAAATTAAAGGTGTGTTATGAAAAGATTTCGTTTTGATTATCCGTTTATAGTTTGGCTACTGCTCGGCGTCGTTTTAGTGCTGTCGGGTGCAGGACTTGGGCTTAATATTTTCAATTTAGTGGAATACACTAAACTCGGCGCATTTAAAATCGTTTTGTATTCGATTATCGTTGCGCTAAACCTATTGTTAGTCGTTCTTGACGTAAGCGTTATGGCTTATGGTTGCTACGTTATTAAGGACGGATTTATTTATTCTTATTTTGGGCTTATTCGCACTAAAACCGCTCTTTCAGAAATCTCTCAGTTTACCCTTTTTAAGAAAAGCAATAAACTAGTTATGTATTTTAACGACGCTAAATACACGGTTATAATTATCTCGCCCGAAAAATACGACGAGTTTATTCTTTGTGTACGTGAACAAAACCCTAAAATTTTATACGACACGCAAATAGACGGCGAAGACACGCCTTCGTAAACTTTATAGTAAATAATTTTAATTTTATTTTCAAATATTGTTGACATCTCTTTATATAGAGTGTATAGTGTATATTAAAAGTATAAATTGAATTTACTTGTCCGGTAGGTAAGGCTACCACAGGGATACGGATTGCTACCGCAACACGGTGGAGACACTGTTAGCAGGTTAACAGACTATGTCGAAAACAAGGCATAATCTAACGCAATTACACAGCCCTGTGAAGCTAAAGCCCGTATGGTTGCCAGTTTTTTGGTATTTTCTCGCCTGCCGTTTTGTGCAGGTTTTTGTTTTTTAAGGAGGTTTTATTATGAGTGAAGAAATGGAAATGCTTTATGAAAAATTAACGCATTGTTTTGAAACTCGAAAGTTTGCCGACCTCCGTATGACGCTACTTGATATGGAACCTGCCGATATAGCGCAGTTCATGGAAAACAATTTAGAAGAAAAAGAACAAATCATGTTCTTCCGCCTACTTCCAAAAGAACTTGCGTCCGACGTTTTTATCGAAACGGAAACCGACACCCAAGAAGCACTAATAAAAACCTTTACCGACAAAGAACTTAAAGCCGTTATCGACGATATGTTCCTAGACGACACGGTTGATATTATAGAAGAAATGCCGGCAAACGTCGTTAAGCGTATACTAAAAAACTCAGACCCCGAAAACCGCAAACAAATAAACGAACTTTTAGAGTATCCCGACGATTCGGCAGGCAGTCTTATGACCCCCGAATTCATCTCGCTTTCGGCAAGCATGACGGTGGAACGTGCCTTTGATAAAATTCGTCAAACGGGTTTAAATAAGGAAACCATTTATACTTGTTACGTTACCAACCGCAAAAAAATTCTAGTGGGCGTGGTTACGGTTAAGGATTTACTTCTTGCAAATAAAGAAGATATAATCGAAAATATAATGGATGCAAATCCCATTACCGTTGAAACGCTCGAAGATAAAGAACAAGTTGCGCAAAAGTTCTCTAAATACGACTTTATCGCACTACCCGTTATTGATAAAGAAGGTTGCCTAGTCGGTATTATCACCGTCGACGACGCCGTTGACGTCATTCAAGAAGAAGCCACCGAAGATATTCAAAAGATGGCGGCTATCTTGCCGAGTGAAAAACCTTATCTAAAACAATCGGTTTGGAGTATTTGGATGGGGCGTATTCCGTGGCTAGTGTTACTTTTAGTAACGTCTACTTTTACTAGTATGATTTTGGTAGGTTACGAATCACGCCTTTCCCCCGTACTTTACGCTTTCGTTCCTATGCTTATGGGAACGGCAGGTAACGCAGGCGGTCAGTCTTCGGTAACGGTAATCCGTGCGATAGCCGTGGGCGACGTCGAGTTTAGAGATATTTTTAGGGTTATTTGGAAAGAACTGCGCGCTGGTTTCTTTTTAGGGCTTACCATTGCGATAATATGCTTTGCCAAGATTTGGTTTTTAGATAGATTATATAACCCCGACATCACTATTTTAGAAACGGCACTTATCTCGGCAGTATGTTTCATAAGCCTTTTAATGGCAAAGTTGGTCGGTTGTATTCTTCCGCTTATCGCTAAAAAATGTAGACTTGACCCCGCAGTCGTTGCAAGTCCCTTAATGACCACGATAGTAGATGCTCTATCGCTTATAATTTACTGTTCACTTGCAATCGTTATCCTAATTTAAAGTTTTATTTAACAAAAAATCCCCCGACGTTTAGTGGCGTAGCGATAGGGATTTATCGTTACGCTACTTGCTATATTTGCCTAACGGCAAGTGATATGCCTTCGGCGTGATATTTTGCTAACGCAAAGTGATATTTTTACTTGTAGTGAAAGATAGGCAAATATAATACAACTTTGACCACAGGTCAAAATATAACTGCTTATGCAGTTGGCGTTCGCTACGCTCAGCTAAACTGTTTACTGCGTAAACAATATCACTTTTAGCCACAAGGCTAAAAATATAACTTAAATC
>CASDPM010000004.1 GCA_949282465.1 uncultured Bacillota bacterium
TTATAAAAAGATATAATATTTAAGAAAAATTTGTAAAAAATCATATTTGGAGGACATATTCATGTCAAAAGTAACAAAAGTTGCAATTAACGGTTTCGGTCGTATCGGTCGTCTCGCTTTCAGACAGATGTTCGGCGCTGAAGGTTATGAAGTAGTTGCTATCAACGATCTTACCAGCCCTGAAATGCTCGCTCATCTTCTTAAATACGACACCATGCAGGGTAACTACGTAGCACAAGGTCACACGGTTGAATCTACCGAAGATTCTATTATCGTTGACGGAAAGGAAATCAAAATTTCCAAGTGCGCAAACGCTGCTGAATGCCCTTGGGCTCAATACGACGTTGACGTTGTTTTAGAATGTACCGGTTTCTACACCAGCAAGGCTAAAGCAGAAGCACACATCGTAGCAGGCGCTAAGAAAGTTGTTATTTCTGCTCCCGCAGGTAACGACCTTCCCACTATCGTTTACAATGTAAACCACAAAACCCTTACCGCTGACGACAAGATCATTTCTGCTGCATCTTGCACCACGAACTGTCTTGCTCCTATGGCTAAGGCTCTTAACGACTACGCTCCCATCCAGTCTGGTATCATGACCACCGTTCACGCTTATACCGGTGACCAAATGATCCTTGACGGTCCGCAAAGAAAGGGTGACAAGAGAAGAAGTCGTGCAGGCGCTATGAACATCGTTCCTAACTCTACCGGCGCTGCTAAGGCAATCGGTCTTGTTATTCCTGAACTCAACGGCAAACTTATCGGTGCTGCTCAACGTGTTCCCACCGCTACCGGTTCGACCACTATTCTTATCGCAGTAGTTAAGGGTAAGGACGTAACCAAAGAAGGTATCAACGCTGCTATGAAAGCACAAGCTACTGAATCCTTCGGTTACAACACCGACGAAATCGTTTCTTCCGACGTTATCGGTATGAGATTCGGTTCGCTCTTCGATGCAACTCAAACTATGGTTTCTAAGATTGACGACGATACCTATCAAGTTCAAGTTGTTTCTTGGTACGACAACGAAAACTCCTACACCAGCCAAATGGTTAGAACGATTAAGTACTTCTCTGAAATCTAATCTTTTAAGAAAGTATAAAAAAAGAACAGCAATCGCTGTTCTTTTTTGTTTATCAAGCGTTTATCGTATTCGTATTATTGCCACACAAACAATTAAACCAAGAGTTAGTCGTTGTTGATAGCAATGCAAGTAAAAGCAGTAACTGTGTCGTATTTATCGTATTGTTACTCGTAAGTAAAAACAAGAGTGCGATTAAAACAATGTTATTGTTCAAAGCGTTTTACCTCCTTTTTTCCAAAATACGCCCGTGTTTTACTTTTTGCGATAATTATTTCGCTCTATTTATAATATGATTTATGTTATCATATATGTACAATCATTATAAAAAAGGAGTGAAAAACATGAAAGAAGTTTTACTTGACAGAAGATTACAATCTATGGTTAAAGAGTACGTTCCACAAGGGGAGATTTTGGACGAGTTGGTTTGTTTTTTCTCTATATTTTCTGATTATACGCGCCTTAAAATGATTTCCGCGTTATCTATTAGCGAGATGTGTGTAAGCGATTTATCTACGCTTTTAAAACTTAATCAAACAACCGTGTCGCATCAACTTAGACTGCTTAAAAACTTAAACGCCGTTAAAACCAAAAGACAGGGCAAAGTAATATTTTATTCTTTGCGCGGGGAAACGCTTGCCGAAGTTTTATTGAAAGGCGTGGAGTTTTTAGGGTATTAGTACTTGTAAAAATGTTGAAAATCGGTTATAATATTTTCCGTGAATATACTTGAAGAAAAATTAAGGCTATTACCTACCGACCCTGGCGTTTACGTTATGCTCGATAAGGACGGGCAAATTATATACGTGGGTAAAGCCAAAAACTTAAAAAATAGAGTTAGGCAATATTTTTTTAACAGCGTCAAAACCGAAAAGGTTATGGCAATGGTTTCTAATATAGCCGACTTTTACTATATAATCGTTCCGAGCGAGATTGATGCTTTATCGCTTGAAAATAACCTTATTAAAAAGCATAAACCTAGATATAATATTCTTCTTAAAGACGATAAAACTTACCCCTATTTAAGGGTGGATTTAAAGGAAGATTTTCCGTCGTTTACCGTTACGAGAAAGATACGAAAGGACGGGGCAAAATACTTTGGTCCGTTTATGGGCGGCGTTTCGGTTAAAAGCGTTTTAGAAATAATCAATCTTGCTTATCACGTTCGACCTTGTGATAAAAAGTTGAACGCCGAAAAATTGATTAAGCCTTGTCTTAATTACCATATTAAGAAATGCCTTGCGCCTTGTGGTGGGTGTATTAGCAAAGAAGAGTATAGAGAGCGTGTAAACGGCGCAATAGAGTTTTTGTCGGGCGAAACTTCTACTACCGAAAAACTCTTAAAAGATAAAATGTATTCGGCAAGCGCTAACGAAGATTTTGAACTTGCCTTAAAATATAGAGAAAATTTACAAAGCCTAGATAAAATCAAGTTAAAACGTATAACGTCGCTCAATAAGTTCCTTGACGCCGACGTTATCGCTTATAGATCTAACGGTATTTATAGTACGGTAAACCTTTTAGTAGTGCGTAGCGGGCGTATGCTTGGCAGTAAAAACTTTTCTTTTGAAAGCGCTACCCTTACCGACGGCGAAGCCCTTTCGGAATTTATTTTTCGCTACTATCAAAAGGGTGAAGATTTCCCCGAAGAAATTATAACTAAAATAGAAGTGGATGCCGTTGATACCTTAAACGAATATTTTAAGTCTGAGCACGGCAAATCGCTTAACTTTATATGCGCAAAACAAGGTGTTAGAAAACAACTTGCCGATATGGCGGAAGTCAATGCTACTGAGCATTTAGAGATTGCCGTCGATAAAATAAAGCATAAAAACGATATGACCGTTTCCGCTTGCAAGCGTCTAAAAGAAATTCTTAATCTTAAAAACTATCCCAAGCGTATGGAATGTTTTGATATTTCTAACATTAGCGGTGTAGATAAGGTCGGCAGTATGGTTGTGTTTACCGACGGAGAGGCGGATAGAGATGCTTACCGTAGGTTTAAGATTAAAACGGTTGAAGGCGCAGACGATTATAAAAGCCATCAAGAGATGATGACAAGACGATTAGAACGCCTTAAAACCGACCCTGAAAAATTCCCAAAACCCGATTTAATTATTATTGACGGAGGAAAGGGACAACTTTCTAGTGTTAAAGAAGTTTTTGATAATTACGGTATTTGTGATATAGATTTAATTGCGCTTGCCGAAAGGGAAGAAGAAATTTTCGTCGTGGGTGAAAGTCAGCCTATCGTTTTAGAAAAACGTGATTTTTGCCTTAAAATGTTACAACGTATTCGTGACGAAGCGCATAGGTTTGCAATAACCTATCATAGAAGTTTACGCAGCAAGCGTGCGCTTTCATCGGTGCTTGACGAAATTAGCGGACTTGGAAAGGTAAAGAAAAAGGCGCTTCTTGAAAAATTTAAGGATATAGGCGGAATTATAAGCGCCACCGAAGAAGAATTAAAGACTGTTGACGGCATAGGCGACAAACAGGCAAAACTTATTATAGAAAAACTAAAGAGTGAAGGATTGAAATGAAATATAAATTATTTATAAGTGATTTTGACGGAACACTTGGCAAATCGGCAGGGAATTCGATTGAGCCTGAAACCGTCGACGCTATTAAAAAATTTACCGATAAGGGTGGAATTTTTGCCGTATGCACGGGTAGAATGTTTACGTCTATTCAGCCCATATGTTTAAAGTGCGGTTTAAGTGGGCTTATCGCTTCCTACCAAGGGGCAATGATAAACGATATAGAAACGGGTAAAAGTATTCTTGACGGCGGAATAGACGCCGTAAACGCATCAAAAATCGCAAAAGAATTGATTGACGACGGCGTTTCTACCGTTGCCGATATAGGTGACGTAATGTACTGTGAAGAGTTTTCACGGTATACTGAATTCCATAAACCTTTTTCTAAAATAGAAGTAGTTAATGATTTGCCTAAATTTATTATAGAAACGGGCAAGTTCGTTCATAAAATCGTTGCGGTTGGCGAGCCCGATACGATAAACCGACTTACAAAGAAATATTCGGAAATTTACAAAGGACAATTTTTGTTTAATAACGGCGCAGACTTTTTAATAGAAGTCATAAACCCTAAATTTAGCAAAGGGAACTCGGTAAGGTTTTTAGCAAACTACTACGGCGTTCCACTCGACCAAGTAATTGCCGTTGGCGATAGTACCAACGATATAGAACTTTTAAGCGGAGAGTGGCGTGGCGTTGCAGTAGGCGACGCCAGGGACGAGTTAAAAGCCGTCGCTGACGAGATTACCGTGCAGTTTAAAGAACAACCTGTTAAGGTACTTTTAGAAAAATATTGCTTATAACTTGTTAGGAGATAATATATGGACATAAATGAAAACGTTATAAGGGTAAGAAAAACTTTACCCGTAATAGCGCTTCGTGGAAAGGTTTTATTCCCCGGAACGCTACTTAATTTCGACGTGGGTAGACCGTTATCCGTTCAAGCGGTAAACGCTGCCGGCGCTTACGATAACGAAGTTTTTATCGCGTCACAAAAAAACGCGTTTATTGACGCACCAAGAAAAACCGATATTTGTACGGTAGGCGTTATTGCTAAAATTAACACTATGGTCAAGGTTCAAGGCGGAAACTTAAAACTGAACGTCCGTGCAGTTAAGCGCGCCAAAATAGTTGAGTTCACGCCCGAAAAAAATTATTTTTGCGCCGTGGTTGAAGAAGCGCCTTACACCTGTTTTGATGAAGATACTACGGTGGAAGCATATTTTAGAGTGGCTAAAAACGCCTTCTACGAGTATTCGCTTTTTGATAAACGCATAAATAAAGAAATGATTACGACTATTACTGAAATTCGCACGGCAAACGAATTTGTCGATAATGCGTCTTCTACGGTAAACTTTAAGGAAGAAGATATTCAGGCTATTCTTGCCGAAGACGATACGATTGAAAGGCTTAAACTCTTTGAAGATTTATTTAAGCGAGAACTTGAAATAGCAAAGATTGAGAAAAAAATCACGGCTAAGGTTCGCCAAAGCATTGATAAAAGTCAAAAGGAATTTTATTTGCGTGAACAACTTAAAGCAATTCATTCCGAACTTGGCGACGACCCTGATGAAGGCAACGACCTTGCCGATCAAATAAAGGCTAAAAATTTGCCAAAAGACGTGGAAGAAAAGGCACTTAAAGAGATTAAAAGACTTGATAAAATCAATCCGTCTTCGCCTGATTATTCTATAATTTTAAATTATCTTGACTGGATTAAGGAACTGCCTTTTAACAAAAGCACTATTGATACCGAGAGTTTGGACGAAGCAAAGAAAATTCTCGATAGCGACCATTTTGGACTTGAAAAGGTTAAAGAAAGAATAGTCGAATATATTGCAGTATTGCAACTTACTAAAAAAATCAAAGGACCTATTTTGTGCTTTGTAGGGCCACCCGGTGTGGGTAAAACGTCGGTTGCAACGTCTATTGCACGTGCGCTTAATAGAAAGTTCGTGCGTATGAGTTTGGGTGGCGTAAAGGATGAAGCGGAAATTAGGGGACATAGAAGAACTTACGTCGGTGCTATGCCGGGGCGTATTATTTACGGGCTTAAAAATGCGGGCTCGTCTAATCCCGTATTCCTTCTTGACGAGATTGATAAACTCTCTTCCGATATACACGGAGACCCCGCTAGCGCGCTATTAGAAGTGCTTGACCCCGAACAAAACACTACTTTCCGTGATAGGTATATGGAAATACCTTACGATCTTTCAAAGGTTATGTTTATTACTACTGCTAACAGTATTGATACTATTCCACACCCCTTGCTTGACCGTATGGAAATCATTGAGATTAACGGATATACCAACGAAGAAAAATTGCAAATTGCAAAGCGTTATCTTGTGCCAAAACAGTTAGAACTTAACGGTCTTACCGATAAAAAGGCTGAGTTTACCGACGACGCTATCAAGGAAATTATCGAAGGATATACCATGGAAGCGGGCGTTAGAAGTTTGGAACGTGAAATAGGTAGCGTTATAAGGAAAATTGCAACAAAAGTAGCGTCTAATAAGAGATTAAGGAAACAAACGGTAGATAAAAAAGACGTATATAAATATCTAGGAATTAGAAAACATTTAAGAGATATAACGCTCGATAAGGACGAAGTAGGCGCTTGTACGGGCTTGGCGTGGACTAGTGTAGGCGGAACGACACTCACTATTGAAGTTAGCCTTATGCACGGTAAGGGCGAGATTTTGCTTACGGGTAAACTCGGCGACGTTATGAAAGAATCTGCAAGAGCAGGTATAAGTTATATACGTGCGCATGCAAGCAAGTATGGAATTAGCGACGACGTGTTTGAAAAGACGGATATACACGTTCACGTGCCAGAAGGCGCAACGCCAAAGGACGGGCCTAGCGCAGGCATAACTATGGCGACGGCGATACTTTCGGCGTTTACGGGAAAAGTAGTTAAAAAAAGTGTGGCTATGACGGGCGAAATTACTCTTCGTGGTAAGGTGTTGCCTATCGGTGGGCTTAAAGAAAAGGCACTTGCAGCGTTTAGGCAGGGCATTAAAACCGTTATTATACCCAAAGCAAACGAAAAAGACCTTACTGAAATTCCCGAAGAAATAAGAAAGGAAATTAACTTTGTTACCGTTTCGGACGTGGAAGAAGTTTTCGGTACTGCAATAGTTTAATTAAAGGATTTTAACTTATGAAAATAAAAGACGCAACGTTTATAACGTCGGTCGCAGGGGCGGACAAGTTTTTGAAAACCGATAAACCTATTATCGCCGTTGCAGGCAAGTCTAACGTGGGGAAAAGTTCGCTTATCAATATGCTTGCGAACAGAAAAAAACTTGCAAGGACTTCTGTAACGCCGGGTAGGACAAGGCTTATAAATTACTTTGATTTCGGCGACTTTATTTTGGCGGATTTACCGGGCTACGGTTACGCTAAGGTCAGTAAAGAAGAAAAGCAAAAGTGGGGAAAACTTTTAGAGAGTTTTCTCGCTACGCAAAAAATAAATCTTTTACTGTCGCTAGTAGATATTCGCCACGATCCGACTGCCGACGATAAAATGATGGTAAACTATTTATATCATTACGCTATACCGTTTTGTTTAGTGGCAACGAAAGCCGATAAACTAGGCAAAACCAAAATAAAGCCAAGGTGTAAGGAAATTGCAACCGAACTTAGAGTGGGCGTTGGCGATATTACTGCAAGTTCGGCAGAAACGGGGTATGGTAAAGAAGAAATTTTATCTTTGATTGAAAAAGCCATAACGCCTGTTGAAGACTAATAAAAAAGAGTAGTAAAAATACTACTCTTGTAATTTTTAGTCGGTTTTTTTGCCGTATAGTTTTATGCCCATGCGTGGTAGCGCCGTTTCCGAATTGCCTAACGGTTTTAAGGCGTTTCGGTAATCGTGTTTATCGCAAAATTCTTTGAGTTCTTTTTGCAATCTTTCTAGGTGGCGTTTTTGGTGCGCCGATAAAAGCGAAACGTATTCTTTGGTGGCAGGACCTGCATAGTTAGAGTATTTTAAAAGTTCGGCATAGTGTTTCATGCAAAACCCCTTTGTTCCTAATAACGTTTTATAAAAGGAATTTTCACGAAGGTACATTTGCGCAATCGTTTTATAGTATTTTATCATACTCTCTTCCGTTAGATTGCAAATGATACAAGTGGACGCTAAACTTTCAAGTTCTTTGGCTTGCTTTACCGCTTGCTTAAAATTTTTAACTTCGCTTAACTTTGCTTGAATAGTGTCAACGCGTGTGGAAATTTGCAAGGCTACGCTTAACTTGTTTTGGCGAACGAACAACTTGTTAAAATGTTCGTTACAAAAGCCAAGGCGGTTAACTTTTAGCCTTGTGTTTTCTTCCATAACGGCGTCGTTCAAAAATTCGTGTAAAAACTGTTCTTCTACGATTGACTGTATCTCGCATAGCGGACATTCGCAATCGACCTTAAATTTGTCTTTTATAAGACCTGTATCTATATGATATGCCATAAATATATTCTAACATATTTAACAAGATAATTTCAATAATTATTGAAAAATTTTATAATAAGTGGTACAATATTTTTACTTAAAGGAGAAACTATTATGCAAATTGAAAGAATTGATTTATACGACTATTTTGGAATTAAAAGAAACGACGGAGCAAAAGGTTATTTGACGGCTTATATACATAACCAGTCTAAGGAATTTTGCGTTGGGCGTGTTCGCCCTGCAATGTTGGTTTTTCCTGGCGGTGGGTACGTAATGCTTTCCGATAGGGAAAACGAGTGTATCGCTATGGCGTACTTTGCGAAAGGTTATAACACTTTTGCGCTTGAATATTCTCTTGTTCCGCATACGTATCCCACACAACTTATAGAAAGCTGTATGGCAATGGCGTATATTAGAGAAAACGCAGAAAAGTTTTATATTGATAAAGACCACGTTGCGGCAATAGGATTTTCGGCAGGTGGGCATGCTTGCGGTATGCTTGCAGTTGGTTGGAATAGGAAAGAAGTTTTTGACGCTCTTAAAGAAAAAGCAAGTTTATGCCGTCCCGATGCGATAGTGCTATCTTACGCCGTGGTAACGTCAGACATTAACGTACGCCAAGCAAGTATAGATAACGTTAGTGGTAACGACGAAAAACTTGCCAAACTTAATTCTACTGAAAAATACGTAGACGCTAATACACCACCAGCATTTATTTGGGCAACTGCGAACGATAACGTAGTTAATTATATGAATAGCGTTCTTTTTGCCAAGGCTTGTGGCGATAATAACGTGCCGTTTGAACTGCATATTTTTGAAGATGGTCTTCACGGTTTGTCGCTTGCTACCTATGAAACTGTTAGCGCCAAAGATTCGCCTATGATAAACGACCCCGTTTCCGTTTGGTTTGATTTGTCGGTTACTTGGCTAAAAGTTAAGGGTTTTGAAATTAAATTTTAAATATGGCTAAAAATTGTTGATATTTTTTAATTTTTATGTTAATATGGTTAAGCGATTTGAGAGCGAAAGGATTTCGTTTTTGAATTGCTTAACTTTTGCTGGTGTGGCTCAGTCGGTAGAGCAGCTGATTCGTAATCAGCAGGTCAGCGGTTCAAGTCCGCTCACCAGCTCCATAAAAAACACTAACGTTTTCGTTAGTGTTTTTTTGATTTACTCATACGGACTTGAATGGGGAGAAAATCGCTTTTAGCGATTTGTGGAACACCGAACAGTAGACACCTACTGTTCGTCGGAGAAGGGCGCACAGGCGCCAAGTCCGCTCACCAGCTCCATAAAAACGCTAATGATTTTCATTAGCGTTTTTTGATTGTGTAAACAATAAACCCCCAGACTATTGATGTGAACCCAAAAGTTTAGACAAAAAAGCCACCAAAAATGGTGGCTTTAAGTTTATTAGAATTTTATCTGCAAAGAATAAGTTTAGTAAGTTCAACGGGTTCAACGATTTTGCCGTCCTTATAAACACGCATATTACCTGATGCGATTTCGTCGATAAGAATAACTTCGTCGTTATTATAACCGAATTCAAACTTAATATCCCACAAGTCAAGACCTATGGATTTAAGGTCGTCGGCAACGATTTTGGTGATTTTTAAGGTTTGTTCTTTCATGCTATTAAACATTTCAGCACTCATAACGCCAAGTGCTTCAAGCCCTTCCATAGTTACTAGCGGATCGCCCTTAGCGTCGTTTTTGAAAGTACATTCAACGTAACCACCTTTTAAGGGGGTGCCGTCTGCAATATATTCGCCGTATCTACGAATAAAACTGCCCGTAGCAACTAAACGGCAAATAACTTCAAGACCGTGTCCGAATACTTTGCCGGGTAAAACTTCCATAGTAGCGTCGTCAACGTTTGCGCTTACGTAGTGGGTTTTAATGCCTGCTTTTTTCAAAAGTTCAAAGTAGTATACCGAAGTTTGCAAGTTTGCCTTGCCGATACCTTCGATAGTAAGACCAACGGTGTTTTCACCCGGATCGAACACGCCGTCTTTACCCGTGCAGTCGTCTTTGAATTTGAGCATAACGTTGCCGTTATCTAACGAATAAACGTCTTTGGTTTTGCCTTCATAAACTTTCTTCATAAATTTATCTCCTTAAAATAGATTTTAAGT
>CASDPM010000005.1 GCA_949282465.1 uncultured Bacillota bacterium
TAGCCTATCAAGAAGCACTTTTATCGTTTATTTGCTCTGCATAACGCACGGTCGCTAAGGCGTATTTAGCGTATTTATCCGCACCGATTTTATCGGCGTATTCTTGGGTTAAAACCGCACCACCTACCGCTATTTTATTACGAACGTCCATAATGAATAATCATCTCTATAAATCATTAGATACGACTATCTTAATACTATTAAACGCCTTATAAAGTGGAAAGAACAAAACTGATACTGAAATTAGAGTACAAATTACTTGCGGTATCATAAACGGAATAGACGCCATAAAATAGAGCTTTGCAGATTTTTGCCCGTACCCGTACCAAATAGGAGTGATTACGTTATCTAACATAGTAAACGCGACCGTACACGCGCAAGCGACTAAAACAATAAGCGGTAATAATTTTAGCGGTTTCTTTATTTTACTGCCTAAAACTCCGAAAATAAAAGTTAATAGCGGAAAATAAATAAGATAGAGAATAAGCACCGTTGGTGCAAAGCCGAAAACCAACTGCCTTAAAAGCGCAAAAGCAAAAGCAGAAATCACCCCGCGTTTTATTCCCATAACGAAAGAATACGTAACGAAAAAAACGGTCACCAGTTCGACACCCGGCACAAAAGAAAGAGCCACCTGCACGGCAATAAGTATGGCTACGAAAACGGCAATATATGCACATTCTTTTGCCGATTGAATACTCGTTTTTTTATTTTTTGCACGTAATAATTCCTTATCTTTCATTTTTACCACGTATATTCGTAATACTCAAAAACCCATACGTATATTTTATCCGTCTTTACGGTAAGTGAACTTGCCCCTATCGCCGATTGTCCGCAGGTCGTTCCATTTATTCCGATAGTTTTCTCTTCGTAGGCGTTTTCCATATCAGACGTGTATAACATCCAAGAATAGCCTTTGCTTGAAGTTAAAGTGGATTCTATTACGTATTCTGCCTTACCGTTGATTGACGAAATATAAGCGCCGTAAGGACTTTCTATAAAGTCAAAAGAAATTAAATCTTGATTCCTTAAAGATTTAAGCGCATCAAAAGCTGTAGCTTTTCCGTCAGTTTCTTCAACCGACATAACTATTTGAGTTTCGGTTATCGACTCAATTTTTGGCGTGGTTTTTCCGCTGTTTTTACAAGCGACGGAAAAAACCGTTGCAAAACATAATAAAAAAGTGATTAAAAGCGCCGTAAATTTTTTCATATTTTTCTCCTTAGAATAGATATTTGTAACAAAAATTTCGTTAAAGTTGCGATATTGTCAAAATAAAAACGCGCCACTTGGGCACGTTTCAATAGCGTTATCTCCTTCTCCATTGCCCAAGATGATAACGTTTGACACTCAACGGGTAGGCTATCGGACTTTAACCGTAATGACTGTTGCGTCGGATTTTCACCGCACTTCCCCTACTCTCTGTGAATTAACACAACTCGCATTGATATATTTAGTTTTAGTATTTTATAAACCGTTATTTATTTCCTCGGCATATCTAACCGTTTCCATTGCGTCTTTTGCGTACTTGTCCGCGCCTATCATATCCGCGTACTCTTTGTTAAGCACTGCGCCGCCAACCACGATTTTGCACCAAGGCGCTTTTTCTCTTAACAGTTTTATCGTCTGCTCCATTGCGGGAACGGTGGTCGTCATAAGCGCGGAAAGACCTACTATCGGCGCTTTTAATTCTTTCGTTTTTTGCGCCACTTCTTCAGGTGAAACGTCCTTTCCTAAATCGCACACGTTAAATCCGTAATTTTCTAAAAGCAGTTTGACGATATTTTTACCTATATCGTGAATATCACCCTTTACCGTTGCGATAACGAAAGCGCATTTATTTGCCGTTTTTTCACCACTCATACTTTCTTTTATACGCTCGAACGCTGACTTAGACGCTTCTGCACTCATTAAAAGTTGCGGTAAATATACCGCTTTATTTTCAAAGCCAACGCCAACGATATTAAGCGCGGGAATAATCTCATTTTGAACGATATCAAGCGGTTTTTCGGTTAACAATAATTCTTTTGTGATAAGATTTGCTTGTTCTTTAAGACCTTTAATTATGGCTTTTTGCAGTTCGGATTGATATTCTACGCTATCCTTTTTTGCAATCGCAGTTCCCTGCACAGCCGTTTGCTTTGGCAAATCTTCAGTAAATTTAATATACTTTTCAAAATTATCGTCAAACCCGTTTAGTGCAAGGAAAGTGTGATATGCTTTCATAATTTCGTTTGAATAGGGATTAATTATCCCTGCCGACAAACCGTTAAAAAGCGCGAGCGTAAAGAAATTGCCGTTTATAATATCTCTTTCAGGTAATCCAAACGACACGTTGGAAACGCCTAGCGAAGTGTGCGCACCTAAATTTTCTTTAATGAGTTTTACTGCTTTAAGAGTTTCTCTTGCTGCGTTTTTATCCGCGCTTATCGTGAGCGCTAACGGATCGAAAATCAAATCTTTTTTATCTATGCCGAACTCTTTGGCTTTTTCTAAAATCTTTTTTGCGATTTCAAGTCTATCTTCGGCTTTTTCGGGAATACCGTCTTCGTCAAGCGTTAAGCAAACCACTAATCCGCCGTATTTTTTAACGAGTGGAAAAACGGCTTCCATACTCTCTTTTTTGCCGTTAACGGAATTCACCATTGCTTTGCCGTTATAAGCGCGCAACGCCTTTTCCATTGCAAAAACGTTTGAAGTATCTATCTGCAAGGGCAAGTCTATAATGGCTTGAAGTTCTTTTACGGCTGAAACTAGCATTTTGCTTTCGTCAATTTCGGGAAGTCCTACGTTGACGTCTAAAATATGCACGCCCCTTTCTTGCTGGCTAACGCCTTCTTTTAAGATATAATCTGTATCGTTTGCTTTTAAGGCTTCTTTGAATTTTTTCTTGCCCGTCGGGTTTATTCTTTCGCCTATCAATATCGGCTCATATCCAAATTCAACTGCGTGGGTATAAGAGGAAATCACCGAAAAGTTTTTCTTTTCTATTTTAACGGGTACTTGCCCTTTAGTTTTTTCCACTAGCGCTTTAATATAGTCGGGCGTCGTGCCACAACAACCGCCCGCAATACGAACTCCCTTTTTAATAAGCGCGCTAACGTCAGAAGAAAATTCTTCGGGCAAAACGTCGTAAACGGTTTTCCCTTCAACCACTTTAGGAAGTCCCGCATTTGGCTCTAAAAGAACGGGAATAGACGAATATTTTAGATACTCTTCTACGACGGGCGCAAGTTTTTTAGGTCCAAACGAACAGTTTACGCCGATTGCGTCCACCCCTAAACCTTCTAGCATAGCGACCATTGCTTTGGGATTTGCGCCGGTCATAAGGCAGCCGTCTTCTCCGTATGCGTTAGAAACGAAAACGGGAAAATCACAATTTTCTTTAGCCGCCAAAACCGCCGCCTTCGTTTCATAACTGTCGTTCATCGTTTCTATGAACACCAAATCAACGCCGTATTTAACGCCAAGTTTTACCGTTTTTGAAAAAACTTTAACGGCATCTTCAAAATCAAGGTCGCCGTAAGGCTTTAACATTCTACCCGTAGGTCCTATATCTAACGCTATCCATTTTTCTTGCGCGCTCACCGATTGCTCTTTTGCGTTTTTTGCATTTTGAACGGCGCACTTTACTATTTCTTCAAGTTCTTCGTCTGAAAACTTAAGAGAATTTGCGCCGAAAGTATTCGTGTTGACGACGTTACTTCCAGCGTCGTAATACGCCTTATGAATTTGGGTTATAACTTCAGAATGAGTTACGTTCCACCTTTCTGGAAGTTCGCCTGCTTTAAGTCCCTGTACTTGCAAAAGCGTGCCCATTCCGCCGTCAAGAAAGATTAAGTTATTTTTAAGATATTCTTTAATTTTCATTTTCTCTCCTAAATTCGCAATCGGGTTTTTTACACGCCGCACATACTTTTTCGTTTGTGCAATTACTATCTTTTGCAACGCCTATTATCGCGGTAACCGACTTTGACGGAGACATTAAAAGACTTTCGTTTAAGGTTACGCCTATGTTTTTAGAGCAGTTTAGCGCGGTAAAAATATCTTTTTGGATTTCTATCGGCAAATCGCCGTACCCCGCCGAAAATCTCGGTTTAACCGTTTTATATTTTTCCTTAATCTCGTTATTAAATAAATCGCAAAGGCTTTCTATTCTCTCCGCCCCGATTGCTTGAAAAATAAGCGCTTTAGTAGGCGATAAGGCATTATACTTTGCAATAAGTCTATCTATGTCTATACCGACGCTTGCAGCAAAAAGGATAAAATCATTACAGTTTTTAAGGTTTCTTGCTAAATCTTTTGACCTTACGGAAGTAAAAGTTAAATCTACGTCATCCCCTAAAATTTTTACGGGATATTCGACATAGCACACCTTATAATTTAATTTGCCGTCTAATTCTTTTATACACTCGTCAATAAGCGCGTTTATCTCTATTATATCTTCCTTAGCCCCTGCATAACGCAAAATTTCTTTTTTGTTAAAATCAGGCGCAGGATAATTTTTAACGTAAATGGGATATATCATATCAGTTCAAAATACTTGATAGATTAGATAAAATCTTTTCCGCAACGTCGGGTTTATTCATTGAGTAAACGTGAACGTTCTTTATTCCGTTTGCAAAAAGGTCTATAATTTGGTCGGTTGCGTAAATTATACCCGCTTGCTTCATAGCGTCGGGGTTAGTTCCGAACTTATCCACTAAACTCTTAAAGCGCTGGGGCATAAAAGAACCTGAAAGTTTGATCGCGCGCTCTACTTGATTTGCGTTGGTTATCGGCATAATACCCGGCATAATGGGAACGGTAATGCCAGCTTCGCGAATTTTATACAAAAAATTATATAATAGATTATTATCAAAGAACATTTGTGTGGTTAAAAAATCACAGCCCGCGTCAACCTTTTCTTTCAAGTATTTTATATCTTCTTTTTGGTTTTCGCTCTCTGGGTGAATTTCGGGATAGCACGCACCGCCTATACAAACGTCTGGGCTATATTCTTTTAGTTCTCTTATTAAATCCACGGCGTGTTGATAATCCCAACCGCTTCTATCGGCGTTTTCCAAATCTTTTGGAATATCTCCGCGGAGCGCCATTACGTTTTCTATGCCCGAATTTTTAATATCTCTTATTCTTTCTTTTATCGTTTGCTTGGTAGAAGAAACGCAAGTAAGGTGCGCCAAAGTCGGCACACCGTACTCTTTTAATATGTTTTTTGCAATATCCAAAGTATATTTGCTCGTTCCTCCACCTGCGCCGTAAGTCACGCTCATAAACGCAGGGTTTAATTTTGCGATCTCTTCGGTTGCGTGCTTTACGCTGTCAAACGCACTTTCGGTTTTAGGTGGAAAAACTTCAAACGAAAGGGTTAACTTTTCTTCGGTAAGTAAATCAATTATCTTCATATTGTTTAACCTATCTTTTTAGTATAAATTTATTATACAACTATTGCCATCTAATTGCAATAAAATGAAGCAGTTAGCATCATTTATTCGTTAAAAAGTGGAGTGGATAGATATCTATCACCCGTATCGGGGAACAAAACTACGATATTTTTTCCAGCGTTTTCAGTGCGCTTTGCCAATTCAATTGCCACGTGAAGCGCCGCGCCCGAAGAAATGCCGACTAAAACGCCTTCTTTTTTACCTATTTCTTTTCCCGCGTTAAAAGCGTCTTCATTGGTGACGGTGATTATCTCGTCGTAAACGCTAGTATCAAGAACGTCGGGAACGAATCCTGCGCCTATACCTTGAATTTTGTGAGCGCCCGCAACTCCCGTAGATAATACGGCTGATGAAGCAGGCTCAACGGCAACGACCTTAATTTTAGGGTTTCTTGCTTTTAAATACTTGCCTACACCCGTAACCGTTCCGCCCGTTCCCACGCCCGCAACGAAAATATCTACTTTTCCGTCGGTATCAGAAAAAATTTCAGGTCCAGTAGTATCAAAATGAATTTTGGGATTTGCTGGGTTTTCAAACTGGCTTGGAATAAAACTATTTGGAATTTCTCCCGCCAACTCTTTTGCTTTTGCGATTGCGCCTTTCATCCCTTTTGCGCCTTCGGTTAAAACTAGTTCCGCGCCGTAAGCCTTCATCAATTGCCGTCTTTCAACTGACATAGTTTCA
>CASDPM010000006.1 GCA_949282465.1 uncultured Bacillota bacterium
ATAAATTCTGTAATTGATACGGCACTTAAAAATTTAAATACACTTATAGACGTTAATACCGTTGTTGGTAAGCCTGTAAAAACTAATGATGACGAGTTTATAATTCCTATAACAAAAGTTACGTTAGGTGTTTTGTGTGGTGGCGGTGAATATGGCAAGGTAAGTATATTCAAAAGTTCTTCAGATTTGCCTTATAGCGCAGGAAACGGCGCAATTATATCACTTAAACCTTGTGCTTTTTTGTTAAAAAGGAAAGACGGGGATTATAAGATTATTAACGTTAGTGAAAGCACGTATGAGAAAATTTTAGATAAAGCGATTGACGTGGCTGAAACGTTTAAGGGAGATGAAAATACTTAAAATGAAAAAAGGTATTATTTCTTTTGTTTTAATTGCTTTCACTTTGTTTAGTGTTGTTTTTTTTATAAATAAAAATAGTAAAGAAGTTGATGCGTCAAGTTGTAGCGAAATAGTTATTGAACAAGAAAGCGGAAGAATACTTTATGAAAACAACTCAACCGAGAAAAAGTTTATGGCAAGTACTACAAAAATCTTAACTGCTATTACCATAATTGAAAATTGTAATCTTGAAGATATCGTAACAGTTACTTCCAAAACTGTTGGTGTGGAAGGTTCTAGTATATATCTTGAAATAGGGGAAAAGTTAACCGTAAAAGACTTGTTATATGGCTTAATGCTTAGATCGGGAAACGATTGTGCCGAAACTCTTGCAGTATATTGTAGTAAAACTATATCGGAATTTGCGTGTTTAATGAATGAAACGGCAAAAAGAATAGGGGCTATAAATTCAAACTTTGTTAACCCACATGGTTTACACGACGATAATCATTATACGACGGCTTATGATTTAGCGCTT
Source organism: uncultured Bacillota bacterium (assembly GCA_949282465.1). Lineage (GTDB taxonomy): Bacteria > Bacillota > Clostridia > Christensenellales > Borkfalkiaceae > UBA1259. Next base: position 878 of record CASDPM010000006.1, read on the forward strand.
ATTTCAAGATATGCCATGAAGAATAACTCGTTTAGGGAAATTGTGTCGACTAAAAGTGTAAAAATTCCTTTTACAACACGAAATTGCGATCGTTATTTGATAAATAAGAACAAAATGTTAAAGGAATTTGAAGGCTCTACGGGTATTAAAACGGGTTATACGAAAAAAGCGGGCAGATGTTTAGTATCAAGTTGTATTAGAAATGGCATGGAATTAATATGCGTAGTTTTAAATTGTCCACCTATGTTTGAACGCTCAAAAAATCTTATGACAGAGTGTTTTGATAATTACTTTAATTACAAGATAATAGAAAGTGACAATATTATTGATTTCATACAAACTGAAAATGGTGATTGTGGAATATATGTGAAAAATGATATAGTTTTACCACTAACTAAATCGGAATTTGAAAATTTAGAGATAATATACGATTATCCAAAATTCATCAATGGTACTTTTAAAAAAGATACTGAAATAGGTTTAGTGAAAATTTATAGTCAAAATAACTTGATTTTTTCCGAAAAAATCTATACTATAATAGGCGTAGAATAATTTTTAAGGAAAAACTTATGCGAATAAATAAATTCATTGCGGAAAGCGGTGTGGCTTCTAGGCGCGCGTCCGACCGATTGATTATGGACGGGCACGTTAAAATAAATGGAAAAATTGCTGAACTTGGTCAAGAAGTCGATATTCATTCCGACCACGTAACCGTTAACGGAAAAACGGTTTCGCTTGTCAAGAAATACGATTATTATATAATGAATAAACCAAAAGGATACGTTTGTACGGTTAAAGATGACAAGGGTAGAAAAACCGTAATAGATTTATTGCCGCCGAATATGAAACGAATTTTTCCCGTCGGTAGGCTTGACTATGATACCGAAGGTTTGTTAATTTTAACAAATGATGGGGATTTGACGTATAAACTTACACATCCGAAAAATGAAGTGCCAAAAACTTATCTTGTTAAAACAGAAAAACCTGTTAGCGACGAAGATTTGGCAAAACTACGTTCTGGTGTTGTTATCGACGGTGTAAAAACAAAGAAATGCAACGTAAGACTGCTTGAAACACATAAAAATGGATCCAAACTCCACGTAACGATTAGTGAAGGTAGAAACCGTCAAATACGAAAAATGTTTGAAGCAGTTAACAACTGCGTTGACTTTTTAAAAAGAATTAAAATAGGCGATTTGGTTTTGAGTGGACTAGATCGTGGTCAAGTAAGACAACTTTCTCAAAATGAAATAGATTATTTACTTAACTTATAAAAAAACCCGCTAAAAAGCGGGTTTTTGCCATTTATTTTACTTGAAATTTCTTGTTTTTACCAAATAAAAATCTTATCGTAAAGAATATAACTATATCTACGTATAAAATAATAGGGCAAATCAAAGCGAGTAAAATGGTATACGTGTCAGAGAAATCTACGTTAAAAAGTAAATTTCCCGCAAAAGTAATTAAAAGTAAATTAAATACTATTATCAATGACGTTAATATCGTGTCGGCTTTAATTGTTTTTAACGTTTTAGTTGGATTTTTCGAGTAAATTATTGTTAAAGCAATAGGGAAAATTGCCAATGCAACGATAGAAACTAAAATTGCAGGTAAACTTAATTTAAGAATATCGTTAAAAATAAGATAAGCGCATATAAATTCTAACGCAACAATCAAAAAACATAAAAGTGATGAACATAAATTAACTTTATTTATATAAATTGATCCGCTCGAAATTTTAGAATTTTTGTTTGATATGCGAATTTTATAACCTTCCTTAGAGGCTTTTTGCAACAAATCGCCAAAATCAGCCTTGCCGTTATTATAACTGTGCGATTGCGGATCTTCTAAAATCGTTTCGTTAAATTTTTCAACTTTTTTGACTTCGGGTTCAATCGGTTCTTGGTTAGAAACAATAATTTCTTCGGGGTGATTTTCTTCGGAATTATTGTTTTTTATTAAACCGTTCAAAATATTACGAAAATTAATTTCTTGATTCGCTTGTGATGACGTAGAAACGGGTGAGTTTTGAGTTTCATTTTGTGTGGGAGCGCTTAAATCAGGTTTTTGTGATTCGTTAGAATTAATACTTTCGGTAGTATTTTGAACTGTCGAAATCGCACTCTCAACAGGTTTTTCCACGATAATAGGTTTAATTACAGTTGACTCACAGCCTGTAAGTTTATCAATAATAGCACGAGAATACGACCAATTTGATAAATTATTTTCTACAACTTGCTTTCCAAGATCGGTAAGCCTAAAATATCTGCGTCGACCTTTTTCAGCGTCGTACCAATATGCGGAAACGTATTTTAAATTTTCCAAACGTTTAAGCGAACTATAAAGAGTTGCTTGGTTTATAACGTATTGATTTTCACTTTTTAGTGCGACGGCGTCGCTAATTTGTTGTGCGTATTTATCGCCGTCAAGTAAAGCGTATAAAATTATCGTATCAATATGTCCGCGAATTAAATCGCTACTAATTGCATTTTCCATAAAACGTCCAAATTTTTTTCTTTTAGTATACAACTAAATTTAAATTTAGTCAAGAAGAAATTATTAATTCAAAATATGTCAAATAAAATGACGAGCAAAAACATTAAAAAAATCCT
>CASDPM010000007.1 GCA_949282465.1 uncultured Bacillota bacterium
CCACCAAGACGGGCTTATCGGTCAAAAGCGATTTTTTTAACTCGTCTTCACCGATAATCTCAGTTATTTCCATCAGTAATATTTTCCTCCTTTTGAACTATTTGCGTTATCACGTTAGAAAACCCTTTTAGTTTTTTAATCTTCTTATCGATAAACGCCAAAATAGTATACCACAAAAGAATAAATATTACGCTAAAACCAAGCATCCAAAGTTCATTTTCCATAAAAAGGTAAGTTAATCCACACGCTAATCCTATAAGCGCAAGCGGAACTAAAAACACCAAAAGTATGCTTATTAGTTTAAGACTTTCCGTTCGCCTTATTTCCACCGTATCGCCCACTTTTGCGCCTAACTCGTTACTTGCAGGCATCTCGGTATAATTAGCGTTGTTGGAAAACAAACACATTCCACACTTAGAACACTCGTCTTTTTTATCAATACGCACGGTAGCAGTATTACCTTTTACCGCCGTAACTTTGCCAAGTTCGGTCATGCTTTTAACATATACTCCACGAGATCGGTTATCGCAACGGTTTCTTCACTTCCATCAGCCATCTTCTTTACTTTAACCTTGCCTTCTGCAAGTTCAGACGATCCTATTACCGCAACGTATTCCGCACCTATTTTGTCGGCGTACTTAAACTGCGCTTTTATTCCCCTTTGCATATGGTCGGTTTCGGCTACTATTCCTTTAACTCGCATACCGTTAACCAAAGTAAAAGCAACTTCCGCTTCTTTCTCACCCATAGGTGCAACGTAGATTTTAACCTTTCCGTCGTTAGGGATTTCTACGCCGATACTAGACATTAACAACAATAGTCTTTCTATACCAAGCGCAAATCCTATACCTGGAACGCTTGCACCACCGAGTTGTTCTACCAACCCGTCGTAACGCCCGCCACCGCAAACCGTACCTTGCGCGCCGATATTTTCAGAAACAAACTCGAATACCGTTTTAGTATAATAATCAAGTCCCCTTACGATTTTGGGATTAACTTTATATTCAACGCCCGATAAGTCGAGAAGTTTCTTTACCTTTTCAAAGTGAGTGGAACAGTCTTCACAAATGTAATCTATTATCGACGGTGCATTATCGGTTATCTTTTTGCAGTCTTCATTCTTGCAATCGAGAATACGCAAAGGATTTTTGTCAAACCTTTCACGGCAAAGCGGACAAAGTTTATCTATATTAGCCTTTAAGTAACTTTTAAGCGCGTCTTCGTATTTGCCCCTACACTCTTTACAACCTATACTATTGATATAAAGTGATAGTCCCGTAACCTTTAACTTATCGAAAAAAGTTTTAGCAAACACTATTGCTTCGGCGTCGATATTCGCTTCTTTTGACCCCAAAAATTCTATACCGAACTGATGGAATTCACGAAGTCTTCCCGCCTGCGGTCTTTCATACCTAAAACATTGAGTTATATAAAAGAGTTTTACGGGCAAAGCGCTATTGAAAAGTCCGTTTTCCACGAACGCCCTAGCCACCCCTGCCGTACCTTCGGGCTTTAACGTAATGCTTCTACCACCCTTATCAAGAAAGGTATACATCTCTTTATTAACTATATCCGTGCCTTCACCAACGCCGCGCAAGAACACTTCGGTATGTTCAAAAGTGGGGGTTCTGATTTCGGATATACCGAAATTTTTAGCGACTTCTCTCGCCGTGTTTTCTATATATTGCCATTTGTAACTTTCTGCGGGCAAAAGATCTTTTGTGCCCTTTGGTGCGTTAATCATAAACTTTCCTTTTTAGAGTATATATTTTTTAAGGTCTTTGGTTTTTCTTTCTCCGCCGAGCCTACTTTCGACGTAATTTTTATCTATAACAACTTGGTAAGCCGTCTCTCCGCCGGCGTTAAACGAAACTTCTTCAAGCAAGTTTTCCATTACGGTATGCAAACGCCTTGCGCCTATATCTTCGCTAGTAGCGTTCATATCTTCGGCAATGCCTGCAATCGCTTCTATCGCTTCGTCCGTGAACTTTAATTCCACGCCGTCCACTTTAAGAAGTGTTGCGTACTGAATCGTTATAGCGTTTCTAGGCGTTGTAAGTATATCAATAAAGTCTTGTTTGGTAAGGCTTTTTAATTCCACTAATATAGGGAATCTACCTTGTAATTCGGGGATTAGGTCGGAAACCTTGGAAACGTGGAACGCGCCTGCCGCTATAAACAAGATATAATCGGTCTTTATCGAACCGTACTTGGTCATTACCGTAGAGCCTTCGACTATGGGCAATATATCACGTTGAACGCCTTCCCTTGAAACGTCTTGACCACTTTGGTTTGCTTTTGCGGCAATCTTATCTATTTCGTCAATAAAGATTATACCTTCGTTCTCTGCACGACGAATAGCCTCTTCGTTTACAGAGTCCTTATCAATAAGTTTATCAGCCTCTTCTTCTAAAAGAAGTTTCTTTGCTTCTTTAACGGAAATTTTACGTTTCTTTTTCTTCTTTGGCATAAAATCGCCGAAAATCGAGCCGATACTTATCTCGCTACCACCCGGCATAAGTTCCATGGGTTTTGGGTTATCTACAAGTTCAATCTCGATAATCTCGTTATCGTAATAGCCCTTTTTATAACCTTCCGCAATATTTTTCTCAAAAATTTCCAACGGCGTTTCGCCACGGTCTAATCTTCTTACTTCACAAACGAGTTTAATAAGTTTTTCGTCAACGGTTGCCTCTGCCTTTTCGGTAACCTTCTTAAAGCGTTCTTCCTTAACTAATCTTACCGAACATTCAACCAAATCCCTTATCATGGACTCTACGTCCCTACCGACGTAACCTACTTCGGTGTACTTGGTCGCTTCAACCTTTACAAAAGGTGCACCCACTAATTTTGCAAGACGCCTTGCAATCTCCGTTTTACCTACGCCCGTCGGACCTTTCATTATTATATTTTTAGGGGTTATCTCTTCCATTTCGGAAAGCGATAACATACTTCTTCTATATCTATTACGTAGCGCTATTGCAACCGCTTTCTTTGCATCCTTTTGACCGATAATATATTTATCAAGTTCGGAAACTATCTGTTTAGGTGTCAAATTCATAACTACTTATCTCCTTCTATAACTTCACAGGTAATATGTCCGTTAGTAAACACGCAAATTTCACTCGCAATATTAAGTGCCTTTTTAGCAATATCTTCCGCCGAATAATCGGTTTCTTGTGCGAGCGCGCGTGCCGCCGCCAAAGCGTAGTTTCCACCACTACCGATAGCACAAATACCGTCGTCGGGTTCAATTACTTCGCCCGAGCCAGAAACGATTAAAAGCGTATCTTTATCGGCGGTAATCATCATTGCTTCAAGTTTTCTAGCCACTTTATCGTTTCTCCACAATTCGGCAAGTTCAACTGCGCTTCGCATAAGGTTGCCCGAATACTTATTAAGCATACCTTCAAATCTTTCCGAAAGGGTAAACGCGTCGGCAACCGAGCCTGCAAACCCGTAAATTACGCTATCGTTATAAATACGCCTTACCTTAACGGCGTTATTCTTAAATATTACCGATTGAGAAAGGGTAACTTGTCCGTCCCCCGCAATCGCCGTTTTGCCGTTTCTCTTTACGGCACAAATAGTCGTTCCCATAAATTCGTTCATGATAAAATCTCCTTTTTGAACATTTCTATATGTCTTAAACTTCTCTCCGCCTGCATCTTTTTACGTAGCGCCTTATCCTTGGTCGAAACTTCGGATACGGGTAAAATACCAAAGTTGGCGTTCATAGGCTGAAAGTCTTTATTTTCAGTCGTAATATATCTTGCAAGCGCACCGAGTACGGTGTTCTCCGACACTCTTACGTCACTTTTTTCATTGATTTTTCTTTCGCAGTAAATACCCGCCATAAGTCCGCTACCTGCCGACTCTACGTAACCTTCAACACCCGTTATTTGCCCCGCAAAGAAAACTTTGCCGTGATCCTTTAAGGAATAATCGCTATTAAGTGATTTAGGCGAATTGATAAAGGTGTTTTTATGCATTACGCCGTACCTTAAAAACTCGGCGTTTTTAAGCGCGGGTATCATACCGAAAACTCTTTTTTGTTCTCCCCACAAAAGGTTGGTTTGAAACCCGACGAGATTATACATTGTTCCGTCTTCGTCTTCTCTTCTTAATTGCAAGCAAGCGTACGGCCATCTTCCCGTTCTCGGATCGTCTAACCCCACGGGTTTAAGCGGACCAAAACGAAGAGTGTTCTCTCCCCTTTGCGCCATAATTTCCACGGGCATACAACCTTCGAAGACTTCGGTCTTTTCAAAGTCGTGCAGTTTTGCGCGTTCGGCAGTAGATAGCGCCGTTATGAAACTTTGATACTCATCTTTATTCATAGGGCAGTTTATATGATCGCCGTTGCCCTTACCGTATCTATCGCCAAACCAAGCGTTTTCCATATCAATACTATCAAACGCAACGATAGGCGCAGATGCGTCGTAAAAATGTAGTCCGCCACCCACGAAAGACTTAATAGTTTCCGATAGCGCACCCGTAGTCAAAGGCCCTGTCGCTATAATCGTATACTCGTCACAATCTATTGTAGTAACTTCTTTTGAAACAACCTTGATATTAGGGTGCTTTTTAATTTTCTCGGTTATATACGCCGAAAACTGTTCTCTATTAACAGCCAAAGCGTTGCCCGCCGGAACTTTCGACCTATCCGCCGACTCTATAACAAGCGAGCCTAAAAGACGCATTTCTTCTTTTAGAAGTCCACAAGCGTTGCCGTAAACGTCGTTACTTTTTAGCGAGTTAGAACATACGAGTTCTGCAAAGTCGGTACTTTGATGAGCGGGTGTAAACTTTGACGGTTTAATATCGTAAAGTTCAACTTGTATTCCACAATTAGCAAGATAATAAGCCGATTCACAACCGGCAAGTCCTGCGCCGATAACCTTAACTTTTTGCATCTTCTTCGTAATTACACTTCTTGCCCGAACACTTTACTTTGCCTTCTACGGAAATTAAATATTCTCCGCAGACGGGGCACTTTTTACCCGTCGGTATATCCCAACTCATAAACTTACAGTTAGGGTAATCCGAACAACCGTAGAAAACCTTTCCGCTTTTACTCATCATTTTTTTAGTGGGTTTACCGCAAGTTGGGCATACGCCTACGCTTTCGGTCATACTGACGGTGTTTTTACATCTTGGGTAATTTGAACAAGCAAGGAATTTACCGAACTTGCCTTCCCTTTCAACCATCATACTGCCACATTTTGAACAAATACGGTCGGTGGGTATTGCAACCTTTTCGTTCACCGCCTTAATATTTTGACAGGTAGGATAGTTTGAACAAGCGTAATAATTGCCGTATTTACCACTATTTATTATCATCTTTGAACCGCACTTTTCACAAATACGATCGGTAAGTTTTGAATTCCTTACTTGGTTTTCGAACGGACGGTAAAAATCCGCAACGAGTTTATGCCAGTCCCTTCCACCTTCACCTATATCGTCAAGCGCAGTTTCCATACGTGCGGTAAACGATATATCCATAATATCGGGGAAATATTTTACCAAGAAATCAATAAGGTCGTAACTTATCGCGTTAGGCACTAAATACTTTTTATCTTTTGTAACGTATTCTCTCTTTTTGTCAGAGAGTTTTGCCATAATCGTAGCGTAAGTAGACGGTCTACCTATACCCTTATCTTCCATATTCTTAATAAGGGTTGCTTCGGTATAGCGAACGGGCGGTTTAGTGAATTTTTGTTCTTTGTCAAGCGCTAAAAGTGAAAGTGGTTCACCGTCGGTAAGCGCAGGCAAAAGTTTATTGCCCGTTTCTTCGTCGTCATCTTTTTTAGTGTCGTCGTAAACGGCGGTGTAACCTTTAAACAACAAGGTTTTACCACTCGTCTTAAACACGTAATCAAGCGCGCCTACTTCAACAGCCACGCTATCGTATTTTGCTTCACTCATTTGCGACGCAATAAATCGTTCGTAAATAAGTTTATAAAGTTTATATTGATTTTTATCTAATATATCTTTAACGCTATCGGGCGTTCTTCTAACGTCGATAGGTCTAATTGCTTCGTGGGCGTCTTGCGCGCCATTCTTGGTCTTATAGAAGTTGGGTTTTATAGGTACATATTCGTCGCCGAAGTTTTCCCTAATATACTCTAACGCTTCTTTTTGTGCTTCCGCCGATACACGAACGGAGTCCGTTCTCATATAGGTTATAAGTGCAATGTTGCCCTTTGGCGTTTCAACACCTTCGTAAAGCCTTTGTGCTATTTGCATAACTTGTGGGGCGGAAATATTAAGTTTTATCGAGCCGTCTTGTTGCAAAGTACTCGTAATAAAAGGTGCAGGCGCATGAGATTTAACTACACTCTTTTTAACGTTCTTAACGAAAAAGGACGCACCATTTAATAAATTCTCTACCATAGACGCTTCTTCGGCGTTTGCAGGCTTATATTTCTTGCCGTTTTTCTCGACGAGAAGAACCTTAAAATTACTCTTTCCGTTAGGCTTAACGTCGGCTTTTAAGTTCCAGTATTCTTGCGGAACGAACGCTTGAATTTCACGTTCTCTATCAACGACCATTTTAAGCGCAACCGATTGAACTCTACCTGCCGAAAGATTTTCGTTTAACCTTGAACTTGCCGCAGGCGATATACTGTAACCAACTATTCTATCAAGAACACGCCTTGCTTGTTGAGCGTCAACCAAGTTCATATCTATCTTTCTTGGGTTTGCAAGCGCTTTTTTAACCGCTTTTTCGGTGATTTCGTTAAACTCTATTCTGTTAACGGCGTCGTCAGGCAAATTAAGAACTTCCTTTAAGTGCCAAGAAATTGCTTCCCCTTCTCTATCCGGGTCGGTTGCGAGATAGACTTTTTCAGCCTTTTTCGCTTGCGTTTCAAGACGCTTTATGTCGTTTTTCTTGTCGGGTGAAATAACGTAATACGGTTCAAAGTTATTCGCAAGATTAATACCCATATAGTTTACGGGTAAATCTCTTACGTGGCCTTTGGATGCGTCTACCTTGTAATCACCTTTCAAGAACTTTTCAATTGTTTTCGCTTTATGCGGAGATTCCACTATAATTAACTGCATTTATTCCTCCGAACGGTTACGGCAAAGTCCGTAAACGTTTATTCCGTTTTTTACTATTACGCCTTTTATTTCCAACATGGAAAGTATCGGTGAAATTTCAAATATCTTTTTATCGAGCGCCTTGCATATTTTATCGACGTGCGCGCCACCGTCTTCTATAACTTCAACTATCGCCTGTTCTATTTCCGAAAGAACTTGTTCTTGCCTATCTACCTTTACCCCGTAAAACTCGGTAATATCTTGCGGATTATCTGTCAATATCGCCCCGCGTTTAATAAGGTCGTTACAACCTACTCCCGATGCAACGCCTATATTGTACGGCACGGCAAACACCTCCCTTCCAAATTCTTCGGCATACTCGGCAGTATATAAAGTTCCACTATGTTTTCCACCACTTACTATCAACACGCCTTTTGATAACCCTGCAATAATTCTATTCCTTACGGGAAAGAAATATGGCTTTGCAACAATCTCGGGTACGTGTTCGGTAATAACTAACCCACCTTTTTCCACGAGCGTATTTATTAAATTTTCGTGCGCTTTGGGATAAACGTTATCAAATCCACTCGCCATAACCGAAACAGCTTTGCCGTTACTTTTAAGCGCCGTTTCGATAACCGTTTTATCTACGCCTTCCGCTATACCCGTTACGGGCGTAAACCCTGCATTAACGAGTGTTTTAGTATAATCTTCGGTAATTTTTAGCGATAGCGGTAAACTCTTTCTACTACCAACTATGCCAAATTTATTTTCCGACTTTAAAAGCGAAACGTTACCTTTATAGTATAAAACCAAGGGCGGACAAGTAATATTTTTTAATTCTTCGGGGTATTCGTCCGAAACGATAGTAACAGCGCTTATACCCTTTCTATCAAGTCCGTCTAATATAAAGTCAAGATACGTTTGATTTGCCGAACTAATTATTAGCAAATACTTTTCAGCCCCTATCTTACTTTCTATAAAATTACGGGCCTTTTCAATAACCGACTTAATATCTTTCTCGCCGTTTATTAACTTGTACAACTCCTGCTTATTAACGTACTCTAATCCTATAAAACTGTCTAACCAAATAAGCGAGAGTTCGCAGGTGGAAAGTTTTTTCATTATCAACACTACCTTTTAGGAATGTCTGTAACTTACAGCCTCTAAAATATGTTCGGGACGAATTTCTTCGTATAAACCCATATCGGCAATAGTCCTTGCCACTTTAATTATTCTACTTCTTGCCCTAGGCGAAAGCCCTAAACTCTCGTAAGCATTTTTAAGTATAGTTTCGCACTCGGCACTTAACTTGCAATATTTTTTCAAGTGTTTTTCGCCCATATCGGCGTTAGTCATTATTCCGTCTTCTTTAAACCTTTCCTTTTGAATAAGTCTAGTACGGTTAACTCTCTTTCTAACTTCTGCTGAACTTTCACTTTCTCCGTCGTCAGTCAGTTCAGAATATTTAACACTATCAACCTGAATTTGCAAATCAATTCTATCAAGTAACGGCCCCGATATACGAGCCTTGTATTTAGCGATTGCGCTAGCACTACAATTACAAACTTTATCTTCCGAACCGTAGTTCCCACACGGACAGGGGTTCATACTACCGCAAAGCATGAAATTTGCAGGATATTCTGCGCTACCCGTAACACGAGAAATGGTTATCACGCCATCTTCTAGGGGTTGTCTTAACGCTTCTAGCGTAGAACGTGAATACTCGGGCATCTCGTCAAGAAAAAGTACACCGTTATGCGCAAGACTTATTTCACCGGGGCGAAGATCTGCTCCACCTCCCGTAAGCGATATTCTAGTCGAAGTGTGATGCGGACTTCTAAACGGTCTAGTATATACAATACCTTCGTTATCTTTAAGCACGCCAGCAACCGAGTGAATTTTCGTAGTGTCAAGCGCTTCTTTAAAACTCATATCGGGCATGATTGTAGGTATACATTTTGCAAGCATAGTTTTACCCGTACCGGGCGCGCCTACAAAAAGAAGATTATGTCCACCCGACACCGCCACTTCCAAAGCACGCTTTGCCACCTTTTGCCCTTTTACGTAAGACAAATCACTCGTATAAGTTTTTTGGTTTTGTTCAATATTAAAACCTTTCTTTTCCACGGGTTGCAAAGGTTTCAACCCCGACAAATGATCTATCGTTTCACCGAGAGATTTAACGGCGTATACCGTTATTCCTTCAACGTACGACGCTTCGACGGCGTTATCAAAAGGTATTATAAAATTTTTATAGTTTTCAGCAAGTGCCGAAATAATTATAGGCAAAACGCCGTTTATTCTTCTCACGCTACCGTCCAAACACAGTTCGCCTAAAAATACGGTATCTTTTACGTCGACTAAAAGTTGCCCACTCGCTTTAAGCACGCCGACTGCAATAGCCAGATCTAGTAGCGAGCCTTCCTTCTTTACGTCGGCAGGCGCTAGGTTTGCAGTTATTCGTTGGGTGGGAACTTTTCTTCCACTATTTTTAATCGCCGTGCGAACTCTCTCTTTGGATTCCTTTACGGCAGTATCGGCAAGCCCTACTATATCAAACGCAGGTAGTCCGTTACTGACGTCAACTTCGACGCTGACGGGTATTCCTTTAAGTCCCAAGAGAGCATAACTGTTTATTTTTGATATCATAAGTTTTTCCCCAAATTAACCTGCTATACCGCGAAGAACGTTCCAAGAATAAATTGAAGAATTTACTTCTAAACCGATAAATGCAGGAACTGCAAGCGCAAACGCAATAGTCATAGCAAGTAAAATTATCGCAACGGTTAGTCTAGTTGCCGTAACTGAAACTTTACCCATAGAAAATAACGGTTTAACGTTTTCTTTATCAAAGGTTGTTATAAGCCCTACGGTTACAGCACTTATGAACACGCTTGAAATATAGAAGTCGCCGATAACTCCACCCCCGATAAAGTTCATTAGGTAACTTAAAAGGAAAGTACCTGCTAAAATGATATACGGCATTATTACCCCAAACTTAACGCTAGCGTTAAGCGGAACGGATTTCTTTTCAGTAACAAGAAGTATTACGTGGCACAAGCCGTAAAGCAAGGCAAATAAGTTGATAAACGTCAAAATCATATTGCCGAAAGCGTACTTATTAGCGCTTAACGATTGCGCTTCAAAGTTAACAACCCAACCTATAACGCTACTATTTCCGTTATCGGTAAGGCCTTTACCGAAATGAGCGAACACGTATGAGAACAAGCCCGTCGCATTATAAAGTCCACTAAACGTTTTATAGCCGAGCAAAAATGAAACGCCAAGTACGACCAAAGGCAATACGATAAACGATATAACACCACAAATAAATGTAAATATTGCTTTTCTAACGTATAAATCCTTTTCTTTAAACGCATTATCACTTGCACTCTTACGACTAGCGTATGCTTTATACTGTCTTATCATGCCAAATACGAACGTGCCTAAAAGCGCTATTCCAACGTAGATTGCTTGCGATTTTACCGAAATGGCAAATGCGAAGAAAAGTCCGCCCAACAAAAGATTTAAGTATGATTTTGCAGGCGTCTTATTATTTATACCCTTTCTAACAAATTTGTAGAAAGCGTAAAATGCCAAAAGCAAGAAGGTTAAAAGTATAGCGTTCACGCTTGCCGTGGTTGCAAACGATAACGAATACCCACCCAAAACGTAGAAAGCGGAAAGCAATACGCCCGACCATTTGTTGCCGAAACAAAGATTTCCGATAAAGTATAACAAAACTATATTTGCAATTGAGAATAATAAGGGAATAATTCTAAGTCCCAAGGCATTTTGTCCAAAAATAGCCGTTCCCAAGGAAATTAAATAAAGACCGAGCGAATTAACGTCACTCACGTAGTAACTTCTGCCCGAAGTTAAATTCCTTACGCTTTCTAGCATAAGCGCTTCTTCGCCTGAAATAAAATCGCCTTCGTATACACCGTCTACGATTTTATTCAAATCGAACGACGCACTTTCGTCGATAAGCACGTTAGCGAAAGCCACGGCTTGTTCGTTACGAGCAAACTCGTCGCTATTATCTAGCGAAGACGCAAAACTATTCTTTATACCCGAACCGATTGCCGTTACGGGCAAAATAACCTTTTCCCCATTAGCATCACCGACAAACACTATTTCGTTAAGTTTTACGTTTGTATCAACCGAAACGCAAAGGGCAAAATAGGAACGAGAAGAATAACTTTCAACGTCGGTTGCGCTTGCGATACAAATCCACTCGCCCGATTTGGGATTAGATACGTCGTTTACATAACTTTTGCTTTTAATCTGTCTAAAACTACCCGATTGAGATGATGCAAGCCCACTAATAAAATTAACGCTTGAATTTTCCGAAGAATAGTCGGCGCTACCAACCGAGAGCCAAACGCTATCAAGCGTACGTTCTTCGGACGAATTTTCCGAAGAATAGTCAATTTTATAAATAAGCGCGTTATACCCAGACTCTACGTCAAACTCACCCGTTTGGTAATAGGTTGACGGAATATTAGTTCCGCCCATACCGAATACGGCAATAACTGCAACAACTACCGCTATTAAGCCGACTATTATTAAGTGCAATTTATCTTTGATAAATTTATTCATACGTACCCCTTTTATATTAGGAAAATTATGCCCCTTTATAAACATTATATATACATTTTTCTATTATATATTATTTTATCTAAAATGTAAAACGCTTTAACGAAAAAAAAAGAACCTATCTTCAATAAAGATAAGTTCTTATTTTCACGTTTTGTTCGGTTACAAAGATTATCTCTTAATTTCTTTAACCTTTGCTGCTTTACCGGTTCTTTCCCTCAAATAATAAAGTTTAGCACGACGAACTTTACCACGTCTTACAACTTGAATATCTGCAACCTTGGGTGAGTGAATAGGGAAGGTCTTTTCTACGCCTACACCGAAAGAAAGTCTTCTTACGGTAAAGGTTTCAGAAATACCGCCGTGTTTTTTAGCGATAACGATTCCTTCAAAAGCCTGTAATCTTTCCCTGTCGCCTTCGATAACCTTAATCATAACTTTAACGGTATCGCCAACGTTGAATTGGGGAACGTTTTGTTTTACGTTTTCCTGGTTGATAGCATCAATTATACTGCTCATTTTGCTTTACCTCCAAATTACTAAGTGTTCATTACAACAATTTTTGCAAGCGGAACACCCGAAGCCATATTATATTACCATTTTTTTTTACTTTTGGCAAGCGTTTTTACCCCATTTTAAACATTTTATTGTCAAAATGAAAATGCGTCTTCTATATGGTTGATTTTTCCGTTTTCTATTTCGATAACGTCGAAACGGCAAAGGCTGTCCGTCTTATTTTCTCTAACCAAATACTCGGTAGCAACTTTATAATACTTTGCCTGCTTTTTACTATCTACCGCTTCCGACGGTTGTCCGTAGTCGTCGTTAAGCCTAGTTTTTACTTCTACGAAAACAGTAACCCCGTCAATCTCGGCAATAATATCTATCTCGCCCACGTGCGTTTTATAATTAGTTTTTATTATTTCGTAGCCTTTGTTCTTTAAGAATTCAGCAGCCTTTACTTCGCCTGCTCGTCCCAAAAGTTTTTTATAAAAGTTCTTCTGTGCAATTTGCACGGTCCTATCTCCTTAATCTTTTCAATATGAACTTTCGTCCCGTAGCCCTTGTGATTTTCAAAGCCGTATTCGGGAAATTCTTTCGCTTTTTCGACCATAAGTCTATCTCTATACACCTTTGCTACAATCGACGCACAACCTATCGTATAACTTTTCAAGTCGCCTTTAACAACATATTCGGCGTTAATAGGCAAATGAGTGTCAACCCCGTCTACAAGCGTTATGTCGGGCTTTACAGATAAACCGTTAACGGCATCCGTCATACATTTTTTTACTGCGTTTAGTATATTAAGTTGGTCGATTTGTGTTTCGGAAACTTCTACAATATTGCACGCTATCGCCTTTTCTTTAATGATTTCGGCAAGCGTTTCTCTCTTTTTCCCCGAAAGTTTTTTACTGTCGGTAACCCCGTATATAATATCGTCTAAGGGCATTATTATCGCACAGCACACGACCGGACCAGCAAGTGGACCACGACCTACTTCATCTACCCCTGCAATAAATTTTAATCCGTTTTGCAGGTGTTTTCTTTCGTACTCTAAATTCATATTAGTCTAAAATAATCTTTCCTATTCTCCCCTTTCTAAAATCATCTATAACGGCGGTAGCGCACCTATCGTAATCAAACTCGCCACCACGCATTATAAAACCACGGCGTGAACATATTTTATCAAAAAGTTCAAGCGTAGGGATTTGACAATCTTCCACCCCGTATTTACTCTTTAAAAGTTCGGGGTATCTTTCCTTCATCTCTGCCAAAAATTCAAACGCCAAATCGGCAAAATCTAAATTAGCGTCGTTCATACTGCCGATATACGCCAAATGCTTTGCATACGTTTGATTATCAAACGCAGGTGGCATAGTTCCCGGTGTATCTAACAGTTCAAGTTCACGAAGTCTTACCCATTGTTTACCTTTCGTAACGCCTGCCTTATCGCCCGTAACAGCCTTTTTACCACCACAAAGGGCGTTTATAATGGTAGATTTACCCGTGTTAGGAATTCCTGCAACCATAATTCTAACGGGCTTAAAAACGCCTTTTTCTTTGTTTCTATCTAATTTTTCTTTTAGCAAAGAAAATATTTTATCGTAAAGCAAATCAACCGTACGCTTGTTCATGGCGGAAAGCGCTACGGCGTCCTTTCCATCTTGCTTAAACGAAATTAAAGTATTCTTTACGTCCTTTTCGTCAACAAGGTCGGTTTTATTTATAACGTATAAAAGTTTCTTTCCCGAAAACAATTTATCGAGTTTAGGGTTAAGCGAAGCGTGTGGCGCTCTTGCATCAAGCACCAAAAGAACACCGTCAACTAACTTGACGTTTTCTTCCATCATTCGCATTGCCGCGGTCATATGCCCGGGAAACCATTGTAAGTGTTTCATTTTACTCCTTATTAAGAAGGTCTGGGCGTCTTTCCGCCGTAATCTTTTGCGACTGTTCCCTTCTCCACTTGTCAACCTTGCCGTGATCGCCACTTGTCAAAACTTCGGGCACTTTCAAGCCCATAAATTCCTGCGGACGGGTATATTGCGGATATTCTAACAGTCCGCTTGCAAAACTCTCTTGTTCAAGCGATTCGCCCTTAATAACCCCGTCTACGTAGCGTGCAACGGCGTCGGTAACTGCCATAGCAGGTATTTCACCACCCGTCAATACAAAGTCGCCAAGCGATAATTCTTCGTCTATAAAAAGATCTATTACCCTTTGGTCAACGCCTTCATAATGGCCACACAATAGAAGCAATCTATCGAGTTTGGAATACTCAACTACAACGTTTTGGCAAAAGGTCCTACCACGTGGTGACATAAAAATCCTTTTTGCTTGATGGTCTGGGTCTATTGCCTGTATTGCCGAAGCAATAGGCTGGGGCATCATTACCATACCTGCACCACCACCAAAAGGTGCG
>CASDPM010000008.1 GCA_949282465.1 uncultured Bacillota bacterium
CCATATCTTGCGTAGGACTCATAACCGGCTTACCGTCGGAAAGTTTAAGTATGTTGTTAGATGCAAGCATCAAGAATCTTGCTTCGGCTTGTGCTTCTACCGAAAGGGGTACGTGAACAGCCATTTGGTCACCGTCGAAGTCGGCGTTGAACGCGCCACAAACGAGCGGGTGAAGTTTGATTGCTCTACCTTCGATAAGCACGGGTTCGAACGCTTGAATTGACAATCTATGAAGCGTAGGAGCACGGTTAAGCATTACGGGATGATCTTTAATAACCTCTTCAAGAACGTCCCATACTACCGTTTCAGCGCGTTCTACCCTTCTCTTTGCGTTCTTAATGTTATGACAAATGTTGTTTTCCACAAGTTTTTTCATAACGAACGGTTTGAAAAGTTCGATAGCCATTTCCTTGGGAAGACCACATTGATAAAGTTTAAGTTCAGGACCAACGACGATAACCGAACGACCAGAGTAGTCAACACGCTTACCGAGAAGGTTTTGGCGGAAACGACCTTGCTTACCACGGAGCATACCCGACAAAGATTTAAGTTCACGATTACCCGCACCACTTATAGCCTTGCCACGTCTACCGTTGTCGATAAGGGCGTCTACTGCTTCTTGAAGCATTCTCTTTTCGTTTCTGATAATGATTTCAGGAGCGCCGAGTTCCATCAATTTTTTCAAACGGTTATTTCTATTTATAACACGTCTGTAAAGGTCGTTTAAGTCGCTCGTAGCGAACCTTCCGCCGTCAAGTTGAACCATAGGACGGAGTTCGGGCGGAATTACGGGAAGAACGTCAAGAATCATCCATTCGGGGCGATTACCGCTCTTTCTGAACGCTTCTATAATTTCAATTCTTTTTACCGCACGGATACGACGTTGACCGGATACGTTTTCTTCTATAATTTTCTTGGTTTCAGCACTTTCTTTTTCTAAGTCGATAGCCATTAAAAGTTCTTTAATGGATTCAGCGCCCATACCAGTCTTAAACGAGCCTACACCGTATTGTTCTTCGTATTCCTGCTTTTCACGGTCGTTAATAACTTGCTTGTAAAGAAGTGGGGTTTCACCCGGATCAAGAACGACGTGACAAGCAAAGTAAAGAACTTGTTCAAGTGCCTTGGGACTCATGTCGAGCATAAGACCTATTCTCGAAGGAACGCCCTTAAAATACCAAATATGCGATACGGGAGCAGCAAGTTCAATGTGTCCCATTCTATCACGACGAACTTTGGACTTGGTTATTTCAACGCCACACTTGTCGCATATAACGCCCTTATAACGGATACGTTTATACTTACCGCAATGGCATTCCCAGTCTTTGGTCGGTCCAAAAATTCTTTCGCAGAAAAGACCGCCCATTTCGGGTTTTTGAGTTCTGTAATTGATGGTTTCGGGCTTAGTAACTTCGCCGTAAGACCATTCTCTAATTTTTTCGGGAGAAGCAACTCCTATCTGAATTGAATCAAAATTGTTAAGTTCAAACATATTATTTTACCTCCCCTATTATTCGTCGTCTTCAAGATCAAAATCGTCGTCGAACATACTGTCGTCAGGAACAGTAGTATCAATTTCGTCGTCGTCTTCAAAGAACACACCCGAGTTAAATTCAAACTCGTCAAGGTCAACCATTTCTTTATCGAAGAGTTCTTCACCGTCTTCGTCGTCAATGTTAACTTCTTCAAAATGTTCTTTTTCTTTAACAACCGGCGTATCGTCAAAGTCGTTTTCAATAATGTCTTTAATTGCAAGTTCTTCCTTATCTTCGGTAAGAACCTTCATATCGAGCGCCAAACTCTGTAATTCTTTAAGGAGCACCTTAAATGCTTCGGGAATACCGGGTTCGCTGATGTTATTGCCTTTAACGATAGATTCGTAAGTTTTAATTCTACCAACGATATCGTCGGACTTAACGGTCAAAATTTCTTGCAAGATGTGTGCAGCGCCATACGCTTCGAGTGCCCAAATTTCCATTTCACCGAATCTTTGTCCACCGAACTGGGCTTTACCACCGAGCGGTTGTTGCGTTACAAGGCTATACGGACCAGTAGACCTTGCGTGGATCTTGTCGTCAACAAGGTGGATAAGTTTGATCATGTACATTTGACCAACGGTAACCCTGTTTTCGAAAGGTTCACCCGTTCTGCCGTCGTAAAGTTGAATCTTACCGTCAACCTCGCCGTCGGGATTTACTATATTGTTTTCTTTTAATAATTCTTTAATATCGCTTTCAGTTGCGCCGTCGAATACAGGCGTTGCAATCTTCCAGCCGAGTTGTTTACATACTAAACCTAAGTGTACTTCAAGTACCTGACCGATATTCATACGCGAAGGAACGCCGAGCGGGTTAAGAACTATCTGCAAGGGCGTACCGTCAGCCATAAAGGGCATATCGGATTCGGGAAGAATTCTCGAAATAACACCCTTGTTACCGTGACGACCTGCCATCTTGTCACCGATAGAAATCTTACGTTTTTGAGCGATATAAACTCTGACAAGTTTGTTTACGCCAGGCGTTAATTCGTCTTTGTTAGCACGCGTAAAAATCTTAACGTCAACAACGATACCGCCTTCACCGTGGGGTACACGGAGCGAAGTATCTCTAACTTCCCTAGCCTTTTCGCCGAAGATTGCACGGAGCAATCTTTCTTCGGGAGTAAGTTCGGTTTCACCCTTAGGCGTAACCTTACCAACGAGAATATCACCGCTGTTTACTTCGGCACCTATTCTAATAATACCGTCTTCATCAAGGTCTTTAAGTGCGTCGTCACCAACGTTAGGAATATCTCTCGTGATTTCTTCTTCACCAAGACGAGTATCTCTTGCTTCGGTTTCGTGTTCTTCAATGTGAATAGTTGTAAATACGTCTTCACGAACAAGTTTTTCCGAAAGAAGTATAGCGTCTTCGTAGTTGTAGCCTTCCCAACTCATAAATCCTACGAGAATGTTTCTACCGAGAGCAAGTTCGCCGTTCTTAGTAGAAGGACCGTCGGCAATGGTTTGACCTTTTTTAATTCTTTCGCCCTTATCGACGATAGGTCTTTGGTTAAGGCAAGTACCTTGGTTACTACGTTCGAATTTTTTAAGTTTGTATTCTCTATCTTCACCGCTATCTTCGGTAATTACGATAAGGTCGGAAGCAACGTGCTTAACGTAACCTGCTTCTTTTGCATTAACCATAACGCCCGAGTCATAAGCGATTCTTCTTTCAATACCCGTTGCAACGATAGCGTTTTCGGGACAAAGTAGCGGAACTGCTTGACGTTGCATGTTAGAGCCCATGAGCGCACGGTTGGTATCGTCGTTTTCCAAGAAGGGAATAAGCGCGGTTGCAACCGAAATAAGTTGCTTAGGCGAAACGTCCATATAATCCATTTTTTCTTTGACGTCTTCGGTAATTTCATCCCTATGACGGCAAGATACACGGTCGTTAACGAAATACTTATTATCAATAAGCGGTTCGTTAGCCTGCGCAACGATAAAGTTATCTTCTTCGTCAGCAGTAAGATAATCAACGTGTTCGGTAACTATCGTTTCAATAGTACCGTCGTCTTTAAGCGTATGTTCAATCTTTCTATAAGGCGATTCGATAAAGCCGAATTCATTAACTTGCGCATACGCTGCAAGCGAAGATATAAGACCGATATTTTGACCTTCAGGCGTTTCTATCGGACACATTCTGCCGTAGTGAGAGTGGTGAACGTCACGCACTTCAAACGTTGCCCTGTCTCTATTAAGACCGCCAGGACCGAGCGCAGAAAGTTTTCTCTTATGAGTAAGTTCAGCAATCGGGTTGGTTTGATCCATGAACTGCGAAAGTTGCGACGAACCGAAGAATTCTTTAATAGCAGAACTTACGGGACGAACGTTGATAAGACCTTGGGGAGAAACTTCCTTGGGATCTTGCGTTTGCATTCTTTCTTTAATAACACGTTCCAACCTTGCGATACCGATACGGAACTGATTTTGTAAAAGTTCGCCAACCGAACGAACACGACGGTTGCCTAAGTGGTCGATATTGTCGATAGAACCTATACCAACGTTAAGGTCAAGGTTTACCGAAATAGACGCAACTATATCGTCAACGGTAATGTGCTTGTGGTTGAGTTTGTCGATAAGTGGACGAAGAGTTTTCTTTTCTTCTGCGGTAAGCGGAGCGTCGAAACCTTTTGCCAAAACGTCGTAATAAGCAACGCAGGCGTTGATGAACTTAATTCTAGTTTCTTTTGCCTTTTCACCGTTCTTCTTATCTTCGGGTTTTTCTTCGCCGGGAATAATTTCCTTTTCGGCAATATAGAAAATATCGTTGATTTCTTCTTTAAGAATTTCAGACGCTTCTTCTACACCCTTTTCCCTTGCGATATTGTTAACTTTTTCAGCAAACAAGAGCGTGGGATTATAAACGTAGTCTAAAAGTCCAAAGTATTTAGGATCGTTACCCGTTACTGCTTTGAAACCTACTACGTTATTAGCAATGATTTTATGTTTTACACCGTCTACGTCAGCATAAAATTCGTTGATACCTGCATCTTGAATTGCTTCTGCGGTATAACGAT
The DNA here is from genome assembly GCA_949282465.1 of uncultured Bacillota bacterium. Classification (GTDB taxonomy): domain Bacteria; phylum Bacillota; class Clostridia; order Christensenellales; family Borkfalkiaceae; genus UBA1259. The sequence goes on from CASDPM010000008.1 coordinate 4,561, forward strand.
CGATAACTTTACCTGCTTCCGCCAAAACTTCACCGTCGGGAGAGATTACGGTATCGAACGCTTTGAGCCCAACGATACGTGCACCCATACGAAGACGTTTGTTGAATTTATATCTACCTACCCTAGCCAAGTCGTAACGACGGGGGTCGAAGAATATATTTTTAAGGTGTTGTCTAACGGCGTCACCCGTGGGAACTTCACCCGGACGGAGACGACGATAAAGTTCTACTAAACCTTCACTTTCCGATTTAGCAGTATCTTTATCAATAGTGCAATCTATCATTGCATTATTGTCGAACAATGCTTTAAGTGCTTCGTCACTACCAAAGCCGAGCGCACGAAGAAGAACGGTTGCCGTAAGTTTTCTTGTCCTATCAACGTGAACCCACAAAATACCTTGCGAGTCTTGTTCAAATTCAAGCCAAGCGCCCCTTGACGGAATTACGGTAGTATCAAAGATCTTTTTACCAGACTTGTCCACTTCCATACCGTTGTAAACGCCGGGTGAACGAACGAGTTGAGAAACGATAACTCTTTCTGCACCGTTGATGATGAACGAACCGTTATCAGTCATAAGCGGGAAATCGCCCATGAACACTTCTTGGTCCATAACTTCTTCGGTAACCTTGTTAACAAGTCTTACTTTAACACGGAGCGGAAGAGCGTAGGTAGCATCTCTGTCCCTACATTCTTTTTCGTCGTACTTGGGTTTGCCATCAAGACTGTGTTCCAAAAAATACAATTCAAAGTGATCGGAATAGTCGGTTATCGGAGAAAAATCTTCGAAAACTTCGCTTATGCCTTCTTTGATAAAAGCATCATAGGAGTCTTTCTGGATCTTGACAAGATAAGGAAGTTCAATCGCTTCTTTAATTTTACTGAACGATTTTCTCTTAACCTTGCCACATTCAATTTCGGATAGATTACGTGCCATTAAAACACACTCCTTAAAAAAAATTAAATTTTACGTCGGCGAGAGTTTACAAAACGTTAAAATTGTTGTATAATCTTCTCGTTGGACAAAAAGTAGGTTTTATCTTGTTCTTTTTTACCGATTTTAGGGGTTTAATCCCTTAAATTTTTACCGTTTTTTTCGTCAAAAGGCGATAAGAATCGATAATAACCTATCATAATGCATTTTATAATATTATCTTAAAGAGTCAATAAAGTCAAGCGATTGAACACATCTTTTAAATATTTATAAAATTTTTTGTTATTATCGACAATTAGTGTGGTTTTTTTATGAGAATTGACAAATTTTTAAAGGTTTCAAGAATATTAAAAAGAAGAACGCTTGCGCAAGAGGCGTGCGACGGCGGAAGAGTAAAAGTCAACGGCAGATCGGTTAAGCCGTCGTGTAAAATTAAAGAAAACGATATAGTCGAACTTGGTTTTAACAGCGGAACGGTAAAATTCCGTGTTCTTCAAATAAAAGAAACGGTTAGAAAAGAAGAAGCCGAATCTCTTTACGAGATTATCGTGGAGTAATTATAATGAAAAACAACGTAACTCTTATTCTCACCTGCGCCGGCAAAGGCGAACGCGCAGGTTACGAAAAGAATAAACTTTTAATTGATTTTAACGGAAAAACCGTTTTGGAGCGTTCGCTTTCGGCATTTACAAAAAGCGGGCTTATAAATCAATATATCGTGACGGCATCAAAGGAAGATTTTGACCAAGTTGAAAGGCTGGTTTCCCCTATCGCAACTGTCGTGGTCGGTGGAGCGACACGCTCGGCGTCGGTTAAAAACGCGCTAAAATATGCAACGGGCGAAATCGTGCTTATTCATGACGGCGCAAGACCTTTCGTAACACAAAAAATTATCAAAGATTGTATAAATTGCGTAAAAAATAACGGGAGTGCAATAACTGCAATCCCGTCAGCCGACACCATTTTATCGGCAAATAACGATAAGGTTTGTGATTATTTAGGCAAGGACGGACTATATAGAGTTCAAACCCCACAAGGATTTTACACCAAAGACATAATTAAAGCGTATGACGCCGTGGGCGACAACTCTTTCCCCGACGACGGCGCAGTTTATAAACAAGCGTTTGGAAGTCCTTACGTGTGCGCGGGCGATATAAACAATATAAAACTAACCTTTAAGGAAGATTTTGAAATACTTAAAAATGAATTTGGTTGTCGCGTTGGCATGGGCTTCGACTGCCACAAACTCGTTGAAAATCGCGCGCTTATACTTGGCGGAATAACTATCCCCCACTCCAAAGGTCTTTTGGGTCATTCTGATGCCGACGTTTTAACCCACGCAGTTATGGATGCAATTTTATCGGCGCTATCGTTAAGAGATATAGGCTATCATTTTAGCGACAAAGATCCAAAATATAAAGACGCCGACAGTATCGAACTTCTTAAAATAGTGCTTGACATGATAGACCAAAAAGGTTATAAAGTAGACAGTATTTCGGCAACCATTATGGCGGAAAAGCCAAAACTGATAGGTTTTATTCCGTCCATAACCGAAAAACTAGCAAGAGTTTTAGAAATTTCAATAGACAAAGTCGGTATCGGCGCAACTACGCTAGAAGGCTTAGGGTTCGTTGGGCGTGAAGAAGGAATATGCGTTCAAGCATCGGCAGTTCTTATCAAAAAAAATTAACAAAAAAACAGGTCGAAAATTCGACCTGTTTTAATTTCTATTAAATCATTTTTATTTTTAGTTAGAACAATTATTCAAACAACATATTTGTTCAGTTAGTTCGTATACATAGTTTAATTCTCACTCACGAATTAACTATTAACACCACTTTAGCCTACAAATGTCATAATCTAAAGAGCAAATATCGCACTTGAGACAACATTTATCACCAGAACGTTCACAACCATCACCACACCTAGTGCAACAATCACCGCCTGAAATGCAACAGCCGGTACAAGAACAACAGCAAACTTTTTCACTGCAATTGTCCGAACATTCGCCACACCTTTCAATGCAACAGGTTACACAAGGACAATAGCAACAACAGTCGCAGCACTCGGCTTCCGAAAGATTTTGCAAAGTTGCATCCTTAACGTCGTCTTGATTATTATATTGACTTTAAAGGCTCATTTTTACACACCCATCACAAGTTTTCAAAAAAGGGTAAAAGCCACTTGGTTTAAAGTGGCTTTGAATACTATATTGTTTTTATAAAATTAGTCTTTGTTTTCGCTCTTAGAAAGATCGATAACCTGTTTACCGTCATAGTAACCGCATTTGGGGCATACTTTGTGTGATGCCTTAAGTTCGTGACATTGAGGGCATTCAGAAAGGTTAGGAGCGCTTATCTTCCATTGAGCAAATCTAGTATTAGTTCTTTGTTTTGAAGTTTTACTTTTTTGTACTGCCATTTTTCTTTACCTTCTTTGTATTATTTACATTTGCATTCTTCGTTGTTAAGATTTACACCACACCCTGCGCAAATCCCCTTACAGTCTTCCTTGCAAAGAAAACTTATCGGTTGATTCATTAGTATTATATCGTCGACGATTAAAGATAAATCCACTTTATCGTTAACCACGGGGTAACTTTCGTCGTCGTTTGGGGTGGCGTGTTCTGAAAATTCTTCCACGAATAATTGTTCCGTGCGTGAAAGACATCTAGTACACTCGCCCAAAAGAGAGAAATTCACTTCACCTTCGATATAAGCGCTATGCGTGTCGGTAAGCGTAACCGTACCCGTAACCGTAATCGGCACTTTAAGTTCGGCTTGCGGAATATCTACTAAATCCCTTTCAGGAGTGTACTCAAAATGAAATCCGCTTTGCTCTTTACCACTTTGTCTTAATTTTTTAAGGTCTATAATCATAATATTCCTTATAAAAACGCTTAACAAGTATATACTATTTATTTTTACTTGTCAACTTTTTTTCAATAAATTATTTTGAACCTACGAGAGTTTTAGTTTCTCTTGCGATAGAAAGTTCTTCGTTGGTGGGCAACACGAGAATTCTTACCTTAGAACCGTCTTTACCGAGATCGGCAACGCCACTATCGTAAGAAAGGTTCTTTTCTTCGTCGAATTCAGCGCCACAGTATTCCATATTTTCCATAACAAGACGTCTAATAAGCGGAGAATGTTCACCGATACCACCCGTAAACACGATAGCGTCTACACCACCCAAAACAGCAATGTAACTACCAACGTATTTCTTAACCCTATAAGCAACCATTTCGATAGCAAGTTTAGCCTTTTCATCACCTGCTTCCATAGCAGCGGTCAAGTCTCTCATATCACTACTCGTTCCGCTAACGCCAAGCATACCGCACTTTTTATTGAGATAGTTAACTACTTCTTCGGGCTTTAAGCCGAGTTTAACTCTTAAATAATCTACTGCTGCGGGATCAATATCACCACTACGCGTTCCCATTACAAGCCCTTCCAGAGGAGTAAAGCCCATGGACGTATCTTGACACTTGCCGTCTTTAACCGCCGAAATAGACGAGCCGTTACCCAAGTGGCAAATAATCATTCTTGCGTTTTTATTGCCAAGAAGTTTTGCCGTTTCTTCGCTCACGAATTTATGCGAAGTACCGTGGAAACCGTATTTTCTAATTTTATATTGTTCGTACACGTCGTACGGAATACCGTACATAAACGCTTTTTTCGGCATAGTCGAGTGGAAAGTCGTATCGAAAACGGCTACCATCGGAACACCTTTCATAACTTCACGGCAACTCTTAATGCAAGCGATATTGCCAGGCATGTGAAGTGGGCCGAGTTCAGCGTTCTTTTCACAAATTGCGATAACTTCGTCGTCAATAACGACTGATGAATGGAAATCTTCTGCCGAGTGGAGAACCCTATGCCCTACCGCGCCGATTTCGTCAACCGATTTAAGAGCGCCTTTTTCGGTATCGAGCATTGCTTTAAGAACGAGTTCCATCGCTTCCTTATGCGAAGGCATATCTTGTTCGATAACGAGTTCCTTTCCGTCGAAAGTTTTTTGGGTAAGTTTACCGCCCGTAAAAGTAATACGTTCGCAAACACCTTTTAGTACTACGCTTTCGTCAACCATATTTATAAGTTGATATTTAAGCGAAGAACTACCTGCGTTTATAACCAAAATTTTCATTTTTATTCACCACCTTAAAATTATTGCGCTTGGAGAGCAGTTATAGCGATAACTGCGATAACGTCGTCAGAATTACAACCCCTTGACAAATCGTTAATGGGTTTTGCAAAACCTTGGCAAATAGGACCGAGCGCCATATATCCACCGAAACGTTGTGCAATCTTATAACCTATGTTACCTGCGTTGATATTCGGGAAAATGAATACGTTAGCGTTACCTGCAACCGACGAATCGGGCGCTTTTAACTTACCAACCTCGGGAGCGACCGCAGCGTCAAACTGGAACTCGCCGTCAAGTTTGAGATCGGGAGCGGCAGCCTTTGCGATAGCCGTTGCTTCTTGCATCTTGGGAACCGACTTAAAGAACTTATCGTCGTTACCCGAACCCTTGGTCGAGAAAGAAAGCATAGCAACCCTAGGTTCGATACCTGCGATATTTTTTGCCGTTTCCGCAGAAGAAATAGCAATATCTGCAATTTGTTGAGCGTCGGGTTCGATATTGATAGCGCAGTCAGCGAATACTGCAACGCCGTCGGGATTATATTTATTTTCACCTTCGGGAGCAACCATTATGAAACTACTCGAAACGGTGTTAATTCCAGGTGCGGTCTTGATAACCTGCAAACCGGGACGAAGAGTGTTAGCCGTAGAGTGGCAAGCGCCCGATACAAGACCGTCAACGTCGCCTGCTTTAAGCATAAGTGCTGCATACATAGTATAATCTTTTAAGATGCTCTTTTTAGCAGCATCAACGTCGGCATATTCAGGAAGACCGGTTTTCTTATTTATCTTACCTGCCCTTGCCTTGAAAAGCATCTCAGCGTAAACTTCGGTTTTTTCATAGGTAACGGGATCGATAACCGTAACCCCTGAAAGATCTACCGTAGGATTGTTTTTTGCAATTTCATTAGGATTACCCAAAAGAACTACCCTTGCGAGTTTTTCCTTAACTGCTTGTGCAGCGGCAACCACTACTCTACTATCTTCACCTTCGGGAAGAACGATGCATTTATTCATTGCGATAGCCTGTTTTTTGATGTTTTCCAAAACCTTGGACATAATACACGCTCCTTATAAATTTTTCTTAAAACGTTTTGCATTTTTTGCAAAATGTTGTACAATACTAATTGACTAATATATTTTACAACATTTCTTTTAAAAAGTAAATTATAAACTTAGGGGTTTTAAATTTTTTTATGAAAATTTGCGCTTGCATTGCCGAATATAACCCGTTTCATCTCGGGCATTTAAAACATATCGAATATATGCGTTATACTCTCGGTGCGGAAAAGATTATCGTCGTAATGAGCGGTAATTTCACTCAACGTGGAGAGCCTGCCGTTCTCGATAAGTTTACGCGCGCTCGTCACGCCGTTTTAGCAGGCGCCGATCTCGTTATAGAACTGCCCACCGTATTTGCAACTGCAAACGCTGAAACTTTTGCTACGGGCGCTATCAACTTAATAAACTCTCTCGGTGTAGTAGACGGGCTATGTTTCGGTGTGGAAGGTGGCAGTAAATTTGAATATTTAACACTTGCAAAAGCAATGCTAAACGAAAGTCGCGAATACAAAAAAGCCTTAAAGGACAGTTTAGAAAATGGCGTTTCGCTAGCAAAAGCCAAGTTCGAGGCGTTAAAAGTTATAAGCGACGGCAATTATAATGAAAACCTTATCACTTTCCCGAACAACATTTTAGGGTTAGAATACACCAAAGCGTTGTTAAAATGTAAAAGCGAAATCGAAATTTACCCCATGTTGCGCACGGGAGACCATAACGACAAAACACTTAAAAAAGGGATAACTAGTGCAACGAGTATACGTGAAGTTTTAAAGACGGGCAAAATCAAGTCGTTAAAGAAAAATCTTCCCCCGTACGTCTATTCGAGTTTAAACGGCTACCCCGTCGGATTTGACAATATCATTATGTCGGCAATCGTAAAGAGTTCAACCGAGTTTATGGCAACTATACCCGACTGTACCGAGGGGCTTGAAAACCGAATTAAGGCGCTTGCAAAAGATAACCTTACGGTAAACGACCTATTAAATAAGGTTTGCACGAAACGGTACACGGCAACGAGAATAAACCGAATTTTGATAAATAATCTTTTAGGAATATCTAGTGAACTTGTTAAAAATGCGCTTACCTATAACACCTATGCCAAAGTCTTGGCGGTAAACCAAAATTCAAAGGACCTTATTTCGCTTATAAGTTCAAACAGTCAAGTCCCCGTGCTGACGAGAAAAAGCGACCTAGGTTCACTTAAAAAGACAGCGGAAAAATGTTGGCAAACCGACGTTTTGGCAAACGACCTTTACGCCGTTGCAACCAAGATTAAAATCAACGAAAACAATATGCTTATTATTTAAGGAGATATATTATGAATATCAATACGTTAAAAGAAGATTGTAAGGCTATTTTTTACGAACTTATAGAAAAGGCAAAGTTAAATAAAGGTGATATACTCGTAGTAGGATGTTCTACTAGCGAAGTTTGTGGGTCAAAAATAGGCACAAACTCTAACGTAGACGTTGCAAAAGAATTGTTTGACGGTATGTATGCGGTAGCAAAAGAAAAGGGCGTTTATCTTGCAATACAATGTTGCGAACACTTAAACAGGGCTATCGTGATCGAACGCGAGGCTCTTCCTAACGCTGAAAGAGTTAACGTCGTTCCACAAAAAAAGGCAGGTGGATCGCTTGCCACCACGGCTTACGGTGTATTTTCAAACCCTATCGTAGTAGAAAACATCAAGGCTGACGCAGGTATAGACATAGGCGGAACGCTTATAGGCATGCACCTAAAAGCCGTTGCAGTCCCCTTGCGTCTTTCCGTTTCCACTCTCGGCGATACGAATATATTATGCGCACGCACGCGTCCTAAATTCATAGGTGGTATTCGTGCAATTTACAACGAAGAACTTTTATAGAATATAACAAAAAAATAAAGGCGATTGCAACTTTGCAATCGCCTTCTTTTATTATTTCTTATACTCAACGTGTAAGAGTTTATGTCTAGTATGTTCATCCATACTATCAATTATCTTCTTAACCGTTTCGTTATGGTCGGAAGTCTTCTTCTTTTCCATATCGTCAGCCTTGTAGATACCTTCGCTTCTCTTTGCTCTTGCATAGTAATCGGCTTGGGGTTGTCCGCCACCGTTTACACAACCTGCGGGACAAGACATAACTTCAACGAAATCGTAATCAGCCTCGCCACTCTTAATCTTTGCAATAAGTTCAGACGTGTTGTTAAGACCACTAACTACCGCAATCTTAACCTTTTTGCCGAGAATTTCAACCGTTGCTTCTTTAACGCCTTCAAGTCCCCTTACTCCAACGTAAGCAATATCAGAGAAAGCCTTTTCTGACTTGTCGCCAGACGCATATCTCAAAACTGCTTCGGTAACGCCACCCGTCACACCAAAAATAACGCCTGCGCCCGTGATTTCCTCAAAGGGATTATCGATACTAGAATCTTCCAAAGTCTTAAAGTCTATACCCGAAGTCTTAATCATAGCGATAACTTCTTGTGTACTTAAAACGTAATCCACAGCATTTTCGCCATCCACTTTGAATTCATCCCTAGTTGCTTCAAATTTCTTTGCAGTACAAGGCATAATTGCAACGTGAACGTGTTTTTTATCGCCTTTATAATTGTTTTTAATAACCGACGCGAACATTTGCATAGGCGAACGGCAGGTCGATATATTAGGCAACAATTCGGGATATTTGTTTTCAGCGTAACGAATCCATGCAGGACAACAAGAAGTAAACATAGGCAACTTTTCGCCTTTTTTAAGTCTTTCAACGAATTCGCTTGCTTCTTCTATAACGGTCATATCCGCACCGAGCGTGGTATCGTAAACTTTATCAAATCCCAACTTTTCACAAGGGGTAACGAGTTTAAGCATTAAAGGTTGACGTTATTAAAGACCAAATTCCTTGCCGAGCGCAACCCTTACAGCAGGTGCAACTTGAACGGAAACTTCGGTGTTGGCATTACCCAAAACGTCCCAAACCTTTTCAGAATCATCCTTAACGACGATAGCGCCCGTAGGACAAACTGCCGCACATTGACCACAACCAACGCAAGGCGAATCTGCTATTTCACCATCGAACGCCGTTACGATTTTCATTTTAGAGCCACGGAAACCGTAGTCTATTGCGCCGACGTTTTGAACTTCGTTACACATTCTAACGCACTTACCGCAAAGAATACATTTGCTTGCCGTTCTTGCAATACTAACCGAAGAATTATCGGTATCGTTATCGGGTGCGCTGTTGGGGAATCTTACGTCGGTAAGGTTATACCTAGTAGCGAATTCTTGCAACTTACAATTGCCGTTTTTAGCGCAAATAGTACAATCTCTACAATGGTTTGCAAGCAAAAGTTCCAAAACCATCTTTCTATATTTACGAAGTTTGGGGGTATTAGTCTTAATAACCATACCTGCCCTAGGTTGAGCCGAACAAGAAGCGTCTAACCTACCGCGTTCGTTTTCGAACATACACATACGGCAAGCGCCATAGATAGAAAGTTCGGGATTGTAACAAAACGCAGGAATATCAATGCCTGCTTTTCTAGCAACTTCTAAAATATTTCTTTCGCCGTTGATTTCAACTTCAACGCCGTCTATAATCATATATTGTTTTTCCATAATCAGCACTCCTTTATAGCATGGAACGGACAACCGGTAAGACATGCGCCACACTTAATACACTTGGTTTGATCGATTTCGTAAGGATGTTTAAGTTCTCCGTGAATAGCCGAAACAGGACAGTTCCTTGCACACTTAGAGCAACCCTTGCAAAGACCGGGACTGATAACTATCTTCTTCATAGACTTACAAGCGCCTGCGGGACACTTCTTGTTGTAGATATGCGCTTTATATTCGTCTCTAAAATATTTAATAGTCGAAAGAACGGGACCTGCCGCAGTTTTACCCAAACCACAAAGTGCAGTTGCGGATATTGCTTCGCCAAGTTCTTCTAAAAGTTCTATGTCACCGTCTTCACCTTTACCGTCTACGATACGGTTAAGGATTTCGAGCATGCGTTTAGTACCTTCACGACAGGGAACGCACTTACCGCACGATTCGTTTTGCGTAAAGTTCATAAAGAATCTTGCAACTTCAACCATACAAGTATGATTGTCCATAACTACAAGACCACCCGAACCGATAATAGCACCCACTTTTTTAAGTGAGTCGAAGTCAAGCGGAAGGTCAAGATGTTCTTCGGTCAAGCATCCGCCCGAAGGTCCACCGATTTGAACGGCTTTAAATTCACCGTCGTCCCTAATACCGCCACCGATATCGAAAATAACTTCACGAAGAGTAGTACCCATAGGAACTTCGATAAGCCCGGTATTTTTAACGTTACCCGTAAGAGCAAACGCCTTTGTACCAGTAGACTGTTCAGTACCTATCTTTTTATACCATTCTGCGCCGTTATTTATAATAAGCGCTACGTTAGCGAACGTTTCAACGTTGTTAAGAACGGTAGGCTTATCGAAAAGTCCGTGTTCAACCGTACGCGGGGGTTTAGTTCTTGGCATACCACGTTTACCTTCGATAGACGCAGTAAGCGCCGAACCTTCACCACAAACGAACGCACCTGCGCCCTTATTTATATGCAAGTGGAAAGAAAATCCCGAACCGAGAATATTATCGCCCATAAGACCAAGATCGGTAGCCTGCTTTATAGCACGGTTAAGACTTGCAACAGCCTTGGGGTATTCGGCACGAACGTAAATATAACCGTCGTTAGCGCCACACGCAAAACCTGTAATCATCATACCTTCGATCATTCTATGTGGATCGTCTTCCATAACCGACCTATCCATAAACGCACCGGGGTCACCTTCGTCACCGTTACATACTATGTATTTAGGGAAGTTAGTTTGTCTAGCAACTTGGCTCCACTTTCTACCAGTAGGGAATCCACCACCGCCACGACCACGAAGACCTGATTCGGTGATTTCATTAACGATTTTTTCACTATCCAAATCAAATATAGCCTTTTCCAAAGCCGAATATCCGCCGAGAGCGATATATTCTTCGATAGAAGACGAATCGATTTTATCACAGTTATCAAGAACCGTTCTCGTCTGTTTTTTGTAGAAAGGAATTTCCTTTTGCTCTCTATAAACTTGACCTTTTTCTGAGTAAGCGAGCCTATCTATACATTGACCGTTTACGATAGTTTTTTCAATAATATCTTCGCAGTCTTCGGGTTTAACCTTAACGTAAAGCCAGCCTTGTGGTTCGATACGAACGAGTGGACCCATTTCACAAAAACCGTGGCATCCACTTTCTTTAAGTCTTACCGAATCACTATGCGGTTCTTTAGCGAGTTCCAAGGAAAAGTCTACGCCCTTATCCTTCATAACTTCGGCGAATTTATCGTAAATTTTATGAGCGCCTTTTGATACACAACCTGCGCCTGCGCATATAATAACTCTTTTAATTTCGGAATTATACGCCTTATTAAGAGATGCTCTTAAATCTTGAAGTTCCTGTCTTGATTTTATCATACTACACGTTCTCCTTTAACGAATTTATAAGAGCAACAGCCTTTTCAGGGGTCATTGACGGATAAATTTCGTCATTAAGCGTAAGAACAGGTGCAGACGAGCAAGCGCCTAAACACGAAACGGTTTCTACCGTAAACATACGGTCGTCAGTCGTCTTCTTGCTTTCGGAAAGTTTAAGTTCCTTGCGGAGCGCTTCCAAAATCGGAATAGAGTGACGAACGTGACAAGCAGTACCGTCGCAAACCTTGATAACGTATTTACCCTTGCTTTCCAAAGAAAAGTTTTCATAGAAAGTTGCTACGCCGTAAATTTTCGCTTCGCTTATTCCGAGTTTTTCGGAAAGATACGGGAAAATTTCTCTGGGCAAATATCTATAATATTCCTGAGCACGTTGAAGAATAGAAATCAAAGAACTTTCTTTATTGCCTAATTCTTCAATGGCTTTGTCTAGTATTGAGAAATCTAAATTTTCCATGATCGCCTCCGTTTATGCTATTTATTAGAAGTAATATATTCGTCGATTGCCTTAGCGGCCGTTTTACCTGCGCCCATTGCGAGAATAACCGTAGCAGCGCCCGTAACGGCATCACCACCAGCGTATACTGCATTAACCGAAGTCTTGCCGTTTTCGTCGGTAATTATACCGCCGTGATTATTAACTTCAAGCCCCGCGGTGGTAGACTTAATAAGTGGGTTAGGCGAAGTACCAAGCGCCATAATAACTACGTCCGCTTCGATATCGAATTCGCTACCTTGAATAACGACGGGGCGTGCCCTACCTGATGCATCGGGTTCGGAAAGTTCCATTTTAACGCAAGTTACAGATTTTGTCCAGCCCGTTTCGTCACCATTGATTGCAATGGGGTTGGTAAGAAGATCGAAAATAATGCCTTCTTCCATAGCGTGTTCAACTTCTTCCTTTCTTGCAGGAAGTTCGTTGAGTGTTCTTCTATAAACGATATGAACGTCTGCGCCTAAACGCTTAGCGGAACGAGCAGCGTCCATAGCAACGTTACCGCCACCGACAACTACTACCTTTTTACCACGTTTGATGGGCGTAGAAGAATCTTCTCTATAAGCCTTCATAAGGTTGATACGGGTAAGGAATTCGTTAGCCGAGAATACACCGTTTAAGTTTTCACCGGGAATATTCATAAACTTGGGAAGTCCTGCGCCCGAACCTACGAACACAGCCTTAAAACCATATTCGCTAATAAGTTCTTCAATCGACAATACCTTGCCGATAACCATGTTGGTTTCAATCTTAACGCCAAGATCTTTGAGCGTATCGATTTCCTTTTGAACGATAGTCTTGGGAAGTCTGAATTCGGGAATACCGTAAACGAGAACGCCACCAGCCAAGTGGAAGGCTTCGAAAACGGTAACTTCATAACCCTTTTTAGCAAGGTCGCCCGCACAAGTAAGCCCCGAAGGACCAGAGCCGATAACGGCAATCTTTATTCCGTTACTTTCGGGTTTTACGGGTTTTTCCGTGCAATGCGCATTGTGATAGTCGGCAACAAATCTTTCCAACCTACCGATTGCAACGGGTTCACCTTTAATACCCCTCACACAATATTTTTCGCATTGACTTTCCTGCGGACAAACACGACCGCAAACTGCGGGGAGCGAAGACGACTGCGCAATAATTTGATAAGCGCCTTCAAAATCTCTTTCGCGAACTTTTGCGATAAATTCGGGAATATGTACCATAACGGGACAACCGTTAATGCAGGGTTTATGTTTACAGTTTAAGCATCTTTCGGCTTCGTTAACCGCTTGATCTTCGGTATAGCCGAGAGCAACTTCGTCAAAATTCTTATTTCTTACGTCCGCTTCCTGATTAGGCATGGGATTTTTCTTTAACGACATATTAGGCATGTTATTTTACCTCCTTTTTGAAAAGGTTACAAGTTTCTTCGTGCTTGTGTCTTTCCCATTCTTTATAACTTGCGCCACGTTTCATTGCTTCGTCAAAGTCTACTTCGTGTCCGTCGAATTCAGGTCCGTCCACACAAGCAAACTTGGTTTTTCCACCAACGGTAAGACGACATCCACCACACATACCCGTTCCGTCAATCATGATCGGGTTCATGCTTACGATAGTCTTAATGCCGTATTCCTTGGTAACGGCGCAAACGAATTTCATCATAATAACCGGTCCGATAGCAATAACTTCGTCGTACTGTTCACCGCTATCAATAAGCGCTTTGAGCGCGTTAGTAACAAGACCCTTTTCGCCCCAACTTCCGTCGTCACTCATACGGATAAACTTGTCGCTCGCCTTGTCGAACCTATCTTCCAAAATAACTAAATCTTTATTTCTAAAACCGATAATTGAATGAACGACAGTCCCCTGTTCGTGCAATTTCCTTGCTACGGGGTAAGCGATAGCAGATCCCACTCCACCACCGACGACTGCAACCTTTTTAAGCCCTTCGGTATGAGTAGCATTGCCGAGCGGACCAACGAAGTCTGCAATATATTCGCCTTCATTCTTGTTGTTAAGTAGCGCGGTAGTAGCGCCTACAACTTGGAAAATAATGGTGACCGAACCCTTTTCCCTATCGTAATCTGCGATAGTAAGCGGAATACGTTCGCCGTCGTTATTCACCCTTAGAATGATGAACTGACCGGGTTGCGCTTTTTTAGCAACGAACGGTGCTTCAATCTCCATAAGAGTTACGGTAGGATTAAGAACTTCTTTTTTCAAAATCTTGTACATAAAAAACCTCGTCCTTTCTATATTTTAGTAATTTGTTTAGTATAACCAATTTATTATAGCACACCTTTTCAAATTTGTATATATCTTTTCTTAATTTTTATAATATTATTTTAAAATAATATTTACTC
>CASDPM010000009.1 GCA_949282465.1 uncultured Bacillota bacterium
TTAGATATTCATTAAACAAATCTATAGGTTTTTGAAAGTGTAAAACTTTCTTGGGTCTGGCGTTAATTAACGCCAGATTCTTTTTTAGCGTTTTTTCGCTTACTCTTTCTAAATTTCTACCCTTAGGATAAAATTCCCTTAATAATCCGTTCAAATTTTCATTTGTTCCTTTTTGCCAAGCACAATATGGGTTTGCAAAATACATATTGCAATTAAGTTTACTTTCTATCTCTCTCCACTCGGAAAATTCTGAGCCACGGTCACAAGTAATAGTTTTAACTGCTCCATTAGGTAGTTTTGACAATGTTGATATTATCGCTTTTGCCATTTCTTGACCTGTTCTATTTGGTATCTTTATGGCTATGTAATATCTTGTTTTATTTCTCCTTGGTACAATGTTTTGTCGTGATTACTATTTTACCATAGATTTATATGAACTGTCTTTCTTTTTTAAGTGTTGCACTTAATAGTATAATTCACCCAAAGCAATAAAAAAGCCTATCGATTTCGATAGGCTTTTTGTTCTAGTTGTAAACAGTAATTTCTAATTTGTCTTTAAGTTCTTTCGTTGAAAGATAAAGATTTTCGGTTTCAATTTTTTTGCCGTTAACAATATAATAACGTATATTAGTAGTATTGTCAGTCGTGTAGTTTATTTTAAGTACGCAACCTTTAACTGAAACGTTCATACAAGAATCGCCGAAAGGACGATATTTTGCAGGGAATATGTTTACTCCGTTTAGATCGGGACGCACGCCGAAAACGTACCATACTAGAGTTTTTATAAGCACGTTTGCGCTACCCGTAAACCAGTCGCTCATAGAATCACCGTCGAGTTCTAATTCTTCGTTGTAGGAATAACTATTGCTCATAATAAATGGGGTGGTAGTAATAAGTTTATGCGTTATGGGGAGAGCCTTTTCAAGTTGTTCCCATGCAAGTTTGCCTTCGCCCATTCCAAATAGCGACCAAATACCAAACATGGTTGCGTGAACGTATGTTGCCGCGTTTTCCGCCGTGCCTTTTGGTAAGTTTATTATTCTACCAACACCCTTAGTACCTGGTGCAAAATAGGGATGGAAAGTCTTTAATCCGTATTTACTGTCAAGTCTTTGATAACTTGCAAGAATATCTTTTTTTATCGTTTTGTCGTACTCGTACATACCGGATATAACCCAAAATGCGTTAGCGGCAAGCCCATCTCTAGAAACGCCGTCAATATCTTTATAACTGCCGACTTTATAAGCACGCTTATCGCCCCAACCGTGGAGAATTTTTCGCCCACCTTTGCCGTCTTCGTCTAACGCAAACTGCATAAGTCCATTTTTAAGATTTTTGGCCGTTGATACGTATCGTGCGTTTTGATTAAATTTATCGCCATATTTGCTGACGATTTCTTGCATTTCTGCAAGGTTTTTATAAAGGTGTAAAGATGCCATTACCGAAACACCCGAGCCATATTCTTTGTTGGGGTCAGAAGATACGCCCAACCCGTCCAAAGCATCGTTCCAGTCGCCATAGAGCGCGCGTAAACAATTTGTTTCGGGGTCAATATTTACGATAAGATAGTCCATTATACGGCATAGATGCTCGGCAACGGAATTTCTTTCGTCAACGGCTTCTACTTGGTTATGTCCAACTATTTTATAATATCCACAAATCTCGTCAAGAATTGAATAGTCGTCGGTAAAAGCAAGGTAAGTGTGTATAGCTGAGATTATCCAGTTCCCTTGGTCGATAAATGCGCGAGTGTCCATTCTAGGAAGAGCGCCTTTTGCTGGTATAGAATACTGACGAGGCGGTCTACCGCATGGGTCGATAAAGTTTAAAAGTTCCAAAAGTTTACTTCTACATGCCGAAGGATTCCACATGAGTGCCGCTTCGATTTGTTGAACAACGTCTCTAACACCAAGTAGAGAAACCCCGCTGTTTTTTGCGAGAGCGCCAAATTCTACCTGACGAATAACGTTGCCTACGAATTTGGTTAGGGTCTGATTGTTTATAGCGTTTGAATTCCACTTGCCGAACTGAATTTTAAGCATGGCGTCGGAAGACATTTTTTTATTATCTTTTATAGTTGCTTTTTCTATGCAAGCGTCGGCGTAATTAGGATCGGGAAGAGTTATTGCTTTTTCGGCGACAACGGGATCAAAAACTGCTTCTAAAACGTAGTCGATAACGGCAAATTGATCTTTGTCAAGGTTGACAACGTAAATATCGCCAGCCGACGCAGTATCGTCAAAACGGCAGATTTTATTTTCTTTTTCAAACTTTCCGTCAAAAAATGCCTTAGAACAACAAAGTGGATTATTTTTTCCACCAGCGGCATCAGAACGGGAAGTGGTGTGGCTTTCGGAAAGGACGTTTGCCTTAACCGAACGGTTTATTACACCAAAGTTGACCAAGTGAGTGGTTCTATCAAGGTCTTCTACGCTTTCGAAGATAAAGCCGCAGTCAGTAATTTTGCATTGCTTAAACCACTTGGTTTCCACGTCTTCGCCCGCCTTGTACATACAAAGACAGTTGAAAAAAGAATTGAGAGAAATTTTAACGTCTTTTCCAGATATATTTAGAGCACAAAGCGAGAAGACCGCTTTTTTATCGTCGGAAACGAAGGCTCTTAAACAAAAAGCGACGTCGGTAGTTTTGGTTACGTAATAAACGGCTTCGGGGGTATAAACGGTGAAACGCAAAACGTCTTTTTCGATAGGTTGACGTGCCACGCCTGTAACCGATACGGGTGTAAAGCCGTTGCCGTTGTCAATACCGCCAAAGAACGCAACGTATGGTTCTTTTCCTTCACTTGCGGGCAATATGTAATAGAAAGTACTTTCGTTTAGGGATATATACCCCGAAGAATACGCCCAAATGGTAAAGCCGTCTTTGGCGTAAGGGTAACGACTGTCGCCTGTTCCGCGTGGTCTGCAAAGAATAAAATCGTTATCTAAAAGGTAACAGTTTTCGGGAACGGCGCAATCTTTTTGTAGCGTCGTATCCGCAGAAAGTCTTTCTTCTTGTTGTAATAAATATAATAAAGTTTGTTTAAACGTCATAAAAAGGTCCTTTATTTAATGCCTACCGTATTTTTCCAGTAATTCCATTCATCGCTAACGGTGTTTTTGATTTCTTCAAAAGCCTTATTGAGTGTTTTGGGCGAAGAAGGGTGAATAAGATACTGATAAGGGCGACGAGCCGAAGTTCCCCAAATGTCTATTTGGTTGCCAAGATAAAGATTGATTGTGCTATTAGCAGGGTCGGAGACCTTAGATACTGCAGGGTAGTTAGTAAATGCCTTATCATAACTATTTCTAACAGAGATGAGATTTTGCATGAAAGCATCGCTCGTAATATCTTCAACTGTTTCGGTGTTGTTTTTCATAGAAGTTACGTCATAAGCAAGTAAGCCGTGCGCCTTGTTGATAAAGGTTTTGCAACCATAGTCACTTACGATAAGTTTGATGAATTTTTTTGCGAGATCAAGTTTAGAAGAACTTGCAGGAACGCCGATCCATTGATCTTCGCCGATAGTATATATAATATTTTCAGCGTCGGCTTTAACGGTCGGGGTTTTCATGAATCCGAGTTCAAAGTGGGACATATCCATTTTATAGTCTAAAATTTCGTTATAAATCCATTCGCCGTTAAACATCATTGCTGCCTGACCACGAACAAAAGCCTTTTGAGCGTCGTCGTTGCTATACCCACTAGAATTTTCGAACACGAAAGTGTTGTTGCTGAAAAGGTCGTACCATTTTTTGGTTGCGGTTTTTAAATGGCCGTAAGTTGTGTTAGTGTCGGCGTCAAAGTTTTCTTTTGCTCCGTAAAGCATGAATTGATCGATTGCCGTTTTGCCAGCAAGTTGCGCCCACCAAGTATATACGGTGTAATCGAAGTAGTCGGTGTTCTCGCCCGTATAAACAAACGGAGTTACTTTTTTTGCCTGACCGTTAACATCTATTTCAATGTCGGCGTCAACGATTGTTTGACAAAGAGTAGTAAGTTCTTCGTAAGTTGTGGGGACAGTCCAGTCATAAGTGTCGAACATTTTTTTATTGTAGAATATTCCACCAACGCCAGCCGTCCACGGTAGTCTATACGTGTGAAGAGAACCGTCTAGGTCGGGGTAGAGAACAGATTCTGAATATTCGCTTTTAATTTTGTCTTTAATAGTAACGCCGTCAACGGTTTCATTTAGAAGACTATCAAGATTTGCAAGTTGACCTTTTGCAGCGTAAGTTTTCCAGTCGGTGCCGACGCTTATATAAAGGTCGTCGTCGTTTCTTTTTGAGTTAATGTTAGCCGTAATAAGTTGACCTGCCTCATAAAGTGCTTCAATTTCAACTTTGTATTCGGGGTTGTCTTTTTCGAACTTGTCTTCAAGGTCGTAAATCCATTCGGTGCCGTAGCCTGCATCAAGACATACTATGTTTAAAGTGTTGGGATCACTGCCACCACATGCCGTCAACGGAAGTGCGAAAACGGTGGTTATGGCAAGAAATAAAGCAAGTAATTTTTTCATAATTAAATATACTCCTTTTTTAATTTTATAAAAAATTACAAAAATATTATACCATAAATATATTCAATGTCAAGAATTTTGTTCTATTTTAGGTGGTTTTTTTGCATGTGAATAATTTTTTTAATAAAATAAAAAAACCTATTGACAAGACTTTATAATTATGTTATAGTAAACTACGAATAATGGAGGAGAATAGTCGTGTCTTTTAAGGATAAATTCATCAAAAGCGTTGCGCTAATAGTTGCGGTTATATCGATGGCAAGTATCGTTGGATGTGGTAGCAAAGAAGAAAATTCTTCGGGGATTGTTGAAGTTGGTGGCGCTGTCAACGTACTTAAAGGTATTGAGTTAGACTATGAAAACGCCTTTTTTGATGATTTTACAAACGGTGTTTCTTACGACGACTGGTATATAGGAAAGCAATACTGGGGACAAGATAACGGCGGTGTTATTCCAGAGAACGTCGGTTATACCGACGACGGTATACTTATTCTTTCGGGTAACGGTGATTATTATACTTCCGACGCGATAAAGGGTGTTGGCGAAAGGGACAACGGAACGCTTACGGGCGCTGCTATTACTAGTAAATTTATTACCGGTCCGGGCAGATATGAGATAAAAATGAAAGCCCTTCCAAGAGAAGGTGCGTGTAGTGCGTTTTGGACGTATACGTTTGATCACGACACAAACGGAAATCACGAAATAGATATAGAACTTCCTGGTGGAAAGTCTACGAGTATTATTTCTTTTGGAAACGTTTTGAATACTAATTACGTAAAGGAAACTGAATCAAACTCGCAAGACGTAAATTTAGAAAAAGTGCTTGGCAAAAAAATTGTACTTAACGACGGGGACTGGCATACTTTTGGCTTTGACTGGTATACGTGTGAAAGTGACGAAGACCCAGACGCTCTTGGTCAAGATACTTCTATGGGGAAGGTTGTATATTATATTGACGGAATAGTTACGGCGATTAGCGACGTATTTGTGCCTTACTATCAGTCGAGAATGTGGATAGGCGTATGGTTTCCAAACAACGCGGGGTTCGTGGGTAACGCTAACTTTGCAAGTGATAGCATGTACGTCGACTGGGTAAAATATATACCATTTAAAAATCAACCATGTGTAGAGTTCTTACCTGCACTTGGTGTTTCGCAAGTTGCATTAAAGAGTGAATACCCCACTATGCCCGTCGCGATAGCGAACGTTAATAAGGTTGCCAACGGCGACTTTGAGTACGTAAGAAGAAATATGCTTAATAGCGGATGGGAAATGAGCAAGAGAGTTCTTACTCCGCAAGAGCAGACGGAAAACCGTCGACGTTTCCGTGAAGAAGTTATTGCCGAACATCCTGAGTATAGCGAATCGGAAATAACCGAAGCGGTAAACTTAAAGAACAAGGAATTTAACGCAAAGCCTGCATCCGATTATTGTACTGTTGCAACGGATTTGGGATTTGAAGGCTCTTGTGGTGCGTTGATCAACGACAGGGGAATGTTCTTGCAAAAGATTGATAGTATTTACGAAGGGTTCAAGTTAAATCTTTCCCTTTCGGTAAAAGGTTCGGGTAAACTTATTGTGAGATATTTGGGTAACGGAGATATCGGTTTTTCTACCGAAGAATTCGTTCTAAATCACCAAAGTTGGCAAACGATTGAAAAACAACTTATCGCCCCTAGCGAAACGAAGGCTATTTCGATAGAAATCGTAACTGAAATGGGCAAGTCTATTTACATGGATAACGTTACGCTCAATATCGGTTAAGGAGTAAAGAAAATTATGGCAAAAAGAAAACTGACCTTAAAAAAGAAGAAAGACTATATTTTCGTAGCCATACTTTTAGCGTATCCGATATTACAGTTCGTTGTAACTTGGGCGTTCGTTAATATCGAGTCCGTTTTGTTTGCTTTTCAACATCAGGGCTTGCGTGGGACTACTTGGACGTTTGATAATATCGCAAAGGTTTTTACCGATATTTTTTCATCTAGTTCGTTTAACTATTCAAATACGATAAGCGACGAAGTGATGACGCTTTTAAACTCTCTTGGTTATGGGTTTATAACGATTTTTATAACTTTGCCGTTATCACTCGTATTTTCTTATTTTTTGCAAAAAGGAGTGCCTCTTTCCAACACGCTGAGGATTATTTTCTTCTTGCCAAACATTATTCCCGTCGTAGCGCTTACGCTTGCGTTTAATATTCCGCTCAAAGATTACGGATATATGAACGGTCTAGTTCAAATGCTTGGTATTCCTGGGGGAGATATTTACGGAAGTTGGCCTACTTCGCAGTTGTTTATTTACGTTTATTGTATTTGGGCGGGGCTTGGCTACAATATAGTTTTGATGTCGGGTGCTATCGGTAGAATACCAAAAGAACTTTTTGAAAGCGCTCAACTTGACGGGGCGGGTTATGCGGTTGAATTCTTTAAGATAACTATTCCGCTTATTTGGTCAACGGTGGTAACGCTAGTTGTTTTAGGACTTACCAATGTATTGACGTTGTATTTGCAACCGTATTTATTGACGAATGGTACGGGTAAGGGCGGAACGACTACGATTGCAATGGAAATATTTATGAATGCAAATATTTCTACGCAGTATGGCTATACGGCGGCAAAAGGATTGATACTTTCACTCGTGTGGGCGCCCGTAGTATTGTTCGTTAGAAACAGAATGTCTAAACTGTATTCTGATATTGATTTTTAAGGGGTGAAAATATGAGTAAAAATACAACAAGAAAGTTTTTCACCAAAGAAAATCTTAAAACCTTATTTACAGGTTACAACGTAATAAAAGCAATAGTGTTCGTTATCTTTATCGCTTACGCCGTTTCTCTTCTCGTTCCTTTTTTATGGATGGTGCTTAATATGTTTAAGGATACGGGCGAATTTAACGACGGTAATGTGTTCGGATTCCCGTTGGTTTGGAAGTTTAGTAATATTATTGATACGCTAAAATTTGAAATAGGCGGTCAATCCATATTAAGTATGTTCTTTATGAGTATAATTACCACGGCGTTAGGAACGTTTATACACGTTATGCTTTCAGTTTTCGCCGCTTATGCGGTTGCAAAATATGATTTTCCTGGAAAAAAACTTATTCTCGGCGCGGCAATATTTACGATGATAGTTCCTATCGTAGGAACGCTCCCTGCGCAAGTAAGAATGATGGATACGTTCAATATGAACGATTCGCTTATAGGCATACTTTTCCTATACTCGGGGTGTTTAGGTTTTAATTTTATACTTTTACACAGTTCGTTTGAAACGATTTCTTGGGGGTATGCAGAAGCCGCTGAAATTGACGGTGCAAATCGTTTCCAAATACTTTTTAAGGTTATGATTCCTATTGCAAAAGGTTCTATTATTTCGGTAACGATTTTGCAAATAATAGCCCTTTGGAATGATTATTCTATACCTTTCTTATTTATGCATAGCAATCAAACGCTTGCGGTTGGACTTCAAAGTTTCCAAGCACAGTTTTTGGGTAAACAACAGCCATTAGTGTTTACGGCGATAATTATTTCACTTCTTCCCATACTGGTTTTGTTTGCTATCTTTGAAAAAACTATTATGGAGAATACCGTTGCGGGAGGATTAAAGGGATAATGCGTTTAAGAAAATGCCTAATAATGGTTCTTGCAATATTATCTATCGTTTGTTTTATGGCGTTTGCGTCGGGGTGTAATAAAACTATATATTTTG
>CASDPM010000010.1 GCA_949282465.1 uncultured Bacillota bacterium
AAAATCTATAAAAGAAATATAATTTATTTAAAAACAAAAAACTCACCTTAGTCGCTCTTCCCATAGGGAATTGCGACAACTAAATAAATCCTTACGGATTTGTGATATTCGTCTAACGACGAGTGATATTGCCTTTCGGCAGTTATATTCGCCTGACGGCAAGTTTTGGATTTATTTAATATAACTTTGGCGTAGCCAAAATATAACTGCTTGTAAAACAAGCAATACAACTTTTAGCCACAAGGCTAAAAATATAACTGCTCACGCAGTTGGCGTTCGCTAACGCTCGGCTAAACTTAGTAAACTTAATCTTTTGTGGATAAGAAAAGCCCACCATATTTCGCTTTTTGCGAAGTATAGTGGGCTATACTTTTGTTATGAACTAAAAATCCCTAATAGAAGAGACCTTACCGTCTTTTCATTTATACTATGGTTATTCAGCCTTTGTCAAACTTACGTTATCAAACGCTAATATTACGTGGTCGGAATTAGACTTACATACGACTTGAAGCGCAAACGTTACGTCAGTATACGCTTGATCGAAAGTAATCGTATAAGAAAAATCTCCCAAAGTTAAATTTTCAACTGTTTTAAGCGTATATCCACTAGTATGCGCTTGGTTAAAGTCTTCGTCAAACTGTGAGTACACTCTCAACGTGAGACTATC
This sequence comes from uncultured Bacillota bacterium, assembly GCA_949282465.1. Classification (GTDB taxonomy): domain Bacteria; phylum Bacillota; class Clostridia; order Christensenellales; family Borkfalkiaceae; genus UBA1259. The sequence goes on from CASDPM010000010.1 coordinate 668, forward strand.
AATACCGCCAACGATATCAGTATTTTTACTTGTAAAATTAAAAGTATAGGCCGTGTTTGCTTCTACCGCTCCAAATCTAAAATTAATCCAAGTATAGGTGCTATCCGAGTTAGTTACGTCGATAAGCATATAATCACCCGTACTGTTTGCAGGACGATAGGTATCGTCGTTAGAAATTGACACGGTTGAGTTTGCAAGCCATGAAATATTCGACACGGTAGTGGTTATATCACCATATACCGATTTCCCGTACACATTTGCGTTTTCGTAATCTTCTACGTTATCAACACATTCAACCACCTTAAAGTTATCAATAGTAATTTCATATGCGTTTGCGCTTACACCGTCAGAGAAACGGAAGAACAAATTCTTAACGTCTTTCGTCGCAATCCACATTAGTCTATGATGTCCGGTAGTGTTTACGCCTGCAATATCAACTACTCCGCTATCACCGTCCATAAGTTGAAGTATACCGCCATAAGTACCATTTATAATATTTAAATCAAATTCGATAAGATATCTATTCCCGTTTTTCAACGATTGATTTGTAATAAGTCTAATAAAATCGTACTGGTTTATCGTTCCATCATCAACTATTTTAAGCGCTTTACCATCTCCGTTATCAACAAGTTCCCACGATACGCAAGCCGACTTACCATCAATCCTTAAATGCGTGCCGTAACCAATGTTGCCTGAAACGTACATATCGTCAAACGTTTCATATTCAGGAATAATGGTTTCAACAACTGAAACGTTATCTAAATACATTATATAATCGGCAGTTCCTGCACCGCTACCTATATAAATATTTACGCTTGAATATTCTTTATCGGCAGTAAAGTAATACCTATTTGTGCCTTGTGCAATATCGCTATAAGTATTAAATACCTCGTTACCAGTATAGAGTTGAGCGTAATAAGTTCCACTTACATTAGTCTTAAAATTAAACGTTATCTTATAACTCTTGCCTTGTTCAAACGAAACGCCCGTGAATACACAAACAAAGTTATACGAATCACCACCGTCGTGAACTCTTTCGCCTTTAAGCGCTTTTCCACTACCATTTTCGGGAAGTTCATCTTCCTTATCGGTTACCGAAAGAGCAATTTCTTCGCTTGAATAAAAATCCATAACCGAGCCGTAAGCATGGCGACTATCGCCGATAGTTAAATTCTCCATATTTTCAACCGAACCGTCAACTGCATAAACGTGTTCAATGGCAAGGGTTTTTCCGTCAAGCGACAATAACGTTCCACCAAGTTCGGCTTTTTTGTAATCGTCGAAGGTACCCGTCTTTAAGCCGTAAGTCCAACGAATACCGTCGTATAGAATAGACGCATTATTCTCATGATTATGACCAACGTTTACACTATCTACGTTAGCGCTCTTAATAATTGACAAGAACCTATCTTCCTTAGCAATCTCCCACTTTTTACTATTATCGCCATGTATGCAACCGAAGTCGCCGTTTTTAGCGTTATTTTCGGTAATTTCCAAAGTAGTGCCTACTTCGTAGCCATACTGTTGGACCGCCGCCTCATAGAAGTGTTTTGTCTTTACGTGCATAAATACCGTTGCAGGAACTTCTCCGATAGCGTTTGCAATATCAGTTTTAGTGCGGTCAAGCCAGTTTAATTGTTCGCTAGTCATACCCGACTGTTTAACAAGCCATGTGTTAACCCCTGAATTATAAGTAAAGTTTGTATCGAGAAGATAAATCGTTCTAATATATTCGCCGTCTTGTTTAATGTTTACGGTATAGTTAGAATCTGCAAACGAAACGTTACTCTTATATAAACAATATTCAGAATTAGCGTATTTCGCCATAATTTGATTTACGTCAACCTCTCTATCGTGGTTACCAAATACGAATGCCCAGTAAACGCCGTAACTATCAAGTTTTTCGATAAGTGCGGTAAGCATATTGAACTCGGTATCAAATTCACCGTAAACGTTATCACCTGCGAGCACTATAAAGTGTGGATCAGATTTTTCTACAACATAATCCATATAACTGAAAAGATTTGCTTCTAAATCCGCCCACTTACCTTCCGACGTTGCAGGAAGTCTTCCGTCAGGTGAATTAGTAACGTCGATAATTTGCGTGTCAGAAAGTTGCAAAATTCTTGCCTTTTCACCCGTGGGAATATTCAAGTTAAAGTCAGCGCCACTATTTTCATAGGAAAGATAAGTGCCGTTTGCTAAAACCTTGGGTGATTTTACCGTAACATTAATATCTTTGGACATGCCGTTTGCCGTAGCCGTCAAAACGGTAGTACCTTCCAAAACGCCCGTAATGGTATTTTTATCAATCGTAACGTTTGAATTGTTTGACGTAAGGTCGGGGAAAACTGCAACCAAACGGTCTTTACCTTCTTTCTTTCCGGTTATGGTAGCATTAATGGTTACCGTTTCACCAACGTGTAACGTAATATTTTCTTCAACGTTAAACGACAAATCGGTATAAGAATCTACCGAATTGATATAGGCGTCGATAAGAGTGCCGGTAACCCCGTCTTCAAGTTTGGCAGCGTTTGCCACGAACGCAGGACTTCTTCCGTCCTGATCGAATTCGCCAGCGTAAACAGTTTCTGAACCAACCGTTATGTATGAACGAGCAACGAAAGTTCTATCGTAGTTATGAGGTTGTAAGTCTGAAAGAACTGCGTTAAAATAGTAAGTGGTGTCATCGGATTTAGCACCCCAAACCTGTCTTTCTACGTTTACATATTCAGTTTCGAGAATAAGACCGCTCGTCAAAGAAAGTTCCCTGCCGTTAAGCAAATCTTTGGGCGCAATAAGCGTTCCCATCTTGATTTGATCTTCACCGTATTTTTGCGTCAACGCGTCGTATTGCGACTTTGATATGCTAGAAGTAAACCTTATACCTGCGTTTGCCCCTACTCTTACCGAAGCGCCTTTTTCCATTACGAAAGTTGACGTGTAATCTGCAAGAGAAAGACTATCATTACTTGCGTTAGCAGTTCTAATAGTTAAATTTGCCGTTGCGAATAAGCAAATAGCAAACGTAACTAAGCACACAGCAACGAGAATTTTCTTAATTCTAATACTCATTACCATCCACCTCCAAATGGGTCAGAAATTCCGTTATCTCCCGATACCGTATCACTCCACACTTGATTGCTAGCGGAAAGAACGTCTTGTATCATCATGTCGTACAAAGTGAGTTCGGGAACAACGTAAGTTTTTTTGTTGTTCATTGCAACTCCTCCTTTAATTTACATATACACCGATAAAATCTTTAATCTTATCGGTTAATTGACTTATGTTTTTGTCGCCGTTTATTATCTTGAAATACGCTTTTCCAACTTCTTTAACGACGTTATCAACGGTAACCAAAGGATCACATATACTGTTAAGCATACCGAAATTATTTTCAAGGTTGGAAATATTAGTAGCGTACAAGTTATTTATTCTAAATACTATAACCGTATCTATAAACGGTAACTTCTCTACGTGTTTAAACATTTTTTCAAGCAGTTCAGCGCTTTCGGTTTCGGAATACTGTCCAGCCGAAAACCCTACTTCGGTAAACCATACAGGCGTGTCGCCGTCCTTATGTTTTTGCGCTACTGCATAAAACTCTTTTTGAAACTCAAACCACTCTTCGCCCATAGATTTTGCCCCCAAAGACAAAATGTATGGATGCCAGTTAAGTATTTCAAAATAACTATCTGGGTCAGTCACCGAATAATCTTTACCCGTAGGCAAAGTTTCCGACTCTATCGCATCATAACAAAGGTCTAAAAAATCCATACTAGCCGTATACGCGCAAAGCGCTGGCGACAATACCTTTTTCTCTTTTGAAACCTTTTTTACACCACAAGTTGCATAATACTGAATATCCATACAAATTCTCGTACGTTCGGCATCAGTATAAAAATAATCTTGGTTGACCGTTGTACTGCCGTTAAAGGTATACCCGTTTTTATGAACTACACTATGAACTTCGTGATCGGGCTCGTTAAGAACTTCAAAATAATCAATTTCTGTAAACTCAGTAGCAAGCATTTGATAGCACTTTTCCACCAAGTTCAAAAACCGAACGTAAAATTCCTTTTCGCCTATAGGATCGGGCACTACCGAATAAGTAGTCGGCGTATAATCAAAGGGGTAAATAAAAGTCGTACTCATTGCACACAATCTTTCTACACCCTGAGCCTTCATTTTGGAACAAAGTTGGTGTATCGCCTCGGTCTTGACTGGATTAAGTGATATCTCGTCTGAATCAGCGTCACGTAAAAACATATCGTTATTACTCATCCAGATACGGAAGGTATTAACACCGAAACCACCGCACACGCTAGACAAATAATCCGCAGTACAACAAGGTTCTAACAAACTATTAAGTTCGTAACTAACGTCCCCCAAACCATAATTAAGTTCTTTGCGCTTATACCCCGAGCACCCGACTGCAAAAAAAGTCGAGAAAATAGTTATCACACTTAAAAGTAGTGATAAAAATCTTTTACTTTTCATTTTTATCCCCCCTTCTCTTTTTTACGAGTATTACGGTTAATATAACGCCTGTCGAAACCACTACACACCCCGAAACCGAACAAATTATAATAACGGCGTTTCTTTGACGTAATTGCTTTTCAGTAAGTTGAACGGGCTTTTTAGTATAATTCACAACTTCGTCTTGCGGATCGTAATTTCTAGTAGGTATATCGTACCCCGTTTCTAACGGGAAAATTTTAATTTCGTCAATACTTGACAAACTTGAACTACCGTTTACAACCGATAAAATACTGTAAGAAAATTCGGTAAGTTCGTACTCGACTACGGACTCGTAAACACGTTCTATCGCATCATTTTTTCCAACGATACCAACTGTAACTTTGCCGTTAGTTTGAGTTATAACGTGTTCGTCGTTAACAATCGTACTATCGCACTCACCGTTCAGCACTTCGATATAAACGGAATATTCCGAATAGTCAATTTCCCTAATATCTGCATATTCAGTATCAACTGAATTTTCCGTTACGATTATTTTATTTGACTTTGCGTCAACTGTAACGGTTAACTTACCAAAAACAACTTGCAATTTATCACAAGTTATTCCGCCGATAAACGCACTAAAAAATTTAGTTTGCTTTACAGTCGAAATTTTACCACCTGCATTAAGCGTAAGTTTACCGCCGTCTACCAAACCGTTTGAAATATTAACGTCAGATTCACTTGCACCGTCAAAATTACAACGAATAGTCGACGTTAAGTTACTAGAACTAGCAAACACCGACCTTGTGGAAAAAAGTCCTATCGCTAGAATTATTAAAGTTAAAACTACTGCGAGTATAGCAAAAAAATTAAACGTTCTTTTTTTCATTGCCAGCACCTCACGATAGTCCTAAATTTGTTATCTTAAAGTCCATAAGTTCAAAACTTACGCCGTTATGCCCAAACACCGACGGATAACCGTAAGTGTCAACGTTAACGTACTCAGCACGGCAAATAGCAAGTTTTTCTATGGGTTGATTTTCTTCCTTAAAGAACACCTTTACCGTACGATTTTTAACGATAAAGCAAACGTTATAAGTCCTGCCATCCCACATATTTACGGGCGCGCCGTCATCTCTTATATACGAATAGGTTGCACCGTTATTATTTAAAACGTTGATACCTTGCAAGGTCGTTTGCACGGTTTTTTCAGTATCTGTTTTATGTATTTTTTCGGCGTCGTTATACATAAAACCAACCGCAGTAGTGAGCAATATATTAGAACTATACGAACTTTTTGCGAACGCCAAACCAAACGCCGAACCAAGTTTTTCGCCACCCGTAAGTTTTACGTTAAACTGCATCATGTATTCGGCATACTTCGCTTTTGGCCCAAATGAAGAATAACCGTTACAGTTAGCGAATACTATCCTATTTCTATTAGCGTTATATCTTAAAGGAAAGCCTACGTTTGAACCGAAAAACCACTCTTTCTCGTTGATATAATATGAAATAGTTCCGTCTTCGTTTTCTTTCGTTCCCTTAAAATTTATGGACGCATCTTGAGCATCAGAATATTTATATACGTAATATCTATAATCAAAATTATCAATCGAGAATTGGTTTCCGTTTCCTATTGAACCTATACCTACTTGCCCGTTATAATCGAGCGTTTGAAATTCAGACGTTTTGCCGTTGATATTTATTTGTACACGGTTATCAGAATAAACCGATATCGAAAGTTTATAAACTTTTCCATCTTCAAGAGAAACCGAACTTCCCTTTTCAATCACGCTACCCTTTCTATAAAGACACAAATCATATTCGCCCGTGGAATTTTTGCGCACGCCAACTGCGTTAATACCGTCGATAGACGAGGATTGTGTGTTTAGACCAAAACCTATCACAACGCCTGAACCCACACTTTGATTTTGTAAAGTCACGTCTAGGGTAATAGTAAAAATTTTATCTATATAATCGACAACACGAAAAACGTTTTCTGTGTAAACCATAAAATCGCCGTCGGCAAAATTAACGCTACCGATAGGCGCAATATATAAAGTACGTTCGTTATAACTATTATTTACGTGCCACTTTTCACCGTCTATCACGTCGCTCGGATAAGTCATTGACGGAGTAGAAAAATCGTCGAAAAATATCTCGCCTTGCGCGTCAGTTACTTGAACTTTAAGAATATCTAGAACGTGATGCATACTGTTAAAACACAAATATTGCAAGTTTATACTAACGTTCGTATATTCACAAGTAAAAATACTTTCACCAAAATCCGCCGTTCTTGTTTGATAATCGTAACCGCTAACGGGCGTCTTGTAAACGTTTAACGTTATCGTATATTTCTCAGTAGAAATATCGTAACCAAACCCGTAAGTAATTCTTAAAACGTTACTAATTGCGTCGCTAAAAACGGTGGTAGCGTTTATTTTTTCTGAATCAAGTATCCCCGAAGCGCCAACCTTTTCAAATAGCCTTACGTCGCCTATCGAAAAGATTATCGCGCCGTCGTATGAAAAGAAGTTAGACGTCGTATCTTGACCGCCAAAACCTAAACCAAACCAACTGCCTAAACTTTCCGCCTTTAAATCTACTGAAACGGTAACGTCCTTTTTGTCGAATATTTTTTGATTAATTACCGCGCCACCCGCCCAGTAATAACCACCGTTAAAACGCATAGCGTTATACGGGGCGTAAGGCGTAGCACCGTTATTTTTCCACTCGGCGGAAATGCCAGACGAATTGAAATCGTCAAAAAAGCCTTCTACTTCCGAAGAAGATGCTTTCGTAGGAACAGTTATATAGTTAACGGTAAAAAAACCTAAAACGACAACCGTTAAAAATATCAAAGCAAAAATAATACTGCGTTTACCTAAGGTTTTCATTTTTAGAAATACACCTCCGGCGTAAATTTATCAAGCACCCATTTGGAAAACAATATTATCGGCAACATGAATATCGACCAACTTATACCAACGGTCGTAGCGCTTATAAGTAAAGAAGTGTTTGCGCCGTTAGCAACTTGGTTAAATATGTACCACCCGAGCGTATAAGCCTGCCCGTCTGTTCCCGGAGATTGAGCGATAAACATAGGCGCGTAAGTAAATCCAAATACGCCCATAATAATATTCAAAACAAATACGGTTATCGTGGGCATTATAAGCGGAATAACCATACTCCAAAGTTCACGCCAAAAGCCAACGCCGTCTATCTTACAATAGTCGGTAATTTCTTGTGGAATGCGTTGCATATTACCACAAATCATAATAACGTTAACCCCAAAACCCGACCAAATACAATAGGTGTAAATAAGTGGCCAAATCGTGTTTGATTTTTCAACCACGTCAAACCAATCGACGTTAAAACCCATAGCGTTAAATACGGATGCTATCGGACCTACGAACGAAGTAGTTGGGTAATTAAAGAATAAAAATCTAAAACACATAACAAGCACGACCATGCTTATCATGTTAGGCATATAGAACATTACCCTAAAATACTTTTCGCAAGGAACTTTCTTATAAAAAGCGTACGACGAAACTATCGCCAAGGGCAAAATGATAAGATTTATCAAAATTGAATGATACGAGTTCTTGAACGCGTTAAACATTGTTGCGTTTCCACCGAAAAACACGTCGGGGATTATTCTGATAAAGTTATCTAACCCTACGAAACGTAGCGTTTCCCCCGTATATTCTTGAAAAGTAAGAGCAATAGTTTGAACGTTAACGTAAAACCAAAATACTCCCCATTGAATTAACGGATATGCGATAAGCGCTATAAAGAACCCTATTTGCGAGCCCCTTAATTTTTTCTTTTTAACTTCTATACTCATTGATTAACCTTTTAGTTTGCCCATTGCATGTCGTATGTGCTTTGATAACCCTCAAAATCGTCAGTAGTTTCTTCCTTAACTAATTGCATTAACTCTGCACCCGTCTTAGTCTTTAAATTAGCAAGCAAATTTTCAAGCGGAACAGCACCAAACATATGCGGGGTTGCATATTTATATATATCGGATATACAGTCTTTATTTTGAACGTTCTTAGGGTATGCAATTAGCATTTCACTATTCTTGTAAACATTGAAAACCGACCTATTAAATTCCGTCCAAGCAAAACTGCCGTCAATCGTTACCGGATCGCAATCAAACGGTCTTATACTACCCGTCTTTCTTGCAAAGTCAACCACCTGACTTTCTTGCGACAAGAACACCAAGAAGTCTTTTGCCAAACTCTTGTCTACTGCCTTAGTAGGAATATACATAACTTCGCCTATCGACGCATAACAAAGTTGATTACCCGTGTAAGAGTTGAGCGAAGGAACGTTCATAAACTTATAGGTGGGAGTATCTGGGTTAACCCAAGTTTTACATTCGTTTTCCAAGAAAGAAGACGCAAGTGCTATGGCAATTTTTGCGCGTCCACCAACGAAGGTTTGCCCTAACGACGTTATATTCGTGGAGTTAACCGAACTTAAACTGTTAACGTAATTTCCTTGACTATCGAAAATTAAGGAACGAAGAGTATCTATTGCTTCACGCTGTCCCGTTTGTTCAAACACAGAAAGTGAAAGCGTTTGCGGTTGGGTAGGATCGGTGGTCACGTTTCCAAAGTTCCAAAAATCGTACCAACTGCCTTGACCACTATAATTACTTACGTTAACGCCTTGACTTTCCGCCCACCATTGATAAAGCACGAAGAAAAGTATGTTCGGCGATGACCCAGGCCATCCAAAAGGCACTATTTTATCGTTTTCGCTTTTACCCTCGTTAGCCTTGTTTATATCGTAAAAATACGCCATCAATTCGTCTATCGTTTCGGGCGGAGCAATCCATTTGCCTTCACTAATTTTTGCACCGTCTACTTCAAAACTGCTAGTTTGATGAACGGTACTAAGCAATATTTCTTCGCTATAAACCATTGCACCTGGAAGGATTGAAAGAGGAACTGCCCACGGCAAGTTATCACCCTGTCCTGCGACCTTTTGTCTCCAATATCTATCCCTTGCAACGGGAATAAGAAAATCGTAAACGGTCTTTTCACCGTTACTCGTTTGAACTTTAGAGTCGTAAACTTCTTTTATCGGTTCAATATAACCGCTTGAAATAAATTCGTTAAACCCGTTGTCATTAGCCATATAAATATCGGACAAATCCGAACCTGCTTTAAGCGCCGAAGCCGCGTTACAGTCTTGCGCCGATTCAGGTATTAAATTATATTTAAAATCGGGATTTTTCTTTTTATATTCTTCACAAGCATCGTTAATCCACTTTTCACCGTAACCACCCTTATAAAAGGTAATATCTAGCACGCCCTCGCCGGTGTTTCCACCACCGCAACCGAAAAGCGAACAAGTTGACAAAGCCATTACTAACGTCAATAAAAACACAACTATTCTTTTCATAAAAAATCTCCTTTATTCTTTAATTCCGCCACCCATACTGAAACTCATAATCTTGTTTTGGAAGACTAAAAACAGTACGATCATAGGAATTGTAGTTATTATAATAGCGCAGAAAAGTTTGGGATATTGCCCATTCATTTCCCCACCTTCAACACTGTCACTAATACTTTTAATACCCGTAGCGATAGTTTCGTGTGAACGCAAGAATAAATAGGGCGTTTCATAAGCACTCCAAACTCCGATAAAACTTATAAGCCAAATGGAAGTGCAAACAGGTATAACTTGTGGCATTATAATTTGTAAGAATGTTCGCCATTGTCCCGCCCCGTCTATTTCAGCCGCTTCGGAATAAGTTGGCGAAATATTTTTAAACGTCGCGTACATTAAAAGAAAATTAAAACCCGTACCCGCGCTCGACATGATTATAAAACCAAAGTGATTGTTAATAAGATGTAAATCACTCATCAACTTGAACATTGATGCAACCGAGCCTGCAACGGGAATAAACATATTCGAGATTGCGATTAAATATATAATTTTGTTAATCTTAAAGTTAAACTTAGTAAGTGCATAAGCCAAACAACTACTCATGAATATCGTAAGCGTGGGAACTGCCACACAAATTATAATAGAGTTGCCGAGCATGGGTAAAAGATCAAATTCACTAAACACGTCCAAATAATTTGAAAAAAGTATTTGATTAGGAACTTCCCATAGCCTAAACATAAAATCTATATGATCTCTTACCGAATTATAAATCATCCAAGCAAACGGAAAAATGAGCGTGATCGTATAAATAAAGAACACCACGCACAACGCTATCAAGATAGGTCTGTGCGCTTTATCCATTTTCGGTTTATCTTTAATAAGTTTTGCAGTCTTTTTCATTATGTAATCCTTGTAATCAGTTTGCAGGTGTTTGAATTTCTTCTATGATAATTTTTGAAACCATAAGTTTGTTATCGCCCTTAAAGTCGTTCATAGAAAATAATATTCCATCCGACGATTTTTGAGCGGTAAACGTCCAGTTCACGCTATCCGTAATATTTTCCCCACCGTTTACAATTTCTTCACCTATTTGCGAACTCATATCAGGCGCATAGTAAATAAAGAAACTGCCGTTATGCGTGTTAACCGTTTTATACTCAACCGTTACCGAATACGATTTACCCTGTTCGATTGCAAACGTAGAGATCATTTGATTAGGCGTAAAAGTTTCGGTATAAGTGTTGGTCTTTACAAAATATCTTACGCCGTTTTCCGTTTCCAAAGAGTTAACGGAATTCTCATGCATTTTAGGCGCATAGAAGAACTGGCGCCCCGACGCGTCAACGTCAATAAGCGCACCTGCATTTTCACCTTCTGACATAATTGTTGCAAAACGGAAATCTTCAACGTATTTATTTATTATCGTTCCGGTTGATGAAACGAAGTCTTTGGTAAGACTTATTGACAATTCGTTAATCGCCATAACGTTTTGACCATTAAAATCGCAAACGACCACGAAAAGCGAACTCATATCTTGCGGACAAGTAAATGTAAATTCCACCCTATTAAACCCGTTAGTATTCGTAGCAAGCACGTTATAATCAGCGTTAGCGTCCGACGGCGTAACTATTCTAGCATTTGCGGGATCGTTGGCATAACAAAGTGCTATACCCGTAGCACTTTGACCGTAAGTTAATTGCAAATTCATTGCAAACGTATATTCTATTCCTTTATAGAGTTGATTATTTAGAACAAACGCAAAGGTGTTATACTCATTTTTATAAGCGTTAGTAAGACTAACGTATTTTGCACCCTTATAAGTTTCTATTGTCAAGAACCTATTTTGCTCGTCTACCGAAGACGTATAAGCAAGTATATCGTCACCATTCTTAAACTCTACGCGTTTAGTGTCAGGCAAATAACTAGCATTTGAAAAATCGGCGGTGAAAGATTTTGCGTCTACAACACGGATACTTAACGTGTCAGATTTAGACCCGTCCGCATTTTTAACGGTTACTGTTGCGTTGCCAAGCGAAATCGCGGTTACTAAACCGTCTTGGTCAACACTTACAACCGTTTGTTCGTCCGACTCCCACGAAATAGCGTCGGTATGATTTATCGGTTCAACGTCATACGTAAGCAAAATCGTTTCATTTAGGGTAAGAGTTATATCGTCACCAACATCGGCAATGGTTATCGACGTTATTTTCTTTTCATTAGAAACGACGTTTATAACAAAAGAATCTTCTACGTTGCCGTCAACGGTCAAAGCAATAGTGCTACGCCCTTCGGCAACTGCGTTAAGTTTTCCCGCTGACGTGATTGTAGCGCACTCTTCATTAGAACTTGTAAAATCTATAACACCAACCGTTGCCGTTGTAGGCGTTACCGAATAACCGAGCGTAACTTCCCCACCGACGACAAGTTCTCTATCGGTAGGGATATTCGTTATTTTATATTCTGCATCCCCAGACGGTGGCGGTGTTGAATTATCACAGCCAACGAGAAGAAATAACGTCAAAGTCAACCCTAATATCAATGTCAAAAAAACGATAAATTTGTTTTTCATAATTCTCCTTATTTGTCAGGTTTGAACGTTAAAAAAAATAAACTATTTCCAAACTCGTCTTTTTTTAATTATCACTTGCCTGCTTTATTTGAAAACAAAACCTAAAAGGTTTTGTGCTTTAAAATCCTAATCAGCAACTTCAAAATAGAACGGAATAAGCCCCTTAATTTTTTATATCATATTAAAGGCAATCAATTCTACCCCTATTTTTCATATAAAATTGCAATTTTTTGACATTTAAAATAATTTACATTAAAAGTTTACTTTACCGTGATTTTTTTGTATTCTTTTGGTATAATAATAAATAATAATGGAAAAAAGGAAAATGAATACAGAAATCAAAAACAATAAAGTTTGGCTAGATACAGACGGAAACCGAATACAAGCGCACGGCAGTTCAATTTATTTCATTGACGGAAAATTTTACTGGCTGGGCGAAAATAAAGAAGGCGTTACTGGGCGCGCTTTCGGTCAATGCAAAATTTGGCACAATGGCGTTAATCTTTATTCTTCTAATGATTTATATAACTGGAAAAACGAAGGCACTATTTTGAAAAGTGACGACGAAAATAATCCCTTCCACCCATCTATGATTATGGACAGACCGCATTTAATTTATAACGACGTTACGAAAAAATACGTTATATGGGCAAAAACGGCTGGACGCTTTCTTTCCCCCGACTGGGGAGAATCAACCATGGCGGTCGCAACTTCCGACAATCTAAAAGGGCCTTATACCGTCCAAAAAATTATAAAACAACCTGATATGCCTATGGGCGACTTTGATTTAGTCAAGCGCCCTGACGGCACGGCGTACATAATCTATGAAAGACCTCACACTCATATAATTTGCCAAAAATTAACACCTGATTATCAAGACGTTACCGATCAATTAACCAAACATTTCGAATCGCCATATCCCCCGTTTACGAGAGAAGCCCCTTGTTTTTTTGAGAGAAAGGGTAAAAAATATATCTTAACTTCGGGAACTACGTCTTATTTCCCCAACGCCACGAGAATTGCGGAAATTAGTGACGACTTTACCACGTTTACCGATTTGGGAAAGGCGTGTGTTAACGACGAATACGACAATTCCTTCGGCTATCAATTTTCTTGCGTATTACAACACCCGACCAAAGATTTATACATAGCGGTCGCCGATAAATGGCTAACTGATTTACCACATCCAAAAGACATGCCCAACACCGACGAACTTCATAGGCAAATCTTCACAGGCGAACGCCCACCCGAAGAAATTCATAAAATATTTAGTTCGTTAACAAAAGAAAACACTTCGTTAGCAACGTACGCATTCTTGCCTATTAAATTTGATAAGGACGTTCCTTATATAGAATATATCGAAAACTGGAAATGCGAAGATTATGATTGACGTTTATAATGATGAAACAATTAAATATTCGCCGTACACCCAGATAACCGACGCCATAAACGCTCAACCACATATTCACACGTTTTGGGAAATGGTTTATCCACTCTATCCTAACGTTTTAGAGCAATACGTGAACGATTACTTCGTAAAGTTAGCGCCCGATTCTTTTCTTATAATCAAGCCGGGAATATTGCATAAACTCGAAAACAAAAAACAACTCGAAATAAGGCACCGCAACATATCTATTTCCGACGAGAAAATGAAGGCTATTTGCAACGTTATCGATCCAAACCTTTACGAACAATTAAGTTTTATATCTGGTCCGATTATAGTAAAATTTCCACCACAAACGGTGGAAGTCTTGGAAAACAGGCTTAATATTTTCAACAACGTCAACACTCAACCCCAACGTCTTTTACTCGAATCGGTACACTCTTCTATCGTCGCTTACCTTCTTGGACTTTACGTAGAATCGCAAATAACCCTTATAAGTAAATACCCACCATGGCTACGCGAGTTCCTTGATAAATTTGACGATCCCACATTCTTAAAACAATCTATTACCGACATGGTAAAAACTACTAATTACAGTCACGGACACTTTTGCCGTCAGTTTAAGTCTTACGTAGGAAAAACCTTAGTTCAATACGTTTTAGAACAGCGTTTGCATAACTCTTTGGTGATGCTTATGGACAAATCTAAACTCATAATCGATATTGCGCTCGACAACGGTTTTTGTTCTCAAAGCAGTTATATTAACGCTTTTAAATCGTTATTCGGTATTCCACCGTCAAAGTGGAGAAAAATAAATTGTAGCAATCACGTTCACCCAACTATTCGTTGGGGCAATCATAATACTACAAGTTCACTTGAACCTAAACTTAGCGAGAAAACGCAAAAATAAAAAACGCTCTTTGTCGCTCTTCCCGTAGGGAATTGCGACAACTAAATAAATCCTTACGGATT
>CASDPM010000011.1 GCA_949282465.1 uncultured Bacillota bacterium
GAAAATGATTTGGATAATTTTGTTGCGGAATTAAACGATTATTTTTGTGGCGCTATTAAAACTCAATTTTTATATGAGGGGTTTTATACTTTTAGGGTGTGATCATGGCGAAGGTAACTCAGATTTCAATACAAGAACGAAATAAAGAACGTTGTAATATTTTTATTGACGGGGAGTTTAAGTTTGCGTTATCGTTAGAACTTGTTTTAAAGTATCGATTAAAAGTTGGTGTGGAACTTGGCGATAAAGAAATTGATGAAATAACGTTTGATGGTCAAAAGGCAGAGGCGCTTAATAAGGCTATTGCATACGTTGCTAAATCACTTAAAACAAAAAAGCAAGTAAAGATATATCTTTTGAGTAAAGGTTACTCGGAACAAATTGCATATTACGTTATTGATAAACTTAAGGAATATTCTTACGTTAATGATGTTGATTATGCCAGACAATATATAGAAAGTTGTTCTAAAAACCAAGGAAAAAAGTTGATTACGTATAAACTTATGACTAAAGGTATTCGCAAAGATGATATAGATTTAGCTTATACAATGGTAAACGTTCCGCAAAAAGAAAATGCAAAATCTGTTGCGGAAAAATATTTAAGAAATAAGGAAATCACAAAAGAAAATTTAGCAAAGGCGTATAGATATTTGCTAGGAAAAGGTTTTTCTTATGATGAAATTGATTTTGCGTTGAACGATTTTAAGGAGAATTGATGGAGAGAGTATTATCATGTAAGCAAATGCGTGATGCTGATTTGTTTACTATTGAAACACTTGGTATATCATCTAGCGAACTTGTAGAGCGTGCAGGGGCAGCCGTTGCTGATGAAATTTTTTCTCGTTTTAAGGGTGGTCGTGTTTTGGTTTGTGTTGGTAAAGGTAATAATGGCGAAGACGGTATGGTTGTTGCTAAACTTTTATCACAAAAACACGGTTTTAACGTTAAGTTGTTTTGTGCTAGTATGGATGACGTTAAGATTTTTGACGAGTCCTTTGATATAATTGTTGATTGTATATTTGGGACGGGGTTAAGTCGCAATATAACCGATAACTATAAACAAATTATTGAATTGATAAACAATAGTGGTTGTTACGTTATATCTTGCGATATTTCAAGTGGTTTAAATGCTGACACGGGCAAACCCATGGGTATTGCCGTTCGCGCGGACTTAACGATTGCTATTCAAGAGTATAAATTAGGACATTTTTTGAACGACGGATTGGATTATTCGGGGAAAGTCGTTGCGAAAGATATAGGCATTTCGATTTGGGGAGAAGATTTTGCTTTAATTCTAAATAATTCCGACGTGGCGAATTATTTCGGTAAAAGAAATAGAAACGTTCATAAAGGGTGTTTTGGAAAATGTGCGATTTTTGGTGGTAGTAAACAATTTTTCGGTAGTGCATTATTATCCTTAAATGCTTTGGCAGGTTTAAAAATGGGTAGTGGGTATGCTTATCTTATCGTTCCCGAAAGTTTATTTTCTACTTACGCGGGGTTGAATCCTGAATGTATTTTAATAACTGTTCCTGATAAAGAAGGATTTGTGATTTTTGATCAAGAAATATTGCAAAAAATATTACATTTTGATTCAATCGCAATAGGAATGGGAATGGGTGTAAGCGAAGATGTTTATAATATCATCGCTTATTTGTTGAAAAATTATCACGGAAAACTAATAATTGATGCTGATGGCTTAAATTCAATTGCTACACATGGGGTGGATATCTTAAAAGATAAAAAATGTAGCGTTGTTATAACTCCACACGTAGGGGAGTTTTGTCGTTTGTCAAACATTGATAAAGAAAAAGTTGAACAAAATTCTATTGAACTTGCTAAATCGTTTGCTTTGAAGTATGGCGTTACCGTTTGCTTAAAGAGTGCGACTAGCATCATAACCGACGGGAGTGATACTTTTATCAATATTACGGGTTGTTCGGGAATGGCAAAAGCGGGTAGTGGTGACGTATTAAGTGGACTGACTTGTGGGTTACTTGCAAGGTGTGATGATATTGTTGAAACTGTTGCCGTTGCGTCTTATATTTTTGGTAAATGTGGTGAGTTTTGTCAAGAAGAAGGAAATGAATATTCCACTACGGCAAGTGATTTAATTTCTTCTTTACCAAAGGTGTTGAATTCTTTGTAGAGTTAAAAGAAAACTCCAAAACCACCGTTTAGCGCTGTAATTACTAAGTAAACGTTTAATGCTATAAAAACAGGCATTATCACCATCATAATTAAACTTTTTAGACGGTATTTAAGTACGAACATAAAAACATAAATGCCTAATGCACCGCCTAAAAGACCTGTAAGCATTAGTTTTGTATCGCTTATTGTTATGTTTTCTTCGTCGCCGTCTTCTCGTGCTTTTTTTTGAAAATATAACATAAGAATACCGTAAAGGTTGATTGCTACTATATAAACTATAATTAATACGTAAAAAAGAGTGTTCATTGTTTCTTGTAGTTATTTTGTGTGATTTATCAATATTTTATTATTGAATTTTGATTTTGGATTGACAACGCCTTTTTTTGGGTGTAAAATAATAGAAAAATAAGGAGTTTTGTTATATGAAGACTATAAAAGATAAATATTTGGTTGTTGGTGCTGACTTTGCTGGTTTTCCTTTAAAGGAAGCTGTTGTTGCTCATTTAAAAGAAAAAGGTTGGAAAATAACAGATCTCGGCGTTACTGTTGATAGTGATCCTAATGATACTGAAAATATGTTCCATAGGGTTGGTTTAAGAGTTGGTGCGCAAATTTCCGAAGGGAATTTTGAAAGAGCGCTTTTGTTTTGTGGTACGGGTATGGGTATTCATATTGCTGCAAGTAAATGTCCGCACGTTCACGCAGGTGTTGTTGAAAGTGTTCCTGCTGCTCGTAGGGCTATAACCGGTAATGGTGTAAACGTTTTAGCAATGGGCGCGTTCTACGTTGCACCTGCAATGGGTTGCGATATTGCCGACGCTTATTTGTCTGCCGATCTTGGTAGTGATCAAACTTGGTGGCATAATTTCTACGAATTCCATAAACTTGCAATTGATGAACTTGAAGCATTTGATTATGAAGAATTTAAGGCAAACGGTTTCAAAGTAAATCACCTTGGTGAATTTGATATTAAACTTGAAAAAAAACCTGAATAATTTTTATTTCAAGGAATTAAAAAGTCGCTTAAACAAAAGCGACTTTTCTTTTTGTGCAGGTTTGATAATTATATTGACAAATATAATTAAATACAGTAAAATATTTAATGTGGTTTTGAAATTTTTGTAAAAAAATAATCTCATTTTTACGATTGTAAAAATGAGATTATGGCAGGGGAGACGCGATTGTCTACACACCAAATATATAGATAAAATTTAGTTTTAGACCACAATATATAGTGGTTTTTTTAATTTAGTAACATTTTAGTAACATTTGACGTTGATTTTTCGGGCAAAATTATATAAAATTTAGACGATTTTTCCGATAATTTTATGCTTATCTTCTTCGTATAAATGAGCGTAAGTTTTAGTTACTTGTGCAAGCGTGTCGCCGATTAAATCAGCAACGACTGTAAGGTTTGCGCCTAAATGAATTAGCATAGAAACGAAAGAGTGTCGCAAGTCGTGAACTCTAATTTGTTTAACCCCGGCAATTGCTGCATATTTATTAAATGCTCTGCGCAAAGTATTATCGGTCAACGGTGAATCGCCACCAAAATAGAAAGGACCTTTAGGAACTGTATAATTTTGCAGTTCCTTTTTTAATGGTTCGCAAATCGGCGTGCTTGCTACTTTTTCGGTTTTTGTTGAAGTAATCTTGTATGTGCTGTCGTCAAGCGTTTTTCTTGTAAGTGATTTATTAAACTTTATAGTGTCTTTAAGAACGTCGGAAGGGGAAAGGGCAAGAACTTCGCCTTTGCGCCTTCCTGTGTAGAATAGGACCGAAAAAAAGGCGCGATAAGTTTGATTGTCAACTACAACAATAAACTTTTCAAATTCTT
>CASDPM010000012.1 GCA_949282465.1 uncultured Bacillota bacterium
AATATTGTCGAAAATGGATGATTGGCTTTTTATGCTATGTGCATGGAAAGCCTATTTCTACCAAAAAATAAAAGACTAAAATTTGGAGAGTTATTATGGATTATCGTATTGAACACGACTCTATGGGCGAAGTAAAAGTTCCCGCAGACAAACTTTGGGCAGCGCAAACACAACGTAGTAGTGAGAACTTTAGAATAGGCGTCGGCATTGAAGTTATGCCCCGTGAAATCACGCATGCGTTCGGTATTCTCAAAAAAGCAGCGGCTATGGCGAACCACGAACTCCGTCCCGAAAAGATGACGGCTGAAAAGGTTGAAGCAATTAAGAGCGCTTGCGACGAAGTTATAAGCGGTATTCTTAACGACAATTTTCCGTTGGTCGTATGGCAAACGGGGTCGGGCACACAGTCCAACATGAACGCTAACGAAGTTATTGCAAACAGGGGAAATCAAATTCTCGGCAAAAAACTTCTTCACCCTAACGACGACATTAATATGAGCCAGTCGTCTAACGACACCTTCCCGACTGCTATGCACATTTCCGCAGTTATCGCTATCGAAGATAAACTTATTCCCGCAGTTGAACTTCTTATCGAAACGTTCAAGCGTTTGGAAAAGGAAAACGAAGGTATCGTAAAGAGTGGTAGAACTCACCTTCAAGATGCAACGCCTATTACGTTCAGTCAAGAAATTAGCGGATGGCGTTCGAGTTTAGAACGTGACGTTGAACTTTTGAAACTCGCCGTTAAACCTTTACACGAACTTGCACTCGGTGGTACGGCAGTTGGTACGGGACTCAATACCCCCAAGGGCTTTGCTGAAAAGGTCGCTGAAAAAGTTGCGCTTCTTACGGGTAAGGAATTTATTACCGCACCCAACAAGTTCCACGCTCTTACTTCCAAAGACGAACTCGTATTCGCTCACGGCGCAATCAAGGCTCTCGCTTGCGATATGATGAAGATTGCAAACGACGTTCGTTGGCTTGCAAGCGGTCCGAGAGACGGCTTGGGCGAAATCTTTATTCCCGAAAACGAACCGGGTTCTTCGATAATGCCGGGTAAAGTTAACCCCACTCAATGCGAAGCGGTTACCATGGTTGCCGTTCAAGTTATGGGTAACGACGTTGCAGTCGGCATGGCTGCGTCGCAGGGTAACTTCGAACTTAACGTGTTCATGCCCGTATGTATATATAACTTCTTGCAATCGGCAAGATTGCTTGCAGAATCTATCGTATCGTTCAATAATAACTGTGCGGTAGGTATCAAAGCAAATAAAGATAAGATGGCGCATAATCTCCACAATTCGCTTATGCTTGTAACGGCGCTCAACCCGTATATCGGTTATGAAAACGCTGCAAAGACTGCGAAAAAGGCTTACAAAGATAACATTTCTTTGAAACAGGCTTGCGTGGAATTAGGATTTTTAACGGAAGAAAAGTTTGACGAGGTTTTCCACCCCGAACAAATGGTATAAAAGGAGACACCAAATGAAAGTAAGTTATTTTCCCGGATGCACCCTAAAAACGAAAGCGAAAAAGTTGGACGTTTACGCCCGCAAATGCGCAGAAGTTCTCGGTGTGACTTTGGAAGAAATTGAAAACTGGCAATGTTGTGGCGGTGTGTTCACTACAGCGTCTAACGAAATAGCGACCAAACTTTCGTCGGCAAGAGCGCTCGTAGAGGCAAAAGAAAAAGGGCAACCGCTCGTTTCGGTATGTTCGGCGTGCCACAACGTAATTAAGCAAACTAACCAAGCGATTAAAGAAAACCGTGATTCGTTCACCGACCGTATGAATAACTACATGGCGCTTGAAGAACCGTATAACGGCGAAACGCAAGTTTTGCATTATCTTGAACTTCTTCGCGACGTAGTGGGTTACGACAAAATCAAGGAAAAAGTAGTTAATCCTTTAACGGGTAAGAAGATAGGCGCGTACTATGGTTGCTTACTTCTCCGTCCTAATAGCGTTATGCAAATGGACGATCCCGAAAACCCCAGCATTATAGAAGATTTGATTCGCGCGCTCGGTGCAGAACCCGTAGTATTCCCGTATAGAAACGAATGTTGCGGTGGTTACACCATTATCGAAGATAAGGACGTTGCGATTGAAAAGAGTGGAAAAGTTTGCAAGAGTGCAAAATCGCACGGCGCGGAAATGATAGTTACCGCTTGCCCCTTGTGCAAATATAATCTTGATAAGAACGGTAAGGAAGTTCCCGTCGTTTATATTACCGAACTTCTTGCCGAAGCGCTTGGCGTAAAGGAGGATTGAAATGGACAGAACTAACGAAAATCTTCGCAAAGAGATAATCCGTGAAAGCGGAGTAAATCCATTAAAATGTATGCGTTGCGGTAAGTGTTCCGGAACGTGTCCGTCTTACGGGGAAATGGAATATCATCCCCACCAGTTCGTTTACATGGTGGAAACGGGCGATATCGAACCGTTGATGAAATCCAAGTCTATATATAAATGTTTATCGTGTTTTGCTTGTATCGATAGATGCCCCCGTGGTGTTGAACCTGCAAAAATCGTTGAAGCAGTACGTCTTGAAGTCGTAAGACAACAAGGCGCAAATCACTTGAAAGCAGAAGATATTCCTTCTATTATCGACGAAGATATGCCCCAACAGGCACTCGTCAGCGCGTTTAGAAAATACAGTAAGTGAGGAGAAAGGAAGATATGCAAAGAATAGGTGTATTCGTATGTTGGTGCGGTAGTAACATTGCAGGTACGGTTGACGTAGTTGCTGTTTCCGAAGCACTTAAAAACGAACCCGGAGTTGTTTTCTCCACTAATTACCAATATATGTGTTCTCAGGCAGGACAAAACATTATAATAGACGCCATTAAGGAACATAACCTTACGGGTATCGTAGTTTGTTCTTGTTCGCCCAGAATGCACGAGGCAACATTCCGTAAGACGGCTGCCGCAGCAGGTCTTAACCCTTATATGGTTGAGATTGCAAATATTAGAGAACAATGTTCTTGGGTACATAAAGAAATGCCGATAGGTACTGAAAAGGCTATCATTTTAGGTAAAGCGGCTATTGCGAAAGTTAATCTTAACGCTCCGCTCGTTCCCGGTGAAAGCCCCGTTACCAAGCGCGCGCTCGTTATAGGCGGTGGTATCGCAGGTATCCAAACGGCTCTTGATATTGCCGAGGCAGGTTACGAAGTAGATATCGTAGAAAAGAAACCTACTATCGGTGGTAAGATGGCTCAAATAGACAAAACTTTCCCGACGCTCGACTGCGCGGCTTGTATTCTTACGCCAAAGATGGTTGACGTCGCTCAAAACGAAAAGATTAAAATCTATTCGTATAGTGAAGTTACCGAAGTTAACGGTTTCGTAGGTAACTACACCGTTAAAATCAATAAGAAAGCACGTTACGTTAAGGAAGACGTTTGTACGGGTTGCGGACTTTGTACTGAAAAATGTCCTATGAAGAAAGTTCCCAACGAATTTAACTTGGGCATGGACAACCGTCGCGCAATCTATATTCCGTTTGCACAAGCAGTTCCGAAGGTTGCTACTATCGATGCAAACTATTGTACAATGCTTAAAACGGGCAAGTGCGGTGTATGTTCCAAAGTTTGTACCGCAGGCGCTATCGACTATACTCAAAAGGACGAAGTTATCGAACAAAAGTACGGCGCAATCGTCGTTGCTACCGGCTTTAATCCTATCAGTATGGACAAGTTCGACGAATTTGCTTATAACCAAAGTAAAGACGTTATCACTTCGCTTGAATTTGAACGTTTAACTAACGCGGCAGGTCCTACGGCAGGTAAACTTCTCCGTCCGTCCGACGGTAAACACCCCCACACAATCGTTTTCGTTCAATGCGTAGGCTCGCGTTGCTCGTCTTGTGCGGAAAAGGGCAAAGAATACTGCTCTAAGATTTGTTGTATGTACACGGCAAAGCACGCTATGCTTACCCGTGATAAATATCCCGATACCGACGTTTACGTATTCTATATCGACGTAAGAACCCCGGGTAAGGCGTTTGACGAATTCTATCGTCGTGCAGTTGAAGAATACGGCGTACATTATATTAAAGGTATGGTTGGCAAGGTTTCGCCCGAAGGCGATAAACTTATGGTAAGAGCGTCCGACCTTCTTGCTAATAAACAATTAAACATTGAAGCAGACCTAGTAGTTCTTGCAGCGGCAATCGAACCCGATAAGTCGGCAAGACCGCTCGCTACAATGCTTACGGCAAGTATGGACACGAACGACTTCTTTACCGAAGCGCACCCCAAACTTCGTCCCGTAGAAAGTCCTACGGCAGGCGTGTTCTTGTCGGGTACTTGTCAAGGTCCGAAAGATATTCCCGAAACGGTTTCGCAGGCTAGTGCCGCTGCCGCAAAGGTTATCGGTCTTCTTTCCAAAGATAAACTTACGGGTAACCCGTGCGTTGCTCAGTCAGACGAACTTATGTGTAACGGCTGTTCTTCGTGTGAAAGGGTATGTCCGTACGGCGCAATCTCTTACGTTGATAAGGAATTCCGTATGCCTAATAGAACGACGGTTGTTCGCCGTGTTGCATCAGTTAACGAGGCGGTTTGCCAAGGTTGTGGATGTTGTACGGTTGCTTGTCCGTCAGGCGCAATGGATTTGAAAGGCTTTGCAAATAAACAGATTATGGCGGAGGTAGACGCAATATGCAAGTAGAAGAATATAAGCCCTTAATCGTGGCGTTTTGTTGTAACTGGTGTTCGTATGCCGGCGCTGACCTTGCAGGTAACAATAGGTTGGCTTACCCTGCGGACGTAAAGATAATTCGCGTACCCTGTTCGTGCCGTGTAAATCCTATGTTTATACTCCGTGCATTCCAAAGGGGCGCGGACGGCGTTATACTTTGCGGTTGCCACCCTGGGGACTGCCACTATACTTCCGGTAACTATTTTACTAGAAGAAGAATGGCTCTTCTTTTCTCAATGCTTGATTATCTCGGTATTGAAAAAGAAAGAACCCGTGTTGAATGGGTTTCGGCTGCCGAAGGCGCAAAGTTTGCTGCAACTATGAACGATTTTGCTCAAACGGTTGCTAAACTTGGCAAAAATAAGAGACTGGAGGATTTAAGATGCAGAAAGTAACGCGTGAAGTTTTGCTTGAAAAGGCAAAAGCACTTCTTGCCGACGGTACGGTTAACCGTGTGCTCGGTTGGAAGAAAGGTGAATTTACTTACGACGTAACCCCCGCAGTTTTTACTACGGTTGAAGAACTCGATAAAGATTTCGTTTACGGTGAATTTTGTGGGGCTAACTTCTCCAAATATCTCGTAAAAGAAGCAAAGAAAGACGGTAAAGTTTTGGTTTTCCTTAAACCTTGCGATACTTATAGTTTCAATCAACTTTTGACCGAACACCGTTTTGATAAAGAAAAGGTTTACGCAGTTGGTATTCCTTGCGACGGTATGGTTGATATTGATAAGATTAAAGAAACGGTTAGCGAAAGTGTTTTAGGCGCAACGCGTGACGGCGACAATATCGTAGTTGAAACGCTTTACGACGGCAAAAAGACGGTATCTCGTGAGGGCGTTCTTGCCGAAAGATGCTTAAACTGTAAGAGTAAAAAGCACGTTTATTACGACGAACTTATCGGCGACGACGGTGAAGTTTTAGACAGTAATCGTTTTGACGAAGTTGAAAAACTTGAAAAGATGAGTGCTGACGAAAGATATGCGTTCTGGAAGAACGAGTTGTCGCGTTGTATTCGTTGTAACGCTTGCCGTGATATTTGCCCCGCTTGTACTTGTGAAAAGTGCGTGTTTGGTAACCCCAACTCGGGCGTTGAAAACAAGGCTATTTCAGATAGTTTTGAAGAAAAGATGTTCCACATAATCCGTGCGTTCCACGTTGCTGGTCGTTGTACCGACTGTGGCGAATGTTCAAGGGTATGTCCGCAACATATTCCACTTCATCTTCTTAACCGTAAGTTTATAAAAGATATAAACAGTTTCTACGGCGATTACCAAGCAGGTGAAGAAATAGGCAGTCGCGCACCGCTCGTAAATTACACTAAGGAAGATTTAGAACCTTCCGAAGCAGTAAACAAGGGGGATGAATAATATGCGTAAAATATCGTTATCGAATTTAGATAAACTTTTCGCTTTGATTGCGGAAAATGCAAAATTATATATTCCCGTGGACGGCAAGAACGGACTTGCAAGTTTCAAACTTTGGGAAGACGGCGTTCAAATGAGCAACGCTCTCAATACCACGAGAAGTGCAAAAGACTTTTTCTTTCCCCAAACTGAAAACCTTATGGAATTCAAAACACAGGGAAAGAACATTGAAATTATTGACAATAGAACGGAAAAAGAAGATTTCGTAGTATTCGGCGTTCGCGGTTGCGACGTTAAGAGTTTTGAAATCTTAGATAGAGTTTTCCTTTCTGAACCCATCGACACCTATTATGCGTCTAGAAGGGAAAAGGGCGTTATCGTTTCGCTCGCTTGTGGAAAACCTGCCGAAACTTGTTTTTGTAAGACTTTCGGTATAGATCCGTCAAGCCCCGCAGGGGACGTTACCGCATGGAAGACTGAAACGGATTTGTACTTAAAAGCAAATACCGAAAAGGGCGAAAAACTTTTGAAAGCAGTTTCTAGCGTTACAGAAGAATGTGGTGAAGACGTTGTTGAAGAACAAAAGAAAGCCATTAATGCTATTATGGATAAACTTCCGCTAAAAGACCTTTCGACTGAAAAGTTCGGCGCAGGCAAGACCAAAGAATATTTTGATTCGCCGGCGTGGGATGAACTTTCGTCGCATTGTTTGGGTTGCGGAACTTGTACTTTCGTATGTCCTACTTGTCAATGTTACGATATTAAAGATTTCAACACGGGTAACGGCGTAAAACGTTTCAGGTGTTGGGACTCTTGTATGTATAGCGACTTTACTTTGATGGCGCACGGAAATTCAAGGCTTTCGCAAAAGGAACGTTTCCGTCAAAGATTTATGCACAAACTCGTGTATTATCCCGATAATAACGACGGTATGTTTAGTTGCGTAGGTTGTGGTCGTTGTCTTGCCAAATGTCCTATATCAATGAATATCGTTAAAGTAATGAAAACTCTCGGAGGTAAGGAAAATGAATAATGAAACTTTAATTCCGAAAATTGGTGTGATAATCGACGTGCGTAAAGATACGCCCGATATAAAGACGTTTAGGGTAGTTTCACCCGAAGGCAAAAAACTTTTTGAACACCGTCCCGGTCAATGCGCAATGGTATCTATTCCCGGTGTTGGCGAAGCAATGTTCTCGATAACTTCTTCTCCTACGAATACCGAATATATGGAATTTTCCATTAAGAAATGCGGTTGCGTAACCACGTGGTTACATCAAGCGGAAGTTGGTCAACAAGTTACCGTTCGTGGACCTTACGGCAATCCTTTCCCCGTAGACGACGTGTTTGCAGGTAAAGACCTTTTGTTCGTTGCAGGTGGCGTTGGTTTAGCGCCCTTACGTTCGGTTATTAACTATTGTAGACACTACCGTGATAGATACGGCAAGATAGATATAGTTTACGGTTCAAGAAGTAAAGACGACCTTTTGGATTATGAAGAAATCATCAACGAATGGTCGACTGACGAAGGCGTTAACGTTCACCTTACGATTGACCGTGAGCAAGAAGGTTGGGACGGTCACGTTGGTTTCGTTCCTAACTACGTAAAAGAACTTGGCTTTGATACCAACAAGATAGCAGTTCTTTGCGGTCCGCCTATCATGATTAAGTTCACGCTTGAAGGTTTGCGTTCGTTAGGCTTTGAAAAAACACAAGTTTATACGACGCTTGAACTTCGTATGAAGTGTGGCGTAGGCAAGTGCGGAAGATGTAACGTAGGTTCTAAATACGTATGTAAAGACGGTCCGGTATTCCGTTTCGACCAACTCGATGAATTACCGAATGAGTATTGATAAATTAAGGAGAAAAAGAAAATGGAAAACATGGTAAATATTTTTCTTTTTGGTAAGAAGTATGAAGTTCCCGAAAGCCTTACCATCATGAAGGCTATGGAATATGCAGGCTATCAACTCGTAAGGGGTTGCGGTTGCCGTAACGGTTTCTGTGGCGCTTGCTCGACGATCTACCGCATTAAGGGTGAAAGAGAATTGCACGCATGTCTTGCTTGCCAAACGAAGGTAGAAGACAATATGTATATTGCAACGCTTCCTTTCTTTCCGCTCGTAAAACAAGTTTACGATATTGAAAAGATTAAACCCACCGAACAAATTATGATGCAACTCTATCCCGAAATTTATTCGTGTATAGGTTGTAACGCTTGTACTAAGGCTTGTACGCAAGGTCTTAACGTTATGCAGTATATCGCGTATGCGCAACGTGGCGATTACGCTGAATGTGCCGAAGAATCTTTCGACTGCGTAATGTGTGGCGTTTGCTCGTCAAGATGTCCCGCAGGGATTTCGCATCCGCAGGTTGCTGAACTTGCTAGAAGACTTTACGGTAAATATCTTGCTCCTGAAACTCAACATCTTATTGATAGAGTTAAGGAAATCGAAGACGGCAAGTACGTTGAACTTATCGAAACGCTTATGAATAAGCCTATCGAAGAACTCAAAGAACTCTATAACAATAGAGAAATCGAAAAGTAGGAGGGGATTTATAATGTATAAGTATACAGACGAACAACTTGCTTCAATGAAAAAGGTAGAAGCAACTAGAAAAGAAAGACTTGAAAAACTTTTCGGCAGAATGACTGCTGACGAAAAGCAAGCAGTACTTAAAGAAAACCACCCCGACTACATAGATAGCGCTTACGAAGAACTTAAAGTAGGCCCAAATAAGGGCGGAAAAGTTCTTCACGAACTCGCTGACCTTTTGCAAGGTAAGTCTAGGGTAATCGGTATGGATATTGATTTATCTAAGCCCGATTACGACGTTGACGTTTTAGTTATCGGTGGCGGTGGCGCAGGTTCGTCCGCAGCAATCGAAGCCGACAACAAGGGCGCTAAGGTTATGATGGTTACCAAACTTCGTATCGGTGATGCAAACACCATGATGGCGGAAGGCGGTATTCAGGCTGCTGATAAACCTAACGACAGTCCTGCAATCCACTATCTTGACGCTTTCGGTGGCGGACACTTCGCTGCAAAGCACGAACTTTTGTATAAACTCGTTAACGACGCTCCCGACTGTATTAAGTGGCTTAACGAACTCGGCGTTATGTTCGATAAAGATAAAGACGGCACTATGATTACCACACACGGTGGCGGTACTTCTAGAAAACGTATGCACGCTTGTAAAGACTACTCGGGTGCAGAAATTATGAGAACGCTTCGTGACGAAGTTTTAAATAGGGGAATTCCCGTTGTTGACTTTACCGCTGCTATCGAACTTATTAAGGATACCGAAGGTAAGTGCGCAGGCGCTGTTTTGATGAATATGGAAACCAAGGAAATCTCTATTGCTAAGGCAAAGACCGTTGTTATAGCAACGGGTGGTGCAGGAAGACTTCACTATCAAGGTTTCCCGACCTCTAACCACTACGGCGCAACGGCTGACGGACTTGTTCTCGGCTACCGTGCAGGTGCCAAACTTCTTTACGCAGATACCCTTCAATATCACCCCACCGGTGTTGCTGAACCTACTCAAATTTACGGCGCACTCGTTACCGAAAAGGTAAGGTCGTTGGGCGCTCAACTCGTTAACAAAAATGGCGAGGCATTCGTTTATTCTTTGGAAACGCGTGACGTTACCGCATCTTCTATTATTAGAGAATGTAAAAGACGTGATAACGGCGTTAAGACAACCGACGGCGAAGGCGTATGGCTCGATACACCTATGATTGATATTATCGGTGGCGAAGGCACTATTGAAAAGAGAATTCCCGCAATGCTCCGTATGTTCGGTAAATACGGCATTGATATTAGAAAAGATCCTATTCTCGTTTACCCCACGCTCCATTACCAGAACGGTGGTTTGGATATCAGCGCTGACGGTATGAGTACGACCGTTCCTAACCTTTTCGTCGCAGGCGAAGCAGTAGGGGGAATCCACGGTAGAAACCGTCTTATGGGTAACTCACTTCTTGATATTATCGTATTCGGTAGAAACGCAGGTAAGAGCGCTGGTGAAAAATGCAAGAGCGTTGAAGTTAAAGATCTTACTCTCGCTCACGTTGAAGACTTTGCTAAGGAACTTGACGGCGCAGGCTTAAAGCCCGAAAAACTCTCTCCGCAACTTCTTCCTAACTACACCAAACAACCTGCTATTTAATAAAAGGTTAAAAAATCGATTACCCGATTGTATTTTTTGCGGTCGGGTAAACGAGCGTAATGACGTATAATATATTGATTAAAGGGAATGATGATTTTATTTAATTACAAGGAGTAATTCATGGAAAAAGAAAAAGACGTAACTGTGGAAACACCCGTTAGTAACGAGTCGTCTCCCAAGAAAAAAAGCCTTAAATGGCTTTGGCTTACAATAGCGCTTGTAATTGTTGCAGCAGTAGTTGCTTGGACGGTGTACAGCGCAGTTACAGGCCTTGCACAGGGCACTGAAGTTAAAAAAGTTTACAGTATTGCAGCATTATTAGCAGGTATATTTATCGTAACCGCCCTTGGCTATATGCTCGGTAGAATAACCATAAAAGGCGTATCTTTGGGTACGGCAGGCGTATTCTTGGTCGCTATACTTTTTGGATTTATTTGTACGTTAATTCCCGAAGATCTTCCCGTTTTAGGTTCTTTCCATCTCAACGAAACTTCGGCTAACGTAAAATATTATAAGAGTGTTATACAAAATATCGGTCTTGTAATGTTCGTTGGATCGGTTGGTTTTATTGCAGGCCCTAAATTTTTTAGAGATTTGGCTAAAAACTTTAAGACTTATATTTTGATGGGTATCGTTATTATTTTGTCGGGTACTATCGTTGCTGTTGGTTTTGCGCTTATCCCTGGAATCGGCTCTCCGTTCTCGGCAGGCGTGCTTTCTGGTGCGCTCACTACTACACCCGGTTATTCGGCAGCGTTGGAAGTTGCAGGCGACGCACAAGGTCTTGTAACCTTAGGTCACGCTATCGCATATCCTTTCGGTGTTATCGGTGTTGTTCTTTTCGTACAACTTATGCCCAAATTCTTGAAGGCTAATATGAATTATGAAAGGGGTCTTTTGAAGAGTGACGTTTTAGCGTCTACTGAAAAGAAGGCTAAAAAACTCTTTACTTGCGACGACTTTGGTCTTATGCCCTTGGCACTTGCAATCGTATGTGGTCTTTTGGTTGGCGCAATTAAAATTCCGCTTACGGGCGAAGGCTTTAACGGCGCTTGTTTCTCGCTCGGTACGACGGGTGGCGTTTTGATTATGTGTTTAGTATTCGGTCACTTTGGCAGTATCGGTAAACTTTCTTTGGAAGTTCCCGCTCATAGCGCAAAAGCGCTCCGTGAACTCGGTCTTATGTTGTTCCTTATCGGCGCAGGCGTAGACGGTGGTGTCAACCTTGTTGCACAAGTATCTAACGCAGGTGGCGGAATGATCGTCGTTTACGGTTTACTTGGTGGTGTGATTATGACTATAGTACCTATGATTGTAGGTTTCTTCCTTGGCGGAAAGGTCTTGAAGTTACCGCTTCTTAACAATCTTGGTTCGATTACGGGCGGTATGACTAGTACTCCCGCACTCGGTACTCTTATCAATACCGCAGAAACCGAAGACGTTGCAGGCGCATACGCATCAACGTATCCTATCGCGCTCGTTCTAATCGTTCTTGCTTGTAACCTTATGATAGGTTTGATAGGCTAATAAATAAAAAAATTAAAACCGTGGTAACAAACAGTAATAGCCATAGGGATAT
>CASDPM010000013.1 GCA_949282465.1 uncultured Bacillota bacterium
TTGAATTTATATCCCTATGGCTATTATGGTCAGTTTACCGTCTTTTTTAATTATTTAACTTCTTCGTTATCTTTAATCTCTTCGGCTTTCTCTTCTTCGGTGTTTTTCGTTATACCAAAAATAGCGTAAACCAAATCTCTAATTTTTCGCATAGGAATATTGCGCGAAGTATCAACCCTTAAAAGTTCGCCTTCCAAATCCACGGCTTCGGGATGATCGTTAAGAAAACTTGTTATAGTCCTATTAGAAATCACATCCTTAGTAAATTCTACGAATAAATTATTTACCGTTTTGGTTATGGATAAAAGTTTTTCTCCATCAAATAAAAGTGACGCGCCTAACGAGTGTTTAGCCGTATCTCTTACAAAATCTGCCGAAACCATTTCGTCTTCTAACGGTACTTGCGTGATTTTCGACTGCATTGCATCAAGCAACTGTTCGGCGTCGAAAGTAACAACCTTTTTCTCCGCAGTAGTAAGTTCTACAATCTCTTTGCCCTTGTGCTTACGAACACAGCAGTCTAAAATATCTTCAAGCATTTCTTCAAACGACATAGCGTCGCTAGTATTGCCCATCCATTTTAATAACTGCACGATTAGATTAAGTACGACGCCAACGACGAAACCAAGGCTCATCCCCTTTAATTCGACTATACCTAAATTGACTGCTAATCCGCTGACGCCCGTTATAAGCACGGCGGCTGTTATTATTTGATTTGAAATCTTTTTATAGTTGACCCGTTGATCGACGAGTAGTTGAATACCTGGCGCGGAAATTATGCCGAATAAAAACAATTCCATACCGCCGATTACAGGTTTAGGAATATTTGCTAAGAATGAATGCAACACGCCAACGAACGAAAATAAAATTGCCAAGCATGACGCTATAATATACGGCACGAAAGAAAACGGATCGGTAAGTTTAGTTATAAACTCGTCGGGATCTTGCTTTTTCTCGTTGTTATGAATACGCATAACGGCAATATTTTCGGCGTAGATTGTGTTCGGAACAGAGCCTATAAAACTTGCGACGATAGTAGCCACGCCGTGCGATAATAGACCTTTATGAAGCGTTCCCATAGATTCCTTGCTAAACATCACGGTTGATTCGCGCCCGTCGTTATTCTTCATTCTATTTATAACGGTAACACGACCTATGTTTTCGGTAAAAACTATAAGGGTCGCAGGTATTACGGCAGTCAACATCCCCGCCCAGTTTTTAGGAAATACTAAGAAAGGAATATTAAAATTAGGCACGGTAAAGAACGATGACGTTACAAGTCCTTCTTGCGGAAATCCATATACGATAAAGTAGGTTATATACCCTGCTATAAGTCCGACGATTATCGAAGCGTTCTTCCAAAGTTTATGTTTTAAGAGTGAAAACAATATTATAACCGCAAGCGTTACCATAGCGACTATTACTGCGTTACCGTCCCATACACCCGTTGCAACGTTAAACCCCGCGTTTGCAACCGCCGTATCGGCAAGTTCAAGACCGATAAGTGATATTGCAGGACCGACGACCGACGCAGGCAAAAGAAAACTCATTATTTTCTCTATGCCTTTCTTCTTATATAAGAAGGATAGTGCAACCAAAATAACACCGCTAAACACGTAAGCCCAACCGACATACATAAACGCCGTATGCGGTGAAACTCCACTTTCCGTTTGCGCTTCAATCAGATAAATGGTAAGACCTATATACGCAAAACTTGAACTGACGTAAGCCGGAATTTCGCCTTTTGATAATAGCGTAAACAAAATCGTTCCTATACCACTAGTGAACAATACCAAAGATAAGTCTATAACGTTTGCACCGAAGGTATTATTAACTAATATAGGCACTAAAATTGTTGCAGGTATCATTGCCAAAAAATGTTCTATGCCTAGCGAAAATACCCCGCTATTTGAAAAGATCCATTTCGTTCTTCTTGAAAACTTCTTAAAACCTTTGTAATCTTGCATAACTTTCCCCATTTATTTATCTAAACTTCTTCATTTTCAGTTTGGTTTTCACTAAGTTCTTCTTGCTTTTGACCTGCCGTATCGCAAGAATTTCTATAAACAACAAACCTTGTATATAAAAATTCCAAAACGAAGTTAAGCAAAAGCGTTACTACGAAAACTATATCGCCTATGCTTTCGGTAGCAACTGCACCTACCACTACTGCGCCGAGTATAATAGATAATGGTGTAAATACGGCGTAAAACGCCAACACTAAAAGCATTGCGACCTTTACGTTGTTTGCCGACTTAAAGGTATATTTTCTATTTATAGTAAAATTCCAAATAACCGAAAGCAATAAACTTGGCGTATACGCCACCACGTAATCTTGCCAACTCTCTTCTGGAAAGGGTGCTATAAGTCTAATAAGCGCATAGACGCCTATCTGAATTAGCCCTGCACTTATTGATATAATCGTAAATTTAAGCACTCGCCAAAACTCTTTCATTTTAGTTGATTTTTCCATAACTTTTTCATTTTTACAAAAATCTTTATTATTATATCAAACGCTGATACTTTTGTCAATTACGACCTTAACTCTTTCTTTTTTATTAAGAAGTCAATCAAAAAGTAATAAAAATCTTCGGCGTATTCCGATAATTTATGGTTTTCGTGAAGTTCTATAATAATATCTCTCGAACAATCCACGTCGGCAATGTCTAACAAAACGGTATCGGCAGAGTTTATTTCGCCCCAAGTAAATTCCGGCCAAAAGCAAATTCCTGCTTCCGCACCGATTATATTGCGAACCGCCACTAGCGAATCCGATTCAAATACGATATGCGGTTTAAACCCTGCAACTGCGCAAAACTTATCGCAAATAGTTCTAAAAGTTTTCGTACCGGCAAGGTTTACAAAGTCTTCCCCCTTAACGCTTTCAAGATTTATACTTTTTACGTTAGCATACTTTGAGTTCTTTGGCACGGCAAGGTATATTTTCTCGTTAAGACGATAACTCTTTGATACCTTTACACCTTCATCAATAAACGAACCATCGTTAGTTCTAACCGACAAATCACAATCGGGTTTTTCTTGGTTTTGAATTAGGTTAAATATTACCGACGGATTTTGTTTTTTATACTCTATAACTGCTTCCATTACCGACGTAGAAGATGCAATTACGTTAAGTTTAACAGTCTTTCTACTTTCTTCTTTTAAGTTTTCAAGTCTTTCGTCAAGCCCGTCTAATATAGGAAAAACCTTATCAAGTTCAGTTTTTAAGAATTTGCCGTACTCGGTAAGCGCAATATTTCTACCGCTTTTATAAAAGAGCGGAACGCCGAGTTCTTTTTCTAGTATTTTTACCGTCTTTGTAAGCGCAGGCTGTGCAATATGAATTTCTTCCGCCGCTTTTGTAACGTGTTCGTATTTTGCTACCGTATAAAAATATTTTAACTTTACTAAATCCATTTTCTCTCCTT
This sequence comes from uncultured Bacillota bacterium, assembly GCA_949282465.1. Classification (GTDB taxonomy): domain Bacteria; phylum Bacillota; class Clostridia; order Christensenellales; family Borkfalkiaceae; genus UBA1259. The sequence goes on from CASDPM010000013.1 coordinate 3,429, forward strand.
ATCTATAACTAAAGGTTATGAATATATATTAAATTATATATTAGACATTATTCTTTGTCAAGCGTATAATGTAGTAGAAAAAAAAAGAGAAAATATTTAAGGAGAAAATATTTATGGTTCAAATTTGTGAATGCGTTATGCTTATATGTTTTGGTTTGTCATGGCCTATCTCAGTTTATAAGAGTATTACTTCTAAATCGACAAAAGGCAAAAGCCCGATATTCCTTATTGCGATAATCGTCGGTTATATAGCGGGCATTGCGGGAAAAATAGTTAGTGGCAATATAAACTATATCTTAATTTTATATTCCATTAACCTTGCGGTAGTGCTTACCGATTTTATCATATATTTTATAAATCTCCATAACGAAAGACACCATGCAAAATCCGTTTAATCAGGTCTAAATACAGGCAGCCATTTTCCTAAAAATTTTCAATTTAAATCCTTTTTCGCCTGATTTACATAAAAAAAGTCGCAACCAACTGATTGCGACTTTTTCTTTAATCTTCTTATTTTTTCTTATCTTTTACCGCAAAGGTCATAAACACGGCGATTACGTTAAATAAAAACCCTGCCCAAAACCAAACGATTTCGTTTGCGTCTGCGTTTTTATCTCTTACGATTTCAACGCAAATTCTACCGCATACTAATCCACCTGCGATATATATGATAAAGGCTAAACATAATAATACAATATTCAAAGCCAACATAATAATTCCTCCAACTTTTTTTATTATTATAGTTCAATATATGTTTTTTGTCAACGCTTTTAATTTGAACTTACATTTTTACAATAAGAAGTAACATTAAAATTTCAATTTTCAAAGAAAAAGAAAAATTACTTAAACTTTTACAAAATAAAAACAAACGGACTTTGTGCCGTTTGTTTTTATGAATTTTTATTATTTGGAGTAAAGGTTAACCCATAAGCACTTCGCTTATAACATCAAGCACCTTTGCATAGCAACCACCACAACCCGTACTACAATGCGTTACGTTTTGAACGTCCTTAAATACTTCTTGAACGTCTTCAAGTTTGGTGTGATTTTCTAATGCGGAAACAATAGTATGATAATCTACTTTCTTGCAATTACAAACTATATAGTTCTCTTTCATTTGCCAAATTCTCCTTATTCTTCTACCTGAAATTCGTCCTTACCTACTCCACAAAGGGGGCAAACGTAATCGTCAGGAAGTTGTTCAAATGGCGTACCTTCTGCTTCTTCATCGTAAATATAGCCACAAACGTTACAAATATATTTCATGATAACTCTCCGCTTATTTACCAAAATATCTATTCAAAAGACCTTCAAATGCCTTGCCGTGACGGGCTTCATCTCTCGCCATTTCGTGAACGGTATCGTGTATAGCGTCGAGATTGAGTGCTTTTGCCTTTTTAGCAAGATCAAATTTACCTTGGGTTGCACCGTTTTCAGCAGCAACACGAAGTTCAAGGTTCTTTTTGGTAGAAGGAGTTACTACTTCGCCCAAAAGTTCTGCGAATTTTGCAGCGTGTTCTGCTTCTTCATAAGCAGCCTTTTCCCAGTAAAGACCGATTTCAGGATAGCCTTCTCTATGAGCAACACGTGCCATAGCAAGATACATACCAACTTCGGTGCATTCGCCGGTAAAGTTCATACGGAGTCCTTCAATGATTTCGGGATCAACGTCTTTTGCAACGCCTACGATATGTTCAGCAGCCCAAGCCATTCCTGCTTTTTGTTCTTCAAACTTACTAGCAGGTGCTTTACATTGAGGGCACTTTTCAGGTGCAGAATCACCTTCGTGTACATAACCACAGATAGAGCAAACAAATTTTTTCATAATAACAATTCTCCTTTTTGGCATTAGCCTTTTTTATAATTTTTAATTTTTTTATTTTGCACGGCAATCTTTACAATAACCGTAATAAACATATTTTTCTTCGGTAACCATAAGCCCTGCTTCTTTTAGTTCGGCAGGCGTTTCGACGGGCTTGAACAAATCAATTATCTTCCCACACTCATTACATATAAAGTGACCGTGCTTTGACGTATCTCCGTCGTAATGCAATCTTTTATCTTCGGTTTCAAGCGTTAAAATCACACCTTCGTCCGCTAAAAATTTAAGATTGCGATAAACCGTTCCAAGACTTATATCGGGTGCAATCTCTCTCGCCGACGCATAAACCATATCAGCCGTTGGATGATCACATCTACCCTTTAATATGTTTTTAATAAGTTCTCGTTGTCTTGAATATCTCATTGGCAACTCCTTATCAGTAATGATTACTATTATCAATATAATAAATTGATACCGACTTGTCAAGGGTTTTTTTTAAATTTATTAAATTTTTTTGAAAAATTTTTTTAAGAGTAAATTTTTCTTATCTTTTGCCCACTACTTTATATAATGAATATAAGAAAGACGATATCTTTTTCTCTAAAATGCGCGATTGTATTAAACTTTATTGCTATATTGATTGTGGGGGCGCTCAGTCCATATTATCGAAGGATAAAAAGGTTATTATATTTTACTGCGCAATTTAACGTTTGGATAGGTGGTATAACACTTACAATGGTTTTCTTTCCGTTAATCAAGAGAAAGAACGCCGTTTGGTGATTATAAAGTATTAGATACTGTTTTTTATCCTTTTCCTTAAACCGTTCAACCTTAACGTTATATTTTATCCGAGCAATAGGTGAAAAAACAAAATGTGCTAGTCGGGTAATTGTTTTATGACGGAACTTCGTCCACTTCTTTTTGCCATGATTTAATTATAACATAATTAAATTAAAAAAAATCTTGAAAATTCAACAAATTTTTCAAGATTTTTAATTTTGTTTTTAGTCTAAATCAATAACCGTTTAAACACAAATGACATCTTAAAATATTCCAGTCGCTACAACAATTGTTAAAGGTCGTTACGCAATGTTCACTGCAAATTGCGTAGAATTAACAAGCGGGATTATCACAGCACGCGCACTCACAGTCGTTTTCAACGCAACCGTTGCAACATTTAGAACAACAACACCATTCTTGGAAACAACAGCACGGCTCGTCTGCACTACAACAACAGCAAGTGCAATCTTCAACAAAATGACAGCAACAATTATTTCCTGCGCAACAACTATCTTCATCAGCGCACCAACAACAATCGTAACAGTTGGCAGTTGAAAATTGATAACTTTCTTCTACTTTGTCTTACGAATTATATTCTTGTAACAAACTCATTTTCCAATCTCTCAATCACTTTTTAGATATTTTTATAATATCATAATATGCAAAAACTGTCAATTACTAGGCGTAAATTTATGATTTATTCTATTATTGAAATGGTTTTTATTACGATAGGTTCTATCGGAACGTCGCCGTAGCCACCGACGAATCCCGTATCAACGCGCGAAATATCGATAGCGACTTGCAAACTTTCATCGTCAATAGTCTTACCGAAAGCAGCGTATTGCCCGTCAAGATGCGGAACGTCTTCCACGCAAATAAAGAACTGCGAAGACGCCGAATTCGGAAACATAGTTCTAGCCATTGATATTACGCCTTTTTTATGTTTTAAGGTGTTAGTAACTCCGTTTGCTATGAATTCGCCTTTAATTGTACGAGGCGCTTGCTTTGGAATAAGTCCGCCGTCAAACTTAAAGCCACCGCCTTGTATCATAAAACCTTCGATTACACGGTGAAAACACAACCCGTCGAAAAACTTGTCTTTAACAAGCCCTAAAAAGTTTTCAACCGATAAGGGTGCGTGTTCGCTATAAAGTTCTAAATTCATTTTTCTGCCATCGGTAAGTTCAATACAAATTTTATTCATAATATTCTCCTTAATCTTTATAAATCTTCAAGGCTATCAAGCCATAGTTTTGATACCGCATCGGAAGGCATCTTCCAGTCCCCCCTTGGCGAAAGCGCGCACGAGCCGACTTTTACGCCGTCAGGTAGACACGAACGCTTAAACTGTTGATTGAAAAATCTTCTTATGAATATTTTTAGCCATTTAAGTATGGTTTCCTTCTTAAAGTCGCCTTTAAAAGTACTGCAAGCAATAAAATATATCTTTTGTGGCGAGTAGCCTTTCTTAACAAAATAATACAAAAAGAAATCGTGCAGAACGTAAGGTCCCACAATATCTTCGGTCTTTTGCGATATATTATCGTTCTCGTTAGGTAAAAGTTCGGGGCTTACGGGCGTATCTAAAATATCAACTAATATTGCCTTTAACTTGCCCTTAGAAATGCCTGCATAGTAGTTTACCACGTGGCGCACTAACGTTTTTGGAACGGAAGCGTTTACCGCATACATACTCATATGGTCACCGTTATAAGTAGCCCAACCGAGCGCAAGTTCGGAAAGATCGCCCGTGCCGATAACTAATCCACCGTTCATGTTTGCAATATCCATAAGAACTTGCGTACGCTCTCTCGCCTGCGCATTTTCAAAGGTAACGTCGTAAACGCCTTGTGGTTGCTTAATATCTTTAAAGTGACGCTCTACTGCTTTTGCTATATCTACTTTCTTTAAGGTTACACCAAGCGCCTTTGCAAGTTTGACGGCATTTAAAAATGTTCTTGACGTCGTTCCAAAGCACGGCATAGTAACGGCAATAACGTCTTTTGGACTTCTTCCAAGTTTTTTCATTGCCGTAACGACTACTAAAATAGCAAGCGTAGAATCTAATCCACCTGATAATCCTAAAACTGCCGTTTCGGCGTTCGTGTGTTCAAGGCGTTTTTTCAAGCCTTCCGCTTGAATATCGAGAATATGACTTGCTCTTCTTAAAATTTCGTCCCTATCGTCGGGCATGAAAGGGCTTTTTGCGAATACACGTGTTAGGTCTTCCCACTTTCCGTCAACGTGGGTTTCAATGGTCAAATACTCGCCGTCATTTTCGCAATTTTTGAAAGCCTTACTGCGAGAAAACGCCAAAGATCCCAAATCAATTTCACTAACAATAATCGAACTTTCAAAAAGTTTACTCTCTTTAAGCGCCTTGCCGTTTTCCGCAATTATATCGTGGCCGGCATAAACCACGTCGGTAGTGCTTTCTCCAAGCCCACTTTCCGAATAAACGTAACCACACGCGCATTTTTTGGACTGCGCCTTTATTGCGCTTAATCTAAATTCACGCTTGCCAACTCCCTCTTCTAAACAACCACAATTTACTATAAGCGTTGCGCCGTTTATAGCGTGTTTTGTGGACGGAGATAAGGGCGAAAACAAATCGCTACCCACTTCTACACCAACGGCGAGCAAGGGATTTTTCACGTCCTTAAAAATAATATTTTTTCCAAACGGAATATCTCTGCCGTTAAATTTTATAGTTTGGTTTATATCGCTCGCATACGTAAAATAACGGCTTTCATAACCGTCGTCATAACTTAACAAATTCGTTTTAGGTATAAAAGCAATAACGCCGTTTTTATCAATTGCAACGGCTACGTCGTATATAAGATTATCTTTTTTCACAGGTGCGCCCACGAAAACGAGCATATCTTTACCCTTAACGGCATGTTCAATCTTACTTATTCCGTCAAGCGCGCCGTTCAACAACACGTCCGAATAAACCAAGTCCCCAACAGTATAGCCCGTAATAGCCATTTCGGGAAAACACAAAACTTCCACACCCGACGAATAGGCTTTTTCAATATTCTCTATAATCGAAAGAGTGTTAAACTGAGTGTCAGCCACCTTAATTTTTGGCGTACAAGCGCCAACTTTTACAAAATCAAATTTCATAAAAACCCCATTTTTAACATTTTTTACAATTTTTATATTTTTATTTTATACCATTTTTAGCAAAAATGCAATATTTTAACAAAAATAAAAACGGTATTTTTTGCGTTTTTTGCAAAAAATTCCGTTTTGAACTTTAATTATTTACAGTCACCGTAACCGTCAGGGTTTTTGTTTTGCCAGTTCATTGCATCTCGACACATATCGTCAAGCGTTTTTTCCGCCTTAAACCCAAGCAATTCCTTAGCAAGAGTAGGATCGGCGTAACACTCGTCAATATCACCAGGGCGACGGGGCATAATCTTATAAGGAATAGGTTTGCCCGTAGCCTTTTCAAACGCCTTAACCATATCGAGAACGCTATATCCCACGCCCGTACCCAAGTTAACGATAACAAGACCTGGGTTTTCAGCAAGTTTATTTACAGCAAGAACGTGTCCTTTCGCAAGGTCGACTACGTGAATATAATCTCTAACGCCTGTTCCGTCGGGGGTATCGTAATCGTCGCCGAATACACCAAGATATTCTCTCTTGCCTACTGCAACTTGCGTAATGTAAGGGCAAAGGTTGTTAGGTATACCTTTGGGGTCTTCACCTATCATACCTGATTCGTGCGCACCAATGGGGTTAAAATAACGAAGTATTGCGATATTGAAAGATTTATCAGATGCGTAAACGTCTTTCAAAATATATTCTATAAAGAGTTTTGTACTGCCGTAAGGGTTAGACGTTGAAAGTGGGAAATCTTCCCTAATCGGAACGCTCTTTGGCTTACCGTAAACGGTTGCCGAAGAAGAGAACACCAAGTTTTTAACGCCGTGATCACGCATAGCAAACATTAAAACAAGTAAACCTTCAATATTATTTTCGTAATATTCAAGGGGTTTTTGGCAGGATTCGCCAACTGCTTTTAGTCCTGCAAAGTTGATAACCGAGTCAATTTTATTTTCTGTAAAAATTTTATCTAAAATCGCCCTATCTCTAATATCACCTTCGTAGAATTTTACGCTTTTGCCCGTAATTTTTTCCACGCGTTTAACCGCTTCATATTTACTGTTCATAAGGTTATCAATACAAATAACTTCATGACCTGCATTTAAAAGTTCAACCGTCGTGTGTGAACCTATATACCCTGCACCACCTGTAACCAAAACGTTCATTATTTTTTCTCCTTTATATCTTTATATGCTTTATAATATCTTTCACCTAATTTATACCACAAACGGAAAGGAATTTCTTAAATCCGTTCTCGCCAACTTCGTCTTTCTTAAATACCGCCGTGTTAAATAAAATATTTTTACAAATAACGTTTACTCTATCGGTAATTCTCTTTTCAGCGCTTTCAAAACTATCCGCCATGCCGTCTTTCAAAAGGTCTTTTATCATATCTCTATGCGCATATAAGTAATTTTCTTTATCGTTTAAAGCGTCTTCGTCGTAAGCGGTATTTCCACAAAGAATATCAGCCATCATTGCAAATTGCTTTTTAAGTCTTCCAGGAAGAATAAATAAGCCCATCGCTTCGATAAGTCCGATACCTTCTTTCTTTATATTATGATATTCGGGATGTGCGTGGAACACGCCGTCAGGATATTCTTTGGTAGTAATATTATTTCTTAAAATCATATCCATAACGTATTTGCCGTCTTTAATTCTACAAACGGGCGAAAGCGAGTTATGTTTTACCCCGTCGGTTTCGGCAAAAATAAAACATTCTTCACACGTAAAGGTTTCCCACGCATTTACTATTTTAGTAGCGAGTGCGGAAATCTTTTCACGACTATCACTTTCTAATCTTATAACGCTATTATACCAGTCTACTATACCGATTTTTACTTCGGGAAATTCTTTACTAGTAAACGTTTCTTTTACGGGTGCTTTATGCATAGGCATAAGGTGTTCGCCGCCTTGGAAATGTTCGTGATTGAGTATCGAACCGCCGATTATAGGCAACGCCGCGTTAGAACCTATCATATAATTAGGAAAAAAATCCACGAAATCGAGCACCTTTTCAATGGTATCTTTCTTGATATGCATAGGTACGTGTGCTTCTGAAATTGCTATCATATGCTCGTTATAATAAGCGTAAGGCGAATATTGAACAAACCAAGGTTCACCACCCATAGTCAAAGAAATTGTCCTTATATTTTCCCTTGCAGGGTGGGTAAGCGTTCCCTTAAACCCTTCGTTTTCCTTACACAATAGGCATGACGGATATTTATTAGCGGACTTTGGCGCGGTCAAAAGTTTTGCTATCTCTTTATTATCTTTTTCGGGTTTAGATAAGTTTACGGTAATTTCTAAAAATTTATCGCCGTCAACGTATTCCCATTTAAGGTTTCTCGATATAGCCGTCTTTTGAACGTAATTATTCATTATAGAAAGATTATAGAAGTATTCACACGCCTTTTCTATGCCTTGTTCCTTTTTAATCTTCAAAAAATCTTCGTTAACCTTTGAAGGTAACGGGGACAAAATACCCATTACGTACGTGCTATAAAGGTTAAGCGTATGTTCTTCGGCAAGTCCGTTTTCCAAAGCGTACGTTTCAAGTTCGGAAACCAAAACGTCGGGCACGGTCAACGTATCTATAAACGAAAAATCGCCACAATCTTCCGCAGGTGCGTCTAAATTAAATTCACGCAAAAGAAGATTGCGCATATAAATAACGTCCCTTTCGTTAAGATGTAAAAACTTTACTGCATACCTAAGTAATTTCTCGGTCAAAATTTTTCCGTCTACCATTTTTTATCTCCTAATTTTATAATAGTAATATAGCCTACATTCCTTTTCGGAATTATAAAGTTTCCTATTCCTATCCGCCTTTTTACCAAAACACTTTTCAAAATTTTTAGCGGAAGTTATTGCAAAAAGCGACCAGTTGTCAAGTTCTTTCATAACCCCGCCTAGCGATTTATAACACGCCTCTGCCTCTTCCCTATCGTAAACTCGTTCGCCGTACGGTGGATTAGTAACTATCGTCCCGTCACTCAAATCCGTTCGGAAATTTTTAACGTCACAAACCCTAAAATCTATAACGTCTTTAAGTCCTGCACGTTCGGCGTGGCGACGCGCTAGTTTCACCGCTTTCGGATCAATATCTGACGCTATAATTTGAACCTTTCTATCTCGCCGTTCCAAGTCTAACGCTTGTTCTATGGCGATTTTACGGGCGTTTTGGTCAAAGCCGAGCCACGTGTCAAAATCAAACTTTCTTTGAACGTTAGGCGCAACGTTAAGCGCTATCTTAGCACACTCTATCGCTATCGTACCCGAACCACAAAAGGGATCGGCAAAAGGTTTTTTATAGTAATAATCGCTAAGAAGAACCATTGCCGACGCAAGCGTTTCTTTTATAGGCGCAACCCATACTAGGTCTTTATACCCGCGCTTATGCAGTCCCACACCACTCGTATTAAGCAGTATATCGGCTTGGTCCTTAAAAATCGAAAAATCTATTTCGTAAGTTGCGCCCGTTTCAGGTAGCGAACTTATTTTATATGCATTACAC
>CASDPM010000014.1 GCA_949282465.1 uncultured Bacillota bacterium
TGTTATACATAAACAATATCAAAGCGTTTAAAAGACAATTCATACTCGTAGCGTCATGCAAAACGCCGTTTGATAATATATTTTTGTTCTATTTAATTCTATCAACGAATGCCCTAACCGACTTTTGCAAAGCCCCGTAAATTATAGCGTCCTTACCAAGTACCGAACAAACTACTTTCGCGCCGTTTATAGAACCGGAAACTTCTTTATTTATAATAGAAAGATAATCGTCACCAAACTTACTTACACGCCCCGAAAGAACAATCCTTGGAATATCTAAAAGTTCAACTATATCTTTAAGCGTTCTCCCTAAACATCTTGCCGTCTCGTTGACGTATCTTTTTACTTCTTCATCCGTTTTATAAAGTTCTATTACGTCGGCAGTATGTAACTTTTTATTAAACTTCTCAGAAAGCGTCTTCTTTATAACACGGAGCGAAACGAACTCGTCTATTGCCTGCGTTTCTCCCCTAAATTCGCCACGCATACGACCTATCTCGCCCGAAAAACCTTGGTTGCCTGTATACAGTTCGCCATTTAATACTAGTGCACCACCTAACCCTTCGTCAGCGTATACTAGCAAGCCGTTTTCAAAACCTTTAAGCAATCCGAAACTAACTTCGCCTTGCCCGGCAAGGTTGACGTCGTTAGATATCGTAAACGGAACGCCAAACTGCTTTTTAAAAAGCTTTGCTATACTGTCCCCTTCGCCAAATATACTTTCGTCAAATTGCGGAGAAAGTTGAAGTTCACTCGTAACGTTGTTTACTCTACCTGGAACTGCAAAATTTATGCTTATAAGCGGAATGTTTTTATACTTGACATTAGACGTCATTTGCTTTGCTTTAAGCACCAAATCACATATCATAGACAAATCGTATTTTGCAACTCTTATGGTCTCATTGTCCATAATATTAAGACGCATATCGCTTATAACTATCGTAGCGTAATAATCGGCAAGAACGATAGACATAAGATATCCGCATTCCCAGTTAAAGGTGTAATAAACAGGTGGTCTTCCGCAATTGCCAGCCTTTTCCTGCGATTCGATTTTTTTAATATATCCGTCTTTCACTAGCCCGCTTAATATCGTTGATAACGACGCGTTACTCAACGATAATTTTTTTGCAAGCATGGTGGCAGAATAGTTTTCTTCCATAAGCGCGCGAATAATAGCCTTTCTATTTATATGCCTGACGTAACTTTGATTTTTTCCTACCATATTTCTCTCTTTTATACCCAAAACGGGTGTAATTTATTGTGGTTGACCGTTCACCGTACATCCTGATAAGTTAGGGGTTTCCGTCGCCGTAAACCAACCACTCTTAATCGACGAATCATCTATTCCGTAATACGAACAATCAATAAGTTCACAATTTTGAATACTGCCTTTAAGCGTTCCGCAAACGACACCTATAAAACTGCCCGTAGGCTCACCGCCATAAGTGGGAGTAACTGTAACGTTTTGGAGCGTAAGATTTTTTATCGTGCCTTTTACGTAACTAAATAATCCTACGTTGTAGAACGACGCATGATACTTGTTTTCGGGACTTGTTGCACTATAATCGTTGGCTACGATTTTTAGGTTTTTAATCGTATGCCCGTTACCATTAAACGTACCCGTGAATACTGCGGATAAATCCACTTCCGTACCATCTTCGTTTTCATAATAATACCCAACCGAAGTAGTTTGCGCATTTTCAAAATCAAGGTCGCTCATTAAAACAACGTCTTTATTAAAATTAGACTTGTCGTTCTTAAACGAATTAAAATCTTCAACCGTGCGTATCACGATTAAGTTTTTAGCCGTATCGCCCACCGTAAATGCAAACTGCGCACTAATATTTCCTACCGAAACTTTAACAACGTAACTTCCGTTTACTGCGTTGCTAAGGTCAACCTTTCCGTTTGCATCTATCGTAATGCCGTTACCACTTAAAACATCATAACTTAAATTATAGCCCGTTAGCCCTGCGGGATTAACCGAAACGGAAAGTTCTAATGGATAACCCTTTACGTATTCCGTCCTAGCGTTTACGATTTTTATAGAACGCAAATAAAGTTCTATTTCTACGCCGTTTATTTTAGGAAGTTTATCTGAATTTATAGTCCAACCGTCCCAACCGTTAAAGTTTGCTTGCGAAAGCATTTGCTCTTCCGTTTGATAGACTGCACTATCAACTGCCAAGCCACTGCCACAAAAGGGATTTTCTCCAACAGCGTAGCAGTTGGCAATTTCGCCGTCGTCGTTCTTTCCGCAAAACGCACCGACTTCTTTATCACCAACGACTTTACCAAGACTGTAACAATTTTTTATATCGCCTAAATTCTTACCTACGAAACCGCCTATACACGAACCGCCGTCCGAATTAACTAAAACGTTTGTCATGCAGTTTTGTATAGTACCTTCGTTAACGCCAACCATAGCACCTGCGTACGAGCATACGTTGTAACCAGCGTCTTTTGCTCCGACAAGATTTAAGTTTTTAACTTTTCCCGTTCGGGTTACATACCCAAATAAACCCGTATTAAACGAACTAGATTCTTCAACGTTGCTTTTATTTACGTAAAAACCACTTATGGTATGTCCGTTCCCGTCAAACGTACCCGAAAAAGCCATATCGAGCGCAGTCCCGTCAAGAACGTCTTTATACGTACCTATCGGGTCCCATCCGGTGGGTTTTTCTCTTAAATAATCAGTTAAGTCTATATCGCAAACCAAAACGTAATAACCAGCGACCGACTCTTTTGTATCCTTTATCGACGCAAGTTCTTCGGCAGAACCTATGAACGTTGCCTTTTTTACCGTTGCAAAGGCGGTATTCTTTCCCGTTGCAATGCTAATACTTGTTTCCCCTTGACCCATCTTGTCTAAAAAACCACTATTTATTGTAACGGTATGGGTAGCGCTATCGTAAGAAAACTCGCTCTCGCTTGCCCTCGTTCTACCCGCAATAACACCCAAAACACCTTGTTGTTCGATTTCAGCGTTAGGGAAATTGACTTTGTATGACACCGACTTGTTCGTTCCAAGTTCAACGAACGCAACAGAGTTTTCGACACTAGAAAGATCGGTAATTGCGGCATAAAATTTCTTTTCTATTGAAACGCCGTACGAACTTGCAACTACCGTAAATTCTTGCCCGTCGACAACCTTATCGGTATACGAAACCCTGCCCGTAACTTCGTCAACAGTAACGCCGCGCGTCGCCTGTTTTAACGAATATGAGATAGAATACGAAGGCGTTGATTCGGCTGTCGCTTGTTCCCCATCGATAAGATAATTCGTAAGGTTAGTAAAGGTGAGAGTAGGACTTTCAAGTGAAACGACGATATTGCAAATTGCAGTATCTTTAACCACCCCGTCCTTAACCGCCGCCAACAAAACTTGTGCGCCGTTAGTAGCCGAAGAGAGAATAGTAAACGTTCCGTCTTTCGCAACGGAAACGCCTTCTACCGCATCACCCAAAATTGTATATTCGGCATTGCCAACCGCAGTTATTTTATCACCGTTCCTTACGGTATATTCGTC
>CASDPM010000015.1 GCA_949282465.1 uncultured Bacillota bacterium
AGCACCATTTGCTAAAAGGTAACCAAATCCCGATATAGGTACAGTGGCTCCTGCGCCTGCAAAATCAACAATATATTGATAAACGCCCAACGCTTGCAATAACACGCCAGATAATAAAAAATAAACAAGTATTCTGCCTGACGTAATCTTTGTGAAATTTATCAGTAATTGAGCGATAATACATATCAAACCACCAACCACAAAAACTTTTAAAAACATAAATAAAATATCCATATTATTTAACTCTCCAAACATACGGCGTGGGCAATCCCAGGTATACTCTCACCCTGTTGAGACGATACGGAAGATAGTAACGCACCCGTCGCCATTAGTAATATTCTTTTTAGTTTTCCATCTAATAATTTTCTATACAAGTAAGAATTAAAAACCAAAGAACTACACCCCGCACCACTTGCCCCTTGATACTCTTGTTCACAAATATTATAAACGAGTTCTCCACAATCAACGTGTTGTTTTTCTATATCAAAACCTTTTTCCCAAACCAAATCTTTAAATATTCTTGATCCAAAAGCACCCAAATCACCGCTAACTATCAAATCATAATAATCAGGCGTAAACCCCGTTTCCTTAAAATGTGTAATTAAAGTATCGGCAGCGGCTGGCGCCATTGCTGCGCCCATGTTGTTTGTGTCGGTAACGCCAAAATCCACTATTTTCCCAACGGTTGCATTAATAATTTTAACACCTTTACCTTCTTTCGCAATTAAAGATGCTCCACCACCCGTGACAGTCCATTGTGATAATGGTGGCCTTGTACAACCTAATTCAAGTGGGTATCTATATTGTCTTTCCGCCGATGAAAAATGACTACTTGTTCCACATAATACCGTGTTTAAGTATCCCCCGTCAACAAGAGTTGCGCCTAAGGTTAATGCTTCGGTAAAAGTTGCGCAAGCATTGTACGCGCCTAAAAAGCCACAACTAAAATTCCTGCTTGCAAACGTTGCTGATATAATTTGGTTAAGCAAATCCCCCGCTATAATTACGTCTACGTTTTCAGGCGTCAATTTTGCATTTTGAATAGTTTTCTCAAACACTTTAAAAAGCATTTTTGTTTCTGCCTTTTCAAAAGTATTTTCACCATACATGTCGTCGTCGAGTGTTGTTTCTATATACCCCGCAATACTTCCATTACTTTCTTTTGGTCCCGCAATTGACGAAGTCGCAATAATTTTAGGTTTATTCTTAAAAAATACCGTTCTCATATTCACACCTATACAAATAAATATATTACGTAATATATTACCCCAACTAAAACACTACTAGCAATACCAAACACTATAATGGGCCCTGCAACAATAAACATTTTTGCCGCCAAACCATAAATATAGCCTTCGGTTTTAAATTCCATTGCCGGTGAAACAACCGAATTTGCAAAACCTGTTATCGGCACAATAGAACCGCCACCAGCAAATTTTCCTATTCGATCATACACGCCAAGCCCTGTCAAAAGTGCACCTAAAAAAATCATTATCATCGAAACGTAAGAAGACAATTCGTCGCCTTTTAACCCAAAACCAAATTCTAGTCCATATCTAATTCCTTGACCGATACAACAAATAAGTCCACCCACCAAAAAAGCGCGTAATAATGAACGTTTTTCGTTGGTTCTAGGCGAAGTAAGATGAATGTATTGTAAATAATTTTTATTTTTACATGTTTGCGCCGTTTTCATTTTTCATTTCCTTTTTAATAAAATCTTTTTTAAATGTCTCTCGTTCGTCAGAATTTCTCATATATTCATAATCACATGGTTTTCTCATAACAAAAATAATATGGGTTAAAAATCTCTTTATATACAAAAATACGGCTAAAATTTAAGCCGTATTTTGTCAATTATTTTATTTTCCAACCGTGAAACTTGAACTTGAGAGACGCCAAGCGTTTCCGCAATTTCACTTTGGGTTTTATCTCTAAAATATCTTAGTATTATAATTTTTTTCTCTCGCTCGTCAAGACCTTCAATAATGTTTGATATATGAATTTTTGTTATCATTTGTTCCTCATTATCTACGTAGGGAATTTTTTCAATTAACTCTTGCCCGTCGTCTTCATCAGTAAATTTATCGTAAATAGATAATGGCATTCTTGCGCTATCTAATGCAATAACAACTTCTTCTGGTGGTATTTCAAATTTTTCAGATAGATGTTCTATTGTAGGTGCGTCGTTATATTCTGCTTGATATTCACCTATATATTTATTGATTTTATTAGCCAAAATCTTTAAGGTTCTTGAAACTTTTATTGCGCCGTTATCTCTTATATAACGTTTTATTTCACCTATAATCATAGGAACAGTATAGGTTGAAAATTTAACACCGAAACTTTCGTCGAAATTATTTATTGCTTTCAAAAATCCTATACTTGCAATTTGAAATAAATCGTCATACTCCACACCTTTATTCTTGAATCGTTTAATTATACTTTTAATAAGTGGCGCATTATTTTGGAATATTATTTCTTTGGCGTTTTCATCTCCTTGCTTTGCTTTTCTTATGTAATCGACAATTTCCTCATGACTTAACATCTCTCCCCTTACACGTCGGATTTTAGCGTTTTAGACATATAAACTTTGGTCCCTTCACCTTTTTTTGACTCAACGATAACTTTATCCATAAAACTATTCATTATCGTAAAGCCCATACCCGAACGTTCGTCATCAGGTTTAGTCGTGTAAAAGGGTTCTAACGCTTCTTCGATATTTTCTATTCCAACGCCTTTATCAAATATATTTATATGTATAATATTGTTTTCCAAGAAAACTTCCATTTCAATTTGCCCATCACCATCAGGATAACCGTGAACTATTGAATTAGTTACCGCTTCACTAACTGCCGTTTTTATATCAGTAATCTCAGCAACGCTAGGATTTAAGTTAAGAGCAAAACATGCAACGACGTTTCTCGCAAAAGATTCATTTTCCGACAGCGCGGAAAATTCTATTTTCATACTATTTTTGTAATCCATAACAATCTCCTGTTAAAATTTAGGCATAATTCTATAAAGCCCTGCAAGTTCAATAACTTTTTCCGCCGACACGGAAGCCCCCGATATGTACACGGGAACGTTAAACTGCTTTAATTTTTTATAACGGCCTATTAGAAGCCCCACACCCGTGCTATCCATAAAAGATAGTCCTGACAAATCAAAAATAACGCTTTTCATGTTAAGATTTTCATTTATAACCTTGTCTAAAATATTTTTTGCATTGCTTGCCGAACATTCGTCAAGTTCACCATAAACGTAAAAAGTTAAATGTGTATCGGTTTTTCTAAACTTTATTTCCATAACAACTCCTGTAAATTCACGTATTATACGATAGCAT
>CASDPM010000016.1 GCA_949282465.1 uncultured Bacillota bacterium
GGTAAACCTTATACGTCTTACGAAGTTTAACGTTTTTATCTACGTAGAAACATTCAATCTTAGTAAATACGTCGCCATTTTCTATAATTCTAATTGAATCAATATTCTTAAATACCCCGTCCGTAGATTTTGTTAAACGAATTTCTTTTCCATTTGTGCCTATACCGTGCAACTGACTAGGATCCATTGCCCAAGGATCAGCATTGTCATCATATAAATACGGAACGAACGCCTGATCGTTAATATATTCTTTTCCGTTCACAACGTAAGAAACGATATTCCCCGTTTCCTTAGAAATCCTAACTGTTCTACCACAATCTTCAAACACTAAGTCATCTGAAATGCCACACGGCTTAAACACGTGTTCGTTTTCAATCATTTTTACTTTAACGTCAAAACGTTCAACCGATAAAGGCGCTAGTTTAGCCGTAAACACGACTTTTTTACGCCAATCGAGATTTAACACGGAGTCTTCGATAGCGTCTTGCGAAGGCAGTTTTTCGCCCTTATGATATACTTCTATATAAGAATACTTGTCCGACCAGTTTTGATCTGCAAGCGAAAATTCACAATCAATATCCGTTTCTAATTCATAAGGATTTGGGTTGAAAACAAAGACGGGATACTCGCCTTCTTTTGCAGGTTCAAAATCACTAGTTAAAGCGAAGAACGCACGGTTACATACTCTTTCAAGAAGTTCACGAGCATAATATAACTTTTGTAAACCGTTATCTTCACCTGCCTTGATGGACGTACCAGGTAATACGTCATGGAATTCGGAAGTAAGCAATGCTTTTTCCGCTTCTTTAAGTTCAAAGTCACAATTTAACTTATGACCATTCATTTCGGCAACCGAAGATATAATTTCAGTAAAATACAACTGATTTTCAATAACTGCGTGTAAATGTTTCAATCTACTCATTGAAACGTAACAGCCTGGCATTGAAGGACGTAATGATTCGGAAAATTTTGCCGTGGGATTGATTTCAGAAAAAAATCTTTCGGGCGTACTGTGAATAAACTCCATTCCGTCGACTTTTAAGTTTGCTATATCACGCAAATCCTTTCTTGACGGACCACCACCGTGATTACCAACACCCCAAGTTACTGCACAAATTTTTTCCACTTGATTATTAACCCTTGGAACTATAACGTCAACCACTTCTCCCAAAGGCGAATTATAACACTCCGTTCTAAACACTTTTACCGTGCTACCATCAAAACCTTCCCACAAAAACTGTTCGGCAGGCAAGGTTATTTCATGTTTTTTCGGACGCATTACGATATAACTATCTTGTCCGCATTTATTCATTATCTGAACAAGACCCCTAGTGTGGCCAAACGGGTCGAAATTTATCGCCGTAGTAGGTTTAACACCGAATTTTTTTTCAAAATATTCAGTACCCGCTTTAATTTGTCTAATAAAACTTTCGCCTTGTGGCATATTACAGTCGGGTTGAAGATACCATCCACCCATTATATGCCATTTTCCACTTTTAACTAATTCCTGAATTT
This sequence comes from uncultured Bacillota bacterium, assembly GCA_949282465.1. Lineage (GTDB taxonomy): Bacteria > Bacillota > Clostridia > Christensenellales > Borkfalkiaceae > UBA1259. The sequence continues at coordinate 1,516 of CASDPM010000016.1, forward strand.
TTACAAAAAGATCAGGCGCATATTCTTCTATTGCCTCATAAAGCATGGCTTCACCGTGACAAAATACGTAATCATATTCGTCACAAAGTTCTGCCGCCGATCTAAACGTTGAAACGGCAGCCGAAATACCTTCGTTCCACTTCCATTGCCAAATAGGATCTAAGTGCGCGTTACAAATTAAGTGTACTATCCTTTTATTTTAGCTCATATTAAATTTCTCCTATAACAATCCCGTATTTATTGAGCCTAATATCGGAATCAACTTCCGCATTGTTTATATAAATAATTTTTGATAATTTTTTATCTATTTTGTATGATTTATTCGTGGGGTTAATTGCTACGTAAACTTGCTTATTACCTAATTTTCTAACGTAAATCAAAGGATATTCTTGATTCATTTCAACCAAAACTTCGGCGTCAAATCCAAACACGTCATTCTCTTTACGTATTTTAATTAAGTCCTTAACGAAATTAAGCAAGGAATTCTTATCTTTCTCTTGTGATTCAACGCTTATGCCCTTTTGTTTTCCAACGGGAAGATAGGGTCTATTGTTTTCCGTAAATCCACGCTTATTACCGTCAGTCCATTGCATGGGCGTTCTAGCGCCCGTTCTTACGTAACCACCATCTTTATTTATCTTAAAATTATGTTCCATTCCTATTTCGTCGCCGTAATAAATAAGTGGAACGTTTTTATAGGTTAAAAGGAATGCAAAAACACATTTAAGTAAATCGTGATTTTTATTGATAGACATTCTTATCATATCGTGATAGCCCGACGCAATAGAATAATAATTGCCTTTATTTAATTCTTCGCTTAGTTTTAATGTATATTCGATAAACGTCTTTTTGCTACCCTTTCCTTCTTTTGCAAAATAACTGTGGCCACATTCAAAAGCAGGCAATAAATTCGTTCCTGGATCACCACGAAACATATCGTTGTAACCTATACTTTCGTGTGTAAAATAGTCGATATCAAATCCACATTTAGAAGATTGTTCAGGATATCCCCACTCCGCCATAAAAATAGCGTCAGGATACTTCTCTTTAACCCTATCAATAAATGTATGCCAAAGCCAAGAAATGGCTTCAATTCCACCACCTTTAATAAGGCTTGCCGTCATATCAACCCTAAACCCGTCTACGCCACGAGAAAACCAAAACTCCAAAATTTTGTGTATTTCGTTGTGAAGGGGTTTTATTCTTTCGTCAAGATATGACATTTGCCATTTATTGTTTACCCACGGATCGTCACTACTATTATCAATAGACGAATAACCAAAGTTAAGCGCAGGTTGAAAAGCGTAATAGTTAACTAAATAATTACCGTTTCGTTTAGCCATACCGTTAATGGCTTTCGGCGCACCTATAAATATACTGTTCGTCCAAACGTAATAATCGGAATACTTATTTCGCTTATCACTTTTAGATGCCTTAAACCAAGGATGCTGATCGGAAGTATGACCTATAACAAGGTCTAACAAGATTTTAATGCCCAAGGAATGAGCCTTTTTAATAAGATTATCAAAATCTTGTAAAGTTCCGAATTTTTTATCAATGTTACAATAATCAACTATATCGTAACCACCGTCTTTAAACGGGCTTACGAAGATAGGATTAAGCCATATTATATCCGCACCGAGTTCTTTAACGTAATCAAGTTTTTGAGCAATACCGTTAAGATCGCCTATTCCATCGCCGTTACTATCGTAAAAACTAGTCGGATAAATTTGATATATTATACTTTTACTTAAATCAGTTGCCATAACTAATATTCCTATTTAGTAAATTTAAAAAGTTTTGCACTACGTCCTACGCCGAATTTGCAAGTAAGAATATTGTCTTTATATTCATAAGCGAAATTCTTTATTTCCGACGGATATAAAATATCGTGGTTTGCCATACTGTATTTAGAAAGATCTATGGTAACTTCCCTTTCATTATCAGACAAGTTCCATACGGCAAGAATCATCTCGTCGTTATTTTCACTTATAATACCAACGGCGTTTTCCGTTCTTGCTGACATTCTTCTCATCCCGACAGGCCAAATAGGATAACCCGACTTAACCAACGGATAAATTTCTTTATAAACCGTAGCGCCTTCTTTATAAAGATTAAAGTTATAGTCGTCCATTTGGTCAATTCTTCCCGAAAGATACATTGCGCCAACCATACCGTTTACCATGTTAAATACCGTTTGTTCACCATCAGCAAACGTCGCTTTCATTTCTTCGGGGATTATTCCAACTTCTCTATGATCAAAATCAAGTGGATAAGGATAACTCCAAATTCCCGCCTTTTCAGGTGCCATAAGCGCAAGACTTCCCGAAATAATAGAAGTATAAGCAACGTAATCTTCTTGGTCGGAAGTACTTTGAATACTAAAATGTTTTAACGTGCCGGTATCGCATCTATTAGCGCCACTACCACAGTTTTCGATAATCAAATCAGGGTGACGCTCTCTTAATCCGTCGATAAATTTAAGGAAGGCTTCATTATTCTTTTCAAGTCCTTCACCTGCGCTTTCGCCGTACATCGTCGTTCCAACGAATTCGTGATTGTTGTGGTCGTTCTTAATAAACCTTACTCCCATATTATAAAGTTTATCAACGCTTTCGTTAAGATAATCAAGTAATCTTTGCGAACGGAAATTACCAAGCGGTCTATGTGTTGCAACGATAGAATCGTGTCTATGTAAGAAAATATCGTCGCCACCAAGCATATCTTTTAATTTAAGCGGAACCATTTCAAATTCAAACCATACACCTGCAATCATTCCTTTTGAACGAATATAATCCAGTATACCTTGAACCTTCATATCGCCAAATCTTTCGTCAGCAGGATGCCAAACGCCTTGTTCAGTTTGCCAACCGTCGTCAATACAGAAAATTTCCGCACCTGCTTCCGCAGCCCTATCAATAAGACCAACAAGTCTTTCAACACTTTCAACAGCCCAGTTACAGTTCATGTAGTCGTTAAAAGTTAGCGGACAACCACTAGGAGCAATCGTTGTTAATCTTTTATATTTAACAAGTTCTCTAACTGCTTCTTCAAATCCACCCTTAGTAACACCATATACGCAACCGCACGAAGTATACGAAACGCCGTCTTTAATTTCTTTTGTAAAACCTAATCTTTCATCAGGTCCGCCCATTTTTATAGAAAGCGACTTAGTCCAAACACCACTACACGCATAAATTTCAAAGAACCAACTGTGTCCGCCTTCTATCTCAAAAAACCAACATTCGTTTTTCTTTTTATCTTCGATTATAATCATGGGATAATAAACACCCGTGCTCCAAGAAGAAACCGAATCAATTCTAAAAAAGTTTCTTTCCCACGGATGAAGCGTCGTGTAATACACACCCAAGTCTTCAGGCGTTGCCGTACGCCATTGTCCTTCGCCCTGCCATTTGCTTTGACAGTAATGAATTAAAATACTGCCGTCGGAAAGTCTATCTTTTATATACTCACCGTCGTCATAACAAATACCGTTTACGTTAGCCGAACAAAGTTGAGTAAGCGTAGACTTATCACCCTTACCAACCACTTCGGTAGTTTGATAAACTGCATTTATGCCGTCGAATTCTTTAACGTTAATATTTAAATCAATGTCCTTATTAAGAACTGCATAGAAAATCTTTGTGTCGTTAGCATTTTTTTCAACACCTTTATACCCAAGCATAGTTCCCGCCATAATTTGCGGAGCGTCCGCAAGTTGTGCGTCTACGTCGCCATTGATAGTAATTCCCGAGTTAATAAAACCAAAAGGAGCAGGCGTGTATTCTTTATCAACCGATAGCGCAAATTCACCAAGATGATTAAAATTTAATTTCATGTTTTTCATAGCATCCACCTAAAAATATCCTTTGAAATATTGTAACTTTTATTTTATTGGTTGTCAAGGGTAAAGCCCAAATTAAACAAATATAAAAGCAAGAGAAAATAAAGGAAAACAAAACGATAAAATTCTTATTTTTCGTTGTAAAAAACGCCTTTGCTGAGCGCAAAGGCGTCAAGTATAAACGTAACTTATTTAACTAATGGAATACCGTTAAGCGTTATGTTTCGATAAGGTCCCACTTGGTCCACTATTAAGTCGTTCCATCCAGAAACTGCATTTCCGTCTTGAATAAGATTGTTAAACAAAATATCGTGATAATCGTTTTCCGTACCGTTTTCCTTGGTATTTTGCAAACGAATACCCTTGTTCTTAATCGAAGTATCTAATTCGTCATAGTAAGAATAGTATTTTATATTTTCAAAAGATATACCGCTTATAGTACCCATCTCGTTGGTAATAGTCCATTGATTTTTACCCAACGAAACGTTCATTACGTAGCCTTCTACGTAGTAAGCGTCACAATCCTTAAATTTAACGTTTTTAATATTCGACCCGTCACCGACTATAACTACGAAAGTTCCCATAGCAGTATCCCAAGTAGCATCTTGATATAATGCACTACAATCTTCGTACAATACACCGTCAACGTCTAATTCAGATTCTTGAATAAAGCCGAAACATCTAGTTTTTTCCGCCCATGCTTGACAATGCCTAAATACTATATTTGATCCACCTGTTTGACTGTTATGTGCAGTTGGCAACGTTGCCTTGACTTCTATCAAATCGTCGCCCGAACGAACGAAACAATTTTCAACGAGAACATTTTTACAACAAGTAATAACAATACCGTCGGAGTTGGTTCTATACCCTAAAAGTATTACGTCACGTATAACCATATCTTTACAGTCAGCCATGAAAAGTGTCCAAGAACCTGAATCTATTATCGTTATCCCATCAATTAAAATATTAGAACAAGACGAAAAGTTAATAGGAGATCTTGCGTGCCATGTTAGATTTGATAAATCTAATACGCCATTACCTTTTATAATTAAATCACTTTGTCCAACCGAATAAAATACGCCGTTCCACACGTTCATACCAAAAGAATCGGTTGTGTTTTTTTCGTTCGTAACGCTTGGTTGTTTTGCAATGAGATAAGCGCCCGTATGTAAATAAACCATTGTTTTACTTTCGGGCATAGGTATTCTATCTATATAATGTATACCTGGCTTGTATTCAATTAGTTTATAGCCTGCGGGAACTTCAATTTGCTCGTATTCTCTTACAAAAATCGTATAAGGCCTATCAAAATTAAACTTCCCGTTAAACAAAACGGTATAATAATCGAAACTATTGATAGTTAGCGTTACCTTATTGCTTTCAACGGTGGGCGTAACGCCTAATTTCTCAGGAATAACAACCGCCCTATTTACAGCGTAATTTGCAGAAATAGTTACAGTTATAGGAAACATGTCTTTCGTCGCTTCAATATATCCGAAAGAGTGAAGTTCGCTACTTACCGACGGAACGGAATAGGAATATAATTTTTCGCCGTTATTATAAGTTACAGTATAATAAGGGCAAACAATTACACCTTGAATATTAGCGTCGTTAGTAAGCGACTGTGCTTTGAATTTTTCCAAATTGACAAATCCACTATCAACCGATTTTATCGTATCAGGAAACTTTACGGACATAGGTGCGGATATAGGATTGTAATTACCAAAATCCCCCGTCCTTCCCGCACAACCAAAAGTAAAAAAACAAAAAGCGAAAATAGCAATCAAAACAAGTGATATTATTCTTTTATTCTTTGTCATAAATTACTCCTTTGTTCTTATAAAATAAGGCAAATCTTCTAAATCGGGACTTATCGTTATTTGTGTTTTACCACTAAAAATCTCACCCGTTAAAGAATATTTCCATTTTCCATCGGGTAGATATACCGTTCTACTATTAGCCCCTTCTGTAATTATAGGCGTTATAAGATAGTCGTCGCCAAGCATAAATTCGTCGTTGCAAGTAAATGCGTCGTTAAACTGATAAGCCAAACCTCTTACGATAGGTTCGCCCGTTATTGCAGAATTTCTTGCATACTCTAAAATATAAGGCGCAAATTTTTGATGAAGAGCAACCATCTTTTTTACAACCCTTTCAAGTTTTGGATTATCCTTCCAAAACAATTTACTGAACTGGAACATAGGCATAAGCGCGCTTAATTGCATATATCTAATATACAATTCTTCACTCTCTTTAAAGCCGTTGGTATAATCGTCAATGAGTCCACCGCCAACCATATCAGGACAAGTATATGCGTATCCCGAAAGTCCTTGCAAAAGAACTTTTTCTATTATGCCTGCTATTCCGTTAAGTCTTTTCCAACTATGTTCTTTGTCTGCAACACGTTGAATAATGCTTTTACCTGCTTCTTTCACGCAAGCGCGCAACTCTTTCAACTTTAAGTTACCACATAAACTTGCATAAAGCCTACTGTGTTCGTGTGGCATAACGTTACTGTAACCCGACCGATATTGCGGAGCAAATCTTGCATCGCCACCGTCCATTTTTAACCCGTCAATACCATACGCATTTTTTAAGTAAGTTTCCTGTTCTTCAAACCATTGAACGGCTTTGGGATTTGAAAAATCAAGCATTGCCGAATATCCGTTCCACCATTCGCTAATAAATATCTTGCCGTTATTATCTTTTATCAAAAGGTCATTACTCTTTAATAATCTATAAGCATCGGAGTCGGCTGATACGTACGGAACAATCCACAAAACGACCTTAAATCCAAGTTCGTGCAATCTATCGCACATCTGTTTTGGGTTTGGAAATTTTCGCAAATTAAAATCCCAGTGTCCGTAATATTCTTCCCAACCATCGTCAATAATAAGTTCACCTGCTGGCAAACCATTTTCTTTAACGTATTCGGCGTAAGATAGAATATTTTCTTGCGATTGTTCGTAGAAAAATTGCATCCACGTGCTATACTGCGGATTTAGAAAACTTATTTCATCAGGAATATTTCCGTCGGACGGAAAAAAATCCTTACTAACTTTTAAGTATGCCGAACGTAAATTTTCTTCTTCTCCATGCACAATTTCCCCGTCGGACGTTAAAATTAACCCCCCGTCCTTAAAGGTAAAAGTACCTAAATCTTCCATCCATACCCATCTACCGGTGGAACTAATAAAAACGGGATTAACTTGATTACCCGTCGGCATGAAACACAAATCGTAAGACACGTTTGTATTTTTATCAAAAGGCATTATCGAAGATAAATCAACTACGCCACACCACCAGTATTCATTATCTAAAATTTTTAAATTAAAAGTATTCATTTTTTTCTCACTATAATATGTCGACACAAACCGAATACAAGTTATCTCTTTTTCTTTTTGATAATCTTTATTACAAATAGAATTTCTAGGGCACAAACACCAACAAGCAATACAGTAAAGACGATATCTAGAATAACGTTTCCACCATCACCGTCCAAACCGACGGATATTTCATTGACAGTAACTTCATAGTTTCCAGATTTATCATATCCCCTGAAAACCAAGTAGTATATACCCTTTTGATCGGCAACAAAACCATCCTTAGATAAAGTAACCTCATTACCAAGCGGGTCAACCAACATTACTGAATAAACAAAGTTTGGATCGTTATTATCGGTTACCGTTATGGTAGGAATAATAACAGTATCACCAAGATTTGCCTTGGTAGGTAATTCGCCGTCGTAAGAAAATTGTGGTGCAACTTGGTCACACACGGTCACTTCTTTAATAATTACCGACTTAAATTCTTTGGCGGTTTTTCCTGCTGCCACACCATAATTATATACAGATAAATAAGAGAAGTTTTCGTCGTCAACCAAATGACTATATCTCACTAAGTTTTCCGTACCGTACGCAGTTTTTCTATGATTTAAATATATATTTACGTTATCAGTAAGCAAAGAACTACCAGTCAATTTTTCAACCGAAATGGTAACGATCCCCGAAGTACCCATATCAATCGGTCCGAACAATCCGTTTGCGCCACCCGTTGCCGACACATATTGTGCGTTAACATAATACGTGCCGTCTTCATAGAACAACATAAAGTAAATATAACCATTTTGCAACATTGCAAAGTTTCCGTGTTTTGGTGATGAACCTATACCCAAAGAGAACCAGTTATCAATATCACTCTTATCAGCAAGCCCCGTCAAATCAAGGGTGATTTCTACGCCTTGTGACATTTCAAATGGTAATTTACAATACGCCGTTTCACTTACTACGTCCATCCCCTTATTTTCACCATATATCATAAGCCCGTCTTCGGTTTCTTCCATTACGTTGTTAGAATATTTAACCCAAGTATCGGAATCTTTAAAGTCTTTATACGAATCTACGGGGTCAACGTCGGTTTTAACGTTAACAGCAAAATAAGCATAAGTTGTTTCAACAGCATTTGAAACTTCGTAAATAATCTCGTAAACACCCAAATCAAAGGGCGTGAACGACGTGTTTGCGTCTTTAATTATAGTAGCGCCCGACGGATGAATAACCGTAACTTTTACTTGATTTGCAAGTTCCGATTGCGTTTCCCCGTTAACTCTAATAGTAGGTTTAGGCAATTTAATTGCTCTTCCTTGTCTACCAAACGTATCAATCAAATCAGAAAAATACATTTTGGGCGCGCCACTTTTAATTTCCATAGTGATAAACTTTTCACTAGCCACACTATTTCCCGAAAAATCTACTGCCGAATACGTTACGCTATAAATACCTTCATATATAACTTCAAAACACGTTCTTCCATCAGAGTTTAAGAAAGTTTCCACGCTATTACCATTAGTATCTAATACGCTAACACTATAAGACAATTCGCCGTCAATAGCGTCGTACATAATAGCCTCAGGCAAAACAAACGTATCACCAACAACACCTTCGGAAGGATAGTTTCTTAAAGTAAATGGCGTCATATCGTACGGATTAGTTAGAACGGGAGTACGTTCGTCACTAAGAACCATATTGTTAATTTCAAGTTCCGCCTTAACAACTCTCACGCTTAAATAAACGTTTGAATCCGAAGTAAAATTAAGCGGATTAACGTAATGATAGTTGTTAGACGAAAAAACGTCTACACCGTCAAAATAACTACTTATTCCTTGATCTACCCTACGATTTATACCTAAACCATGAACGCCCGTGATTGTATTTTGACCGTGTTGACCTAAACTTACAACTTCTGTACCCGACTGATAATATCCCGAAACAAGAAGATTAGTTCCTTCAACTTTTAGGTTATAATATAGTCCGTTATCGGTTTTTGTGTCAAAATTAACGATACCAGGTTTTTGTGTTAGCGCAAAATCTATATAAGCACCTTGTGGTAAACTTTCAACGTCAAAAACAATAACAAATCTTGATAAAAAGTTTATAGGTAATAAATACGCCAAAGTTCCGTCTATACCAACGCTATCGTTACTTATTACAAGCGAACTTCCCGTAGGAACATAATAATTTTTCTCGTTCAATAATTCAGTCTTATCGTAACCGTCAAAATTTATAAAGTTAATAATATTGTTTAATTTAAACGTTGCTCTTCTACTTGAATTACAACTTAAATAAGTTTTATTTCCAAGCGTAAAACCATCAAGTTTTACTGTCGAATAATTGCAAACTGAATTCAAATTTACACCGTTTACAGTAACGGAAACGGTATCTCCCACGGGTGATAAATAGATGTAATTGCTACCCTTAAAGGTCGAATACTCTACTCTACCGAGGTCTATTAGCGAAGTTCCGTCTTGATAATAACCATACAAGTAATACTTAGTCGAAACAATTTCATCTTCACCGTCAAGTTCAGTAACTTCTTCGGCAATAAACTTATAATAAAGTCCTTTTGCCGTATAATCTCCAACGGGAGTATCAACCGCTTGTGTAAACGCAAATTCGTAAGAAGAACCCTTAGAAATCCTATCTATCGTGAAACTGACCGAAACGTTTCCAGATAAGTCTAGTGGAAGTTTATACCCTACTGGACCTTCAATTTCCATAGCTGAACCCGTTGACGAAAGTTCGCCATTATCAAAAATGGTATAATTATCTTCTTTTACTACTTCGGTATTAGCATAATTACCAAATTTACCCGTTGCGAGACCACCTTTCGTGGCGTCTTCAACACAATATATAAAATATGAAGTATAATAAACTCTTCCTTGATCGTTAACAGTATATTTAACGGTATATTTGCCAAGCGTATTAGCAACAAACTTATTATCAGTTAAAATAACAGGATTGCCGTTAGAATCTAAAATTTCAACGTCTACGGCATAACCTTCAATACTACTTGCAGTAATTTCCTTAACTGATACTTGGTCGTCTAACGTCACAAGCAAATCTTTATCAACGTCGGTAATCGTCAACTCCACGGGATCAAACCCTTCATAATAATATTCACCTTCAACCGTAACGTTTAAAAGGTTTACCCAGTCACCAGCGTAGCCCGTAAAAGCAAGTTTAACAAAACAGTATTCCTTGCCTTTAACTTTCTCGGTAAAATCAAAATATCTTGTCGACGGAGCGCCTTGGTCGTTTGCATTTATGGTTTTGAATTCTTCGTAATTATCGGCTTCAAACCCAAGCGAAACTTCCATTTTACATTCACTGCAATCGCTATGCATATAGTGAAAAACTCTACCTGACGCAATAAAATTCAATTCACTAAATACTTTCGTGTTAGTCCCGTCCGTACCACCTGCACTAATTTTATAAACGATATAACCAGATGCTTTATCCCCTTGCCCCATTCCCAAATCATCAACACCAGCACAAAGCGAGTTGATCGCGGGAGATAAACGCATATTTTCACTCTCGTATACGTAGTTATACCACGACGTAGAATTGCCCGAATACGAGCCTGCATTATAAGAATAATCAGTAAAATCGTATGAGAAACCTATATCGACTGATGCGCCGGTATTATAAGAAGTTGCTTTTACCGTTCTACTATTTACGCCTATTGAAAAGAAAATAGCAGAAACGAATAAAACGAGTATTAGGGCAGTTAAGCAATATTTTTTCTTAAGAGTCGTAAAGCTCATTCTAAACCTCCATTACAATTTAAGTCCTGAACTTGCCAAACCTTCAACGTAGAACCTATTAAAGAATACGAAAAGGAATACTACGGGAATTGCAGAAACAAGATAGCCCGCGTATTTTATGGTTTGAGAAACGTTAGATCCTTCAAACTTAAACGCCAACCCTGCGGCGATAGTATAATTAGTTTCTCTTAAAATAAGTTTAGGCCACATAAAGTCGTTCCAAACGTTAGAAATTTGCATGATTACAAGCGTTGCAATAATAGGAAGCGACAACGGCATGGCAATCATTATATATTTTTGGAAAGAATTAGCACCGTCAAGGTCAGCAGCCTCGAATAATTCGTTGGGTAGTCCTGCGTAAAAACTGTTTAGAAGAAATACACCGAATACACAACCGCCTGACCACATAGGAACGATAAGTGCAAATATGTTATTATCAAGTCCAAGCGCTTTATAAAGAATTATTTGCGGTGTTAAGGACAATACGCCCGGTAACATTGTAAGAGCCAAAACCATAGAAAAACAAAGTTTTCTTCCAATAAATTTAAGTTTCGACATAGAGAACGACGCCATTGATGAAATAACGATAAGACCCGCTATACCCATTACCGCGACAAAAATAGTATTAAGCAAATAACCGCTAATAGAATTAAATGCAACGGCAATATTATCTATACGGAGCGGTAAAGACGGCAACCATTTATTGATTTTATAAACGGACCCCGACTTAAATGCACCTATAACCATCATGAACAAAGGATATAAAACGAGAATAAGCGAAACTATCAAAATAGTATGTAAAACTATTTGAGCAATTTTTCTACCTATACGAATATCTTTTTTGTTTATATTAGTCTGCATCTTTACTATCTCCGAATTTAACGAATTTGAAGGATATAACGGTAAACACCATTATAAGAACAAATAATATTACGCCGACTGCGGCAGCCTTACCGTACTGCCCATAGTAGTCCATAAGTTTGAACATGTAGTAACCGGGAACGGTTGTAGCACCTGCCGGTCCTCCTTCGGTCAAAACGACTTGCGTACCATAATCTTGCAAACCACCTATAATTCCGAATATAAGGAAATATCTAATTTGACCTGAAATTAGGTAAATATGAATTTTGAATATCTTTTGCCAAGCATTTGCACCGTCCAGATCAGCAGCCTCAAATAAATCCTTTGGTATATTCATAATACCTGCAAGATAAATAAGAACTTGTGTCCCACCTATCCAAGGGAAACCCATAAACAAGATAGCAAAAATAACGTAATTCACGTCGTTAAGCCATTTAATCGCAACGTCTTGCGGGATTATATGGAACAAATGCAAAATTTCGTTAAACAATCCGTCGGATGCGTAAATTTGTTTCCAAACGAGAGTAGAAACGACACCTGGCGCAACGACAGGCAACAAAATAAGCATTCTATATACTGCTTGCGCCTTAGTGCTACGTAAGTGGAATACTATTTCCGCAAAGACAAGCGGTACGACTATACCTGCAATTAAACGTGGTATTTGCAACTTTGCCATAATCCAGAAAAAACCGAAAAAGTCGGGTTCGCTGAATATTGCAACGTAGTTTTGAAAGCCTATAAACGAACCACTATCAGGTCTTGCAGTTTTATCAGTAAAAGACAACAAAATACCGTAGATAGGTGGATAGTAACAAAATACTAAAATACCTATCATAAGTGGTGCAACCATTAAGTACGCCGCTTTATTTCTTGATATATAACTAAAAAATCTTTTTATTTTACTCATATTATCACCCCAGCGGTTGTACTTCAATAATATTGAACTCTTCAATCACGTTTACTTCAACGAAAATCGAGTTAGAAAGTTCAAGAACCGTTATGGTTATCGGCCCTGCCTTAGTCCACTCGTTTTCATAATAAGGAACGTATTCAAAAGTTACACAGCCGTTTTCGTCGGTAGTGTCAAGATAGGTGGAAAAACGACCTTGGTTTTCACCCGTCCTAACTTCTACTTCGTGATTAACACATGGCTCGCCTTTATGTGTCACACGAACGGTTAATAAAACTTTATCTTCTTCCATTGCGTAAGGCGTAGTATCTGACACGTATATTATATCCACGTCAAACTCTTTGGCACGTATAAAATCAAACAGCCACGCTGCGAAAAGCACAAATGCCAAAATGCCTATTACCAGCAATTTAATGAAAAGACTACTTCTTTTTTTCATATATTCACCAAGTTACAAATTAGAGATTTTCCCAACCAGTTGTATCAATATCGAAAATATCTATAAATTCCAAAGCACCTGCTCTTTGTTGTTCATATACGATGTTAAAGAAAGTTGTTCCATAATTAGAGTTAGAACCCTTAACCCATTTTTCAAATTCGTCGTTAATCTTGCCAGAACGTTCGGAAGTGTAACCCGTAGGCCAAGTACAAGAATAAGAAACAATCGGAAAATCTTGGGTTTTCCAACCGAGAACTTCTGCGTCTATATCGGTATTATAGGTAGTGCCTTTGACTGCACCCATAGTGCCACCTTTTTCACTTGCCATAGCAGAGTTGTTGTTCTTTGCAGTAATATACATAAGAATATCTATTGCAAGTTCAAGTTTCTCTTGATCACCTTCTACGGCAGGTTTCATAATGTTAAACGCAACCGATACAGGGTGTTTAATATCTTCAAAACTATCATAGTAATCAATATCAGCACAATAATCAGACGTAACAGAATCTGCGAGTGGCGGAGTGAAAATACCGTAATCAAACTCTCTACCAGTATTA
>CASDPM010000017.1 GCA_949282465.1 uncultured Bacillota bacterium
AAGACGTTTTTCATAAACAGTTTAAGCCGTTGACCGACGGTTTTGTTTACGCGACGGCAAACGATATAGAAAGCGTAAAAACTCTCGTTAAAGAGAATAAAGTTGCAGGAATAATGTTTGAATGCGTTCAAGGTGAAGGCGGTGTTTTGCCACTAGATAAAGATTTCGTTTTAGGACTAAAAGAAATTGCCGATAAAGAAGATTTAGTTTTAATCGTTGACGAAGTTCAAACGGGTAACGGTAGAACGGGTTATCTTTACGCTTTTATGGAATACGGAATAACGCCCGACGTTGTAACAACGGCAAAGGGGCTTGGCGGTGGCTTGCCGATAGGCGCTTGCATGATGGGCGAAAAGGTACAAGACGTATTAAAAGCAGGCGATCACGGTTCGACTTACGGTGGTAACCCCGTGTGTTCGGCAGGTGCGCTTAGCGTTATAAATAGAATTGACCAAAAGTTCCTTGACCAAGTAAAAGAAAAAAGCAAATATATATTTGAACAATTGTCAAACGCCAACGGTGTTGAACTCGTAACGGGCAAAGGACTTATGATAGGCATTAAGACGGTAAAACCCGCCAAAGAAGTTATTAAAACTTGTATGGAAAATGGTGTTTTAGTATTGTCGGCAAAAGATAAGGTAAGGTTACTTCCTGCTCTCAATATTCCGTTCGACGTGCTTAAAGAAGCGATTGCTGTAATAAAGTCCGCTTGCGCTTTATAAAGGAGAATTATGAATTTAAAAGGTAAAAGTTTTCTTAAACTTCTGGACTTTACTCCCGAAGAAATTAACGGCTTAATAGACTTGGCTTTTGAATTAAAAGATAAAAAGAAAAAGGGTATACCGCATAAATACTGCGAAGGCAAAAACGTGGCGCTTATTTTTGAAAAGACTAGCACTCGTACGCGTTGCAGTTTTGAAGTTGCCGCTGCCGATCTCGGCATGCATCCCGTATATTTAGATCCGAGCGGTTCTCAAATAGGTAAGAAAGAAAGTATAGCCGACACCGCGCGTGTTTTAGGTAGAATGTTCGACGGTATCGAATATCGTGGTTACGGACAAGAAATTGTGGAAGATTTAGCAAAGTTTGCAGGCGTTCCCGTTTGGAACGGGCTTACGAACGAATTTCACCCCACGCAAATCCTTGCCGACTTTATGACTATCAAAGAGCATTTTGGAAATTTGAAAGGTAAGAAACTAGTGTATATGGGCGACGCAAGGTATAACATGGGCAATTCGCTTATGGTTGGTTGTGCAAAGATGGGTATGCACTTCGTGGCGTGTACGTCTAAAAAATATTTTCCTGATAGCGAACTTGTGGATACGTGCAAAAAAATAGCAAAAGAAACTGGCGCTGTGCTTGAATTTATAGAAGATCCTATTCTTGCGACAAAGAACGCCGACGTTATTTATACCGACGTGTGGGTTTCTATGGGTGAACCTACCGAAGTATGGAAAGAAAGAATTTCCGACCTTATGCCGTATCAGGTAAATAAAAAACTTATGGACAATGCCGGTAAGGATTGTAGGTTTATGCATTGTTTGCCTGCTTTCCATGACTTAAAAACAACTACGGGAAAGGAAATTTATAATAAGTTCGGTATTACGGAAATGGAAGTCACTGACGAAGTGTTTGAAAGTCCTGCATCAATCGTGTTTGACGAAGCGGAAAATAGGATGCACACCATAAAAGCGGTAATGCTTGCAACACTTTCCGATTTATAATTGATAAATGAATTACATGCTTGATAAATCCTTGACAAAGGAAGATAAAAGGTATATTATATAACCAGTTTAATACCTCGTGATGCCGTAGGGATGTTAGTCAAACCGACGGTGGAAGGAACTCTGGAGAACCCGTAACCAGTCGGGTGCCGAAGGTGCAAGGGTAAAACCGAATCTCTCAGGCAAAAGGACAGGGTATAATTCTTAAAAAGAAATTTTTTAGAGTTCCGTATTTAATCGGGGCTCTATTTTTTTACAGGAGAATGTACATGGAAACAATACTCAAAATTGTACAGACAGTTAACTCTTACTTGACTGACTATGCATTACTTATTTTGCTTGTTGGAACGGGACTTTTCTTTACTATAAGAACGAAGTTTGTTCAAGTCCGTCATTTTGGCGAAGGAATGCGCAATGTTTTCGGCAAAATAAAATTTAACGGTGGAAAACAAAAAAACGGTATGAGTTCCTTTCAAGCGCTCACTACCGCAGTTGCCGCGCAAGTTGGAACGGGTAATATAATAGGCGCTTGCGGTGCAATACTAATCGGTGGTCCCGGCGCAATATTTTGGATGTGGGTAATAGCGTTTTTTGGAATGGCGACAATTTATTCCGAAGCCGTGCTCGCTCAAAAAACCAGAATGCTTAATCCCGACGGCACGGTCTCGGGTGGTCCGGTTTTCTATATAAAGAAAGCGTTTAAGGGTAAATTCGGTAAATTCCTTGCAGGATTTTTTGCAGTAGCAATCGTTCTTGCTTTGGGCTTTATGGGGTCAATGGTTCAGTCGAACTCTATAAGCGAAGCAGTTTCTAACGCTTCGGGTATAGACGGTTGGATTGTGGGTATTGTAATTGCTTTATTGTGTACTCTTATCTTTATAGGTGGAGCAAAACGCGTTGCATCAGTTACCGAAAAATTAGTTCCTATAATGGCTATCGTGTATTTACTTGGTGGATTTATTATATTATGTTTTAAGATAACCGTAATTCCCGAAACGTTCGGCTTGATTTTTAAATATGCTTTTGTTCCTAACGCTATAATCGGTGGTAGCATAGGTTATGCATTAAAAGAAGTAATAAGCCAAGGCGCAAAGCGTGGATTGTTTTCTAACGAAGCAGGTATGGGCTCAACCCCACATGCGCATGCAATGGCAAACGTAAAGACCCCGCACGAACAGGGGACTGTTGCAATGATCGGTGTATTTATCGATACTTTCGTAGTTCTTACTATGACGGGATTGATTGTTATTTCAACATTATATGCAGGTGGCGGTGTACTTTCTAACGGTGCGATAGACGGCGTTAATAAGTCTAATATGTTATCTACTGCAATAGCAAGTCTTTTCGACGGTAGTAACGTTGGAAATACTATTGCGGCAATATTCGTAGCGGTATGTTTAACTTTCTTCGCTTTCTCAACTATAATCAGTTGGAACTTGTTTGGTAAAATAAACTTTAATTACCTTTTCGGCAAGAAAGCGACTATCGTATATTCAATAATCTCGATAGCATTCATATTCTTGGGATCTATACTTTCTAACGATTTGGTTTGGGAATTGACCGACTTCTTTAATTATTTAATGGTAATACCTAACGTTTTGGCGCTAATAGCCCTTTCTAACGTAGTAGTGAAAGAAGTTAAAGAACATAAAAAGAAAAAGAAAGAAAATTTAGACGTTCAAGAAAAAGACAAAACGGTTGAAACAGTTGAAGAAATAACTAAAACTGAAACCGAATTAGTAGAAGAAGTTAAAGAATAAATACAACAATAACTTAATTGACTTTTAAGATAAAATATTTATTATATAAAAGATTTGTATTTCCATAAGAAAAAGGTTTAAGGAGGAAAATATGAACGTTTATGAAGTTATAGCCTTTGCGGTCTATTTTTTGTTCGTTATAGGCGTAGGCGTTTGGTTCTTTTTCAAGAGTAAAGATAAAGGCGAAAAGGACTACTTCCTTGGTGGTAAAAACATGGGTGGTTGGGTTTCCGCTCTCTCGGCAGGCGCGTCGGATATGTCGGCGTGGGTGCTTATGGGATTGCCTGGCGCAATCTTTATGTCAGGTTTAAGCCAAATTTGGATTTCGATAGGTTTGATTATAGGAACTGTTGTTTCGTGGCTTTTAATAGCGCCTAAACTTCGTCGTTATGCTATTCGTGCAAACGACGCTATAACCGTGCCCG
Source organism: uncultured Bacillota bacterium (assembly GCA_949282465.1). Classification (GTDB taxonomy): domain Bacteria; phylum Bacillota; class Clostridia; order Christensenellales; family Borkfalkiaceae; genus UBA1259. The sequence goes on from CASDPM010000017.1 coordinate 3,910, forward strand.
AATTTTTTGCCAACCGTTTTAAGACAAAAAGTCCGCTTTTAAGAATTTCTTGTGCCGTAGTTTTTGTTATAGGTTATTGCGTATATGCGGCATCTTCGGTTTATGCAGGCGGTAAGTTGTTCAATATGCTTATTCCTAAACTCGGTAGAGACGTTGGTATGTCTATTTTTGCCGTAATTATTTTGGCATATACTTTGCTTGGTGGATTTAAGGCAGTTTGTTGGACGGACTTCTTCCAAGGTCTTCTTATGCTCGGCGCGCTTATGATAGTTCCTATCATTGCTCTTATAATGATGGGCGGCGCAGAAACGGGTGGTGCTACGATAGAAGCAGGCGCAAACTATTATAGCCTTTTATCAAGTGGAAAGTTTGACTGGACAAGTATAGCAAATATTCTAACAGGTTTCGGTTGGGGATTAGGCTACTTTGGTATGCCTCATATCGTCGTAAGATACATGGCGATAAAATCACCTAAGGAACTTAAAAAATCCCAAATTATCGGTTCGACTTGGACCTTCCTTATTCTTCTTATGACCACGCTTCTTGCACTTGTTGCTCGTGATTTCCTTACTACGCCTTTAACGAAGGAAAATTCTGAACTTATCTTCGCAACGGTAGTAAGACAAATATTCGGATACGGTGCTTTGGCTCTTATAGGTGGTATTCTTATATCGGCAATCGTTGCAGCGTCAATGAGTACGGCAGATTCACAACTTCTCGCATCTTCGTCGGCTTTTGCATCTGATATTTATAAAACGACTATCAATAAAAAGGCAAGCGATAAGCAAGTCTTAAACGTTGGTAGAATTGCAGTTATCGTAGTTACTTTTATTGCTTACGGTTTGGCAATGATGGTGCACTATCTAAACCTTACCGATATTATGGGACTTGTTTCCGCAGCATGGTCGCTCTTCGGCGCAGCGTTCGGACCCGTTATGATACTTGCTCTCTTCTGGCGTAGATTTAATGAAAAGGGTACAGTTGCAGGTATTATATCCGGATTTGTTGTTTCTATATTGTGGATGGTTCTATTTAACCTTGAATACTACGGTATGACGAGTTTAATCGGCGCAACCGGACTTTATGAACTCGTTCCCGGCTTTATAGTAAGCCTTGCAGTTGCAATTCTCGTTTCAATCTTTACCAAAGAACCCGATAAAGAAGTTGTCGATTTGTTTGATGACGTTAAGACGTTCGTTGAAGAAGAACCCGAAACGGTAACTGTAAACGAATAATAAAACAAACAAGATAAAAAGCGTTTTTTGAAAATGCTTTTTATTTTTTATTTGATAAATTTTATAGTTTATATTTTGACGATAGAGTTTTATTTTTCCCTTGCAATTTAATTTTAATATGTTATAATGTTAACATATAAAACTATGTCTTAAAGGAGTAACTATGGACCTTAAAATTTTAGACAAATTAAAACAAGCAGATATTTCTAAATACCGCGCGCTACCTTTTTGGTCTTGGAACGATAAACTCGAACCTAGCGAACTATCTAAGCAAATCGAGTGGATGAAAGAGCAAGGCTTCGGCGGATATTTTATGCACGCAAGGGGTGGACTTAGAACTGAATATTTGGGGGACGATTGGTTCGAGTGTATTGAAACCTGTCTTGATACGGGTAAACGTACGGGCATGGAAAGTTGGGCATACGACGAAAATGGTTGGCCTAGTGGATTCGCTGGTGGTAAACTTCTTGAAGATATAAAGAATAGAGATCACTATCTAACGTATAAGTACGGCGAGTATGACGATAAATCGCTCGTTTCGTATTTAGTTACAGATACTAAACTTATTCGCACTACCGAAGGTGGAAAGGGTGAATACCTTAATATTTATGATAATATTTCCGTTTCAACCGTAGATATTTTAAATCCTGACGTCGTAGACAAATTTTTGGCGCTTACTCACGAAACGTATAAAGAACGTCTTGGCGAAAAATTCAACGAGTGCTTAAAGGGTTTTTTCACTGACGAACCGCAATATTATCGTTGGGGACATCCATATACACCGATGTTAGTTAGCCATTTCAAAGAAGTATACGGCGAAGACGTGCTTGACAATTTAGGTTTAATTTTCGTAGAAAAAGAAGGATATCGTGCTTTTAGGTATAAATACTGGAAGTCCATGCAAACGTTAATGCTTAAAAACTTCGCTAAAAAGATCAATGACTGGTGTGAGAAAAACGGCGTAGAGCTTACGGGACACTATATAGAAGAAAAAACTTTGAAATTACAAATGGTTTGTTGCGCTGGTATTATGCCTTTTTATGAATATGAAGGGATACCTGGAATTGATTGTTTAGGTAGAAAAACAGATACGCCTGTAATGCC
>CASDPM010000018.1 GCA_949282465.1 uncultured Bacillota bacterium
GCCGATTGAGTATAGAAAAACTATGGTTATTAAATAAAATTTGAATATATACAAGTTTTTGTAAGTTTTTAACAAATAGTGATATAAATTAACATAAAACCCAAAAAATACCAAAAATTTTGTGAAAATTTTTCAAAAAAAAATTAAAATTCGAGTGTTTTTTGCTTTACAAAAAAAATTAAATAGTGTATATTATCATTGTCGAAAGCGAAAGGCAATCGGCGATAAAAACGCTCATCATTTTCCCCCTTATCATATATTATTCAGGAAGCAGTAAACCTTGTTTATTGCTTTTTGAATTTTAAAGGGATTTACGCTTTACTTGTGGAAAAATAGGTGTTACAATATATTTAATAGGGGTAATTAAAATGAATAAAAGTCAAATTGCAAGAGAATATTTTAATAAAGGCATGGCGTGTTCGCAAGCGGTGGCGCTCGCTTTTAAGGACGAACTTGGTTTGAGCGAAGACGCTATTTTGAAATTGACTATCGGTTACGGTGGTGGGTTTGGAAGACAAAGATTAGTTTGTGGCGCCGTTTGTGGCATGACAATGGTGTTAAGTTATTTGTTGTCTGACGGTAAAGACAAACTTTATATATATAAGATTATTCAACAGGCAAGCGCCGAAGTAAAAGAGAAGATCGGTTCGCTTATATGCGCTGAACTTTTAGAAAATAAGGTAAAGGTAGAAACTTCGCCCACGCCCGATGCTAGAACGGAAGAGTATTATAAAAAACGCCCTTGTGGGGAAATAGTTGAAATTATTGCTGAAATTACCGATAAATACGTAAAACAATATATATAATTTATTATAAGACACCCTTAGGGGTGTTTTTTTTTCGTATAAGGTATTGAAAATCTTCAAATACTATGGTATTATAAAAGAAAGGTAAAGGGGGAATATATGGAAGAATTAAATAAAGAATTAGAAAATACTAATGAACAAATAGTTCAAGAACGCAAATATAAAAAATTTACAGCCTTAAAAATAATATCGGCGGTAGTTTGGCTAATAACCTTAGCGTGGCTAATTTACGGCGCAATAGACGTCGCTATGATTCCACTAGATAATAATGGCAGGGGGATTTCAGTTGCTTTCTTTCTTACTTTTAACGTAATTATTTTTGGTGGAATAGGTAATGCGATTTCCTTGATTATTTCTTTGGTTGGAACTTTGACGTCACTTGTTGGTTATAAGCAGGGGACTGTTAAACTTTCAACGTTAATTACCTTTTTAATATTGTTTATATTACCTATCATAACCGAAGTGATATTTATAATCGTAGCGAAAAATCTATAACTAGCAAAAACAAAACCCCACGGGTAATGAAATGCACCTCATAAAGTGTCTAACTTTTGGGGTGCATTTCAATTTTACGGGGGTTTTTTTATTTAATTATTTCGGCTTAGTACATACCGCCCATGCCACCTGCGGGCATCTGTGGTGCTTCGGGTTCTTTAATATCAGCAACGACTGCTTCGGTAGTAAGGAACACACCTGCAACGGATGCTGCGTTTTCAAGAGCGGACCTTGTAACCTTAGTCGGGTCGATAATGCCACTCTTAACCATATCGGTATATTCGTTAGTGAGAGCGTTGAAACCGTAGTTAGATTTGTTTGCTTTCAAAATTTCGTTTAAGATAACTGCGCCGTCAAGTCCTGCGTTCAAAGCAATTTGCTTTAAGGGTGCTTCGACTGCTTTCAAAACGATAAGTGCGCCCGTTTTAGCGTCGCCTGTTAACGTTTCAGCGTAATCCTTAATTGCACTAATGGTAGAGATAAGCGCAATTCCACCACCAGGAACGATACCTTCTTGAACGGCAGCCTTGGTTGCGTTCAAAGCGTCTTCGATACGGAGTTTCTTTTCCTTCATTTCAATTTCGGTTGCTGCACCAACGTTGATTACTGCAACGCCACCTGCGAGTTTAGCAAGACGTTCTTGCAATTTTTCTCTATCGTAATCGGAAGTGGTTTCTGCGATTTGCGCTTTGATTGCTTGTTTTCTTGCTGCGATTTGAGCGGGATCGCCTGCACCGTTGATTATGGTCGTATTGTCTTTGTCAACTTTAACCGTACCTGCACGGCCTAACATATCGAGCGTAACGTCCTTAAAGTCGTAACCGAGTTCGCTAGAAACTACCGTACCACCCGTAAGAATAGCGATATCTTCAAGCATAGCCTTTCTTCTGTCGCCAAAGCCAGGTGCTTTAACGGCTACGCAGTTAAACACACCTTTAAGTTTGTTTACTACTAGCGCTGCCAAAGCGTCGCCTTCAACTTCTTCGGCAATTATCAAAAGACGCATACCTTGTTGAGCGATAGGTTCAACGATAGGTAAAAGTTCTTGTATAGAAGAAATCTTTTTGTCGGTAATCAAAATAACGGGGGATTCCAAAACGGCTTCCATTTTGTCGGTGTTGGTTACCATATAAGCAGATGCATAACCCCTATCGAACTGCATACCTTCAACGGTAGTGAGTTCGGTTTTCATGGTCTTGCTTTCTTCAATGGTAATAACGCCGTCCTTGCCGACCTTTTCCATAGCGTCGCCGATAAGTGTTCCGATTTGTTCGTTACCTGCGGAAATTGCAGCAACTTGACAAATGTCGCTTTTATCTTTGATAGGCGTACTGATTTTTTTAAGATGTTCAACTGCAACGTTAGTTGCGCCTGCGATACCGTTCTTTAAGATAACGGGGTTAGCGCCTGCTGCAACGTTTTTAAGACCTTCGTTAATCATCGCTTGCGCAAGAATAACTGCCGTGGTTGTGCCGTCGCCTGCAACGTCGTTAGTTTTTGTAGAAACTTCTTTTACGAGTTGAGCGCCCATGTTTTCAAAAGCGTCTTCAAGTTCTATTTCTTTTGCAATTGATACACCGTCGTTAGTGATAAGGGGAGCACCGTATTTTTTATCTAACACAACGTTTCTACCTTTTGGTCCTAACGTAATTTTCACAGTGTCGGCAAGAGTGTCAACACCTTTTTGAAGGGCTTTTCTTGCTTCTTCGCCGTACTTTAATTGTTTAGCCATATCTATTTATCTCCTTAAATTATTCTACGATAGCGAGAATATCGCTTTGACGAATAATGGTTAATTCCTTTCCGTCAACCTTAAAATCGCTACCTGCATATTTTGAATATAAAACGGTATCGCCGACTTTAACTTGCATAACGATTTCCTTCCCGTCGATAACTCCACCGGGACCTACGGCGATAATTCTTGCCATTTGTTGTTTTTCTTGCGAAGCCGACGGAAGAATAAATCCGCTCTTCGTTCTTTCTTCTGTTTCAATACTTTCGACAACAACTTTGTCGAATAAAGGTCTTACCTTCATTTATATTGCCTCCGTGATGTTTTTAGCACTCTCTTTATTTAAGTGCTAAATTTAATTATATACAAATAAAAAAGTTTGTCAATGGAAAGATTATAAAAAATCGAAATTTTTTGTAAACTTTTAGCAAAAACTTTTAAAAGTAAAAAAATACAGCCTAACTTGAAATTTTGTCAGGCTGTAAAACATATTTATTATATTTATATATTGGTTACGGGGTAACTCTATTGATGTCACGGGGGAACATTGTTGCTTCACGAACGTTCTTAAAGCCCAAAAGGTGCATTGTAAGTCTTTCAAGACCGATACCTAAACCGCCGTGTGGGGGAGCGCCGTATTTATGGAGCATAAGATAGGTTTCAAATTCTTCGGGGTTCATACCGCATTTAATCATTTTTGCAACTTGTTCGTTGTAATCGTGAACACGTTGACCGCCAGACGTAATTTCCAAGCCCCTAAACAAAAGGTCGAACGAAAGGGTATATTCGGGGTCGTTAGGATCGTCCATGGTATAGAACGGACGTTTTTTGGAAGGATAGTGGGTTACGAAAAGGAAATCGCTATTAAGTTCTTTTTTAGCGTATTTGCCCAAAAGTTGTTCTTCTTCGGGATCAAAGTCTTTCATGTCGGTAGGTTGATATTTAAACTTTTTCATCAAAAGTTCTTTTGCGTCCATAAACTTAATTACTGGTATTTCATTAATTTCGGGAATATCAGCGTGGAGAAGATCCACTTCGTTTTTGTATTCCGTCTTTAACAAATTCATTATATATTTAAGAGCGCCCGTTTCCATGTTCATAATATCTTCAAAACTTTCGATAAAGCCCATTTCAAAGTCCATAGAAGTATACTCGTTAAGGTGACGCGACGTATCGTGGTGTTCGGCACGGAATACGGGTGCGATTTCAAACACCCTTTCAAAAACGCCGACCATAGCCTGTTTATATAACTGCGGACTTTGTGCAAGGTAAACTTGTTTGCCGAAGTAGTCGAGTTTAAACACGTTTGTACCGCCTTCCGCACCTGCATAGTTAATCTTGGGTGAACGGATTTCGGTAAAGCCTTGGCTCATTAAAAATTCCCTAAAACCCCTTGCAATACCTTCTTGAAGTTTAAAGATTGCGCGTTCTTTGGGGTTACGCATTGAAACGGGGCGAAGATCCAAAACAGTATTTAATTGAATATTATCAAGTTGTTTTTTATTGATAACAATAGGCAGGCCTTCTGCGGGAAGCGAAAGAATTACTATATCGTGTATTTGAATTTCATACCTGTCGTTGCCCTTAGCGTCTTTACTAGAAACGACCTTACCCGTTACTTTAACGCAAGATTCTTCGGTAATGCGTTCGTCGAAACGGTAATCGGAAAAATCGGGTGAATAAACGCATTGAACGGTGTCGCGCGTGGTTCTTATAATAATGAAAGAAAAGCCAGTCATTTCACGGATGCGGTGAACGTAGCCGGTAATGGTTACGATTTGCCCGTCGTAATTTTTGAATTCACCGTATTCTACGGTATTTTTAGTGATATTGCCGTTAATTTTTTCCATAAAATTTCTCCTAATAGTATTATAATAATACACCATAAACACAAATAAAAGCAAGTATTTAAACCTTAAAATTACTTTTATTTGGAAAATCTGTTTGTAATCAAATAAAATTTGTGCTACAATATTATAGATAAAATTTTTTATTTAGGGGATGATTGTATGAAAATTGCAGTTTCAGTAGAGTCTACGAACGATTTAACGCCTGAATTGATTGAAAAATATGATATTAAAATTATAGAATACGAAATAATTTTAGGGGATAAGGTTTTTAAGGATGGGGATCTTACCACCGAAGAAATGTTTGCATACGTTGACGATACGGGAACTTTACCGAAAACAACGGCACTTAACGAGTTTGAGTATACCGAATTTTTTGAAGAACTTTTAAAAGATAACGACGCCGTTATTCACGTTGCTTTATCTAGTGGAATTTCATCTTCTTGCTCGCACGCAATAAGCGCAAGTAAAAATCTAAACAACGTTTACGTAGTCGATAGTTTGTCCCTTTCTACGGGCATAGGTCTTTTGGCTATCTATGCTCGCGAACTTGCCGATAAGGGTGTTGATGCAGAAGAAATTTACAAAAAGGTTTCGGCTAGGGTAGAAAAATTGCAGGCAAGTTTTGTGATTGAACGTCTTGATTATCTCTATAAGGGTGGAAGATGTAGCAGTTTGGCATTATTCGGCGCTAACCTTTTGAAACTTCGTCCACGTATCGTAGTTAAAGAAGGCAAAATGTCGTCTGATAAAAAATATCGTGGAAATATGGCGGGCGTCGTTTCTAAATATTGTGCGGACGTATTGCAAGATTTCCCAACGCCCGACCTCGATAAAGTGTTTATAACTAGAACTTCTGCATCACCCGAAATGATGGCGGCGGCGCGTAGCGCTTGTGAACAAGCAGGGTTCAAGAACATCTATGAAACTTACGCAGGCGGAACTATCGCTAGCCATTGTGGGGCAAACACGCTTGGAATTTTATATTTTAACGACGGAGAATAAAAAATCAAACACGGTTAGAATTTAGCCGTGTTTTTTGTTCTATTAGGGCGTTTATTTTGCGTCTTTTTATTGATTTTTGTCTTTTCTTGTGATAAAATTCATATAATAACTTTATATATTGTTTTACTTTATTTATACAAGGAGAAATTTTATGGCAAACTTTAACTTTTTGTTTAACTTTGTGCAGTTCGTTTCCGATATTTGGGCGAACTATCAAATCCCTGTTATTTTGGGCGGAGTTGCATTAATCGGTCTTATCGTACTTATCGTCGTTAATTGCAAGTGTAAAAAAGCAAGTAAAAAGGCAAAAGTCGTTCCTGAAAAGGTTGAAAAACCCGTAGAAGAAGTAAAGGCTGAACCTGTTGAACCCGAAGTAATCGTCGTTGAACAAGTTCCCGAAGAAGTTGCACCTACCGTAGTTGAAGAATCGGTAGTAGAAGAAACCACGGCTATAGAACCCGTTGTCGAAACACCCGCAGAAGAACCTGTTGTGGTTGAAGAAAAGCCTGCCCAAAAGAAGCCGACTGCTAAAAAACCGTCTGCAACCAAAAAACCTTCCACGGTAAAGAAAACTCCTGCTACCCCAACGGGCGTTGCACCCGTAAAACCCAAGGGAAAATGGGCGGTTGAGTTCAAGAAGGAAGGCGAATATGTGGCAAAACTCTACGCATCTAACGGCGAAGAGATGTTGTCTAGTGAAATTTATTCTAGTGAAGAAGGCGCAAGAAACGGTATTCAAAGCATAATAAATAGCGTTGATACGGGTAAATTCGTTATCTATCAAGATAAGGGGAAAAACTATTATTATAAACTTAAAACTTCTAATAACCGTCTTATGTGCGTTGGTGAAATCTATAAAACCAGAGAACGTTGCCAAAAGGCAGTTGAATCGGTTAAACGTATTGCAAAAGACGCTATAATTACCGAAGAATTAGTTAAGGGTGCTGAATACGTTGAGTATAAACCTATTAAAAATACTAATTACGAAGTTAAGAACGGCGCTACGGGCAAGTGGAAAATTGAACAAAACGAAGAAGGTAAGTATTCGGCAAAACTTTACGCATCTAACGGTCAACTTATGCTTGCGACCGAAGAAGTTGCGCTTCTTAAAAGTGCTGAAAACGCTATTGATTCGGTTAAGAAAAATTCCGCAGCTGGGCATTTTATTATTGACCGTGATAAATTTGGCAGATATTATTATAAACTTCGTAACGCACAAAAATCGGTTATTTGTATCGGTGAAGCGTATAAGACTTTGGAATCTTGCATAAGCGCGTTGGAATCGGTACGTCGTTTTGCAGCGACTGCTATTGTTGAAGAATTTTAATTATAGGCGTTTATAAAAAATATCGTAAAAACGTTTGACAATACCGTAAAATTGTTGTATTATAATTAGGCTTTAAGAAGAAGTGATCCTTCTCGCCGACGGAAAATGGTCTTGTTCGGCTCAATACTTTTTAACGATTAACGGCGAATTTTGCCCTTTACGTTATATATTGTATTTAACGGGTTGCTTTTGGTAAAGCAACCCGATTTTTTTGTTCTTTTGATTGCTTTGCAATCGGAAAATATATTGAGAGGTACAAAACCATTAAAAAGGAACATCAGATTAACGAGGAAATAAGGGATAGAGAAGTCCGTCTTATCGGTAACGACGGTGAACAACTTGGTATAATGTCTTCGCGTGAAGCGTTAAACCTTGCCGACGATAAGGGGCTCGACCTCGTAAAAATTTCGCCTAATGCGAATCCGCCCGTATGTAAACTTATGAACTACGGTAAATACGTTTACGAATTAGCAAAGAAAAACAAAGAAGCAAAAAAGAATCAAAAAGTCGTTGAAGTCAAGGAAGTTTGGCTTTCTATGACGATAGACGTTGGCGACCTTAACGTAAAAGCAAAGCAGACGCAAAAGTTTTTGTCGGCAGGCAATAAGGTTAAAGTGTCTATTAGAATGAGAGGGCGTCAAATGGCGCATTCAAATTTGAGTATCGACGTAATGCACAGATTTTTTGAAATCGTTAAAGATTACGGCGTAATGGAGAAGCAACCGCTTCTTGAGGGCAGGAACGTCTGGATGATGCTTGCCCCCATAAAAGCGTAACTTAAAATATTAACTAACGGAGGGTAAAACTATGCCTAAAATGAAGACTAAGAGTGCGGCTAAAAAACGTTTCAAAGTAACCGCAACCGGCAAGGTTAAGAGAGCTTGTTCGGGTAAAAACCACATCCTTACCAAAAAGGATAGAAAGAGAAAGAACAATTTGTGTGCAGGTGCATACGTAGACGCAACACAGGAAAAGACTGTTAAGACGTTAATCTACAACAAATAGGCTTAAAGGAGAGAATTTATCATGCGTATTAAAAGAGGTGTTAACGCTGTTAAAAAGCGTAGAAAAATATTAAAACTTGCTAAGGGCTACTGGGGTGGCAGAAGCAAAAGATATAGAGTAGCGCGCGAAGCCGTTATGAAGGCTCAAAAGTATGCTTATATCGGTAGAAAAGCAAAGAAGAGAGATTTCCGTTCTTTGTGGATTGCCAGAATTAACGCTGCTGCAAGACTTAACGGTCTTTCTTATAGCAAATTCATGTTCGGTTTGAAAAATGCCGGCATCAACTTAAACAGAAAAGTTTTGGCTGAAATTGCAGTTTCTGATGCTGCGGCTTTCACTGCGCTTGCAGAAAAGGCAAAAGCAAACTTAAAGTAAAAATAATTGTCAGTAAAGCCTACCTTATATAAAAAGCGTAGGCTTTATTTAAGTTAAGATAATGATTACTTCAAGGCAAAACGCTTTTATTAAACAAATACGCTCGCTTTCCGATAAAAAGTTTAGGGATGAGTTTAACTTATACGTTGCCGAAGGCGTAAAAATGGTTTCCGAAGCAATTTCTTCGGGGCAAAAGATTTATGCGATTGTCGGCACGGAAAAGGGGCTTGGACAAGTTTCTTTACAAGATTTTAGGGTTGAACAAGTTTCCGACGACGTTTTTATGTCGATAAGTAGCGAAGTTAGTCCGCAAGGCGTGCTCGCCGTGATTGAAAAACCCACGGAACTTTTTAGTGCGCCACTTTCATCGTGTATCCTTTTAGACGGTGTTTCCGATCCGTCTAACGTCGGCGCGGTTATTAGGACGGCTGCCGCAAGCGGTTATAATCAAATTTATTTGGTTGATACGGCTGATCCTTTCGGACCAAAAGCCGTTCGCGCTAGCATGAGTGGTATATTTAAAGTAAAAACTTATAGCGTTAGTCGTGAAGAGTTCGTTAAAAAAAATAAGTTGCCTATCGTAGTTGCCGATATGAACGGCGAAAACGTGTTTACTGCCGATATTAAGGGCGATATTTGTCTCGTAATAGGTAACGAAGGTAGGGGAATAAGCGATTTTATGAGAGCGCATGCCAAAAAGACGGTAAGTATTCCCATGCAAAACGGAATGGAAAGTTTGAACGCATCCGTTTCGGCGGGTATTTTGATGTACTCGCTTAAAAGATAAATATGAATAAAATTGATTTTATTTTTGATAAAGAAAGATTGTTCAATTCTTTGCCCATAGTGAAAAATACCGACAAATCATTGCCTAATAAGTATGGCAGTACGACGGCGCTTTATCTTAAAGGTGAACCCTATAACGGAAGAGAAACGTGGAACTTTGCTTACGTTGGAATTCCCGATTGTGCTATGCCAGACGGTGGGTTTCCCGCCGTGGTAGTTGCTCATGGTGGCGGTGGTTGTGCTTTTCACGAATGGGTGGAATTTTGGAATAAAAAAGGCTACGTTGCAATAGCGCCCGACCTTTCGGGACAGCATAATGGCGATAAATCTTTCGACGGAAAAGGCGCGCCTGAAAACCCAGACGGTGGTCCAAAAGGGTATAGACCTTTCGGAACGACGCTTGAAAATTATAAAGATTCGTGGTTTTATCACACCGTTTGCAACGTTATAAACGCTCATAATTATTTAAGGTCGTTACCGCAAGTTAACGTAAACAAGACGGTTATGACGGGAATTTCGTGGGGTTCGGTTGCAACTATGTGGACGGGTGGCATAGACGATAGATTTGCTTGTTTCGCACCTGTATACGGCGGTGGATTTTTGCACAAAGACCCTATGTTTTTGAAAGAAAGCAATCCCCCCGAAGATGAAGAACTTTGGCTTAATAACTTTGATCCGTTATCATACGTTAAAAGAATTTCAAAGCCTATAATGTTTACTAGCGGTGCAGACGATCCCGCCTTTTCAGTTTTAAACAACATGAATACTTGGAATAAGGCGCTTGATAAAAAATATTATTCGTGGCGTCAAACGTTATTTCACTATCATAGATGGGCGGATGAAGAGCAAATGATAAACGTTTATCGTTTCTTTGAAAAGGTATTGTTTGGTAGAGAAATGCCGTTTGAAATTTTGTCGGAAAAAATTGATAAGGATACGCTTAGCGTGACGTTAGACGGGGTAAAACCTAACGTTACGGCAAAGATTGTATTTAATAAATCTGAACTAGATTACGATAACGATAAACTTAAATGGGAAAGCGAGCCTGCCCTTTTATCGGGAAATACTTTCATGGCAAAAGTGCCTGAAAATGTAAATTTGTGTTTTATGGAAATTTCCGACGGACAGGAAATAGAGTTCGTTTTAAGTAGCGAAATGTATCGTATAAGCAAATAATCAACTATAATATGGAATAAGGAGATAAAATAATGTCAGGACATTCACATGCAGCCAACATTGCAGTAAAGAAAGCAAAAATGGATGCTGCCAAAGGTAAAATTTTTACAAAAGTAGGTAGAGAAATCGCAGTTGCGGCAAAATCAAACCCTGATCCCGCAACCAACAGTAAACTTGCTGATGCTATCGCAAAAGCAAAAGCAGTAAACATGCCTAACGAAAACATTAAAAGATGTATCGCAAAAGCATCAGGCGAATTATCTGGGGATAACTACGAAGAATTGACCTATGAAGGTTATGGTCCCGCAGGTAGTGCCGTTATTATTAAAACGCTTACCGACAATAAAAACCGTACCGTTGACTACGTTCGTACGGCTATGAGAAAGCACGGTGGTTCGCTCGGCAACGCAGGTTGCGTTTCGTTTACGTTTACTACTATGGGTATTATCATTATCGAACGTACTCCCGATATGGAAGAAGACGTTATTATGGAATACGCCTTAGATGCCGGTGCTGACGATTTTATCGCCGAAGACGACGCTTTTGAAGTTCATACGTCCGTTGCCGATTTTAGTGCAGTAAGAAAATATCTTGAAGAAAAAGGTCTTAACTTCTTTGAAGCGCAAATTGAAATGGTACCCCAAAACAAAGTTACTCTTTCCGGTGACGATCTTGCTAAGTTCCAACGTTTAGTTGACGCTTTGGAAGATTTGGACGACGTTCAAAACGTATATCACAACGTTGATATACCCGACGAAGAGTAAAACTGTTTATAAACTTCGCAATACTGCGTTACTGTTTCAGGTTTTGACTTCGATAACCAATAAGGTTAATCTCACCCAAAACCTTTCACGAGCCTTGTCTTGCTCGTTTCTAACCAGTTTTACGGGTTTGGTGTTGGTAAAGACTGCGTTACTGTTTTAGGTTTTGACTTCGATAACCAACAAGGTTAATCTCACCCTTTTGTTCGGACTAACTTAAACTAACGCAGTTCAAATTAGTTTAATAATTTTTGTATAAAAATACCTTACTTGCCTATACTGTTAAAGTCGGTGGTAAGGTATTTTCCGTTTAATGAAAATTATCGGTAGGAAATACCGTAAAATTATTGCCGTGTATATAAAACGCAAAAATTCAGCGGAAAATGATTATATTTGCACCGCAAGATTTTTGCGGTGCATGGGGCGTTAAGTTTTAACGCCCTTTGTTTTTAGAAAAAATTTTTTATAATTTTAAATTTTTAAAGTAATTTTCAATACATTTTATGGTAAAATAAAACTACTAAAATAATTAAAGGGGTTCTTTACATTGAAAAAAATAATAAGAAACTTAATTATATTTGCTTGTACGTTTATGCTTTTGTTGTCTTCGGGTTGTACCTTTATTAACACGGGTATGGGCGATGGCAACGGTGGTTATGGCGGAAATGGTGACTTGCCTAATTCGCTTATTTCGGCGCAGTCGGTTATTGTGTCCGAAGCAAATACCGAAGGCAGGGAGAAGATGGATCTTGTCGACGCCGTTGCGAAGGTAGAAAGAAGTGCTGTCGCTATTAAAATGAGCAATTCTTCGAGTACGGGGTTCGGCTCGGGCGTTATAGTCGACATTGAAACGGATGATAGAAAAACCGACGAATATTATATTTTAACTTGTCATCACGTTATTGCATCAGGTGGAAATATCACGGTATATCTTCCCGACGAAAACCTTAGAAATTTTACCGATGCCGATTATAATACGGCGTATGCGTTTAGTGGTGAGATAGGTAGACAAATTTACAATAATCCCGTTACGCTTGTCGGTGGCGATAAGGATTCTGACGTTGCAGTTTTGAAACTTGACGTTAGCAAAAGCACGATTGATAAAAACAACGTTGTAGAAGTTCAAGTTCCGCCGTCGAATTATTCTTTGCGTAAAGGTGAATCGGTTTTCGCAATAGGCAATCCCACGGGTTATTTACCTGGGACTCTTTCAGTCGGTAACGTTTCGTATATCAATAGAGATAGCACGATAGGTGAAGTTGGGCATCTGACGCTAAACCAACTTAATTTAGATACTTACCCCGGCAGTTCGGGTGGTGGGCTATATAATTATTACGGTGAACTTGTCGGCTTAACTAACGCGGGTAATACCGAAGATTTGGGGCTTAATTACGCT
>CASDPM010000019.1 GCA_949282465.1 uncultured Bacillota bacterium
TTGGTCTAAAACTTCTTGCAACGTTAACTCGTTTATGTTCGAATAATCGCCGTCGACTATTCCCGCATCCGAACATTGCTTTATCGTAGCGCCCATTACCTTATCGTTAATGTGGCTTACTGCGCCATCAAGTCCTTTGACGGTTAAATTAAGTTTGGTATATTTATACGCATTACCGTTAGCGTCGGCATAAATTCTTTCACTACCCGAAACACTTACCGTTTGATATTCGTAAAGCAAGAACAACCACACGGTAGCATCATTTGATATTTGATACGTTCCGTTCGTATTATCAAGCGTATACGTTCCTTCCGCTTCGTTGAAGGTATAAAGCGGTTTACTATCATCTTTTGTTGACGCGTCAACTTCTATCCAAACGTTATCCCCGTAAACTTCGGACACGGGCAAATCGTTTATAGCCGTACCGACTGTTCCTATCGTAACGTCGGGATGGTTGACGAGCGCTGAAAGAATTTTATTGTTCTTAACGTCGTCAGAATCAGGGTCTAGCACGGTAGAAAGTTTAATATTCGTAACGTTAAAGTGTTGCATATCGGAAAGTTTTAACGCCATAAAACGCGCGTTCCTTTGTTCGATAGTTTCACCCGCTACTTCGGGATTACCTGCCGACTCGGCTATAATTTCAAAAAGTGTTTCGTTTCCGTCGATAGGCAATACTTTATAAATATGTAAGTTGTCAGGATTAAATCCCGAAAGATGCCCAACGGTAAGTTCTTCCGCCGTTTGACCGGTAACGTCACACAAAATATCGTAAAGTTTACTGTTACCACTATCGCTAGAATCTAGCACGTTATCGAGTTTTATCTTTTTGAAACTTTCGTCGGTAATACCTGACAATGAATTTATCGTAATATTATCTTCGTCAGAAGTGTCGGTCAAATCTTTAAGAATAGTATAAAGCGATTGATTTTCCGCTGACGGCAAAACCGTAACGAGTTTTACGTTCTTAATTTCAAAACTAGTAAGATCTAAAATCTTTATGTCGTTTGCGCTAGACTTACCCGTAGCGTCAAGCAAGATATTATAAAGCGTTTCGTTATCCGTAGTAGAAAGCATGCTAGTAAGCGCTATATTGTCGGTGTTAAGATTTTTCAAATCCCCCACCTTGATATCGCTTGCCGTCACCGTATTGTCAATAGTCGAAAGGGCGCTACAAAATGTATTGTAAAGTTTTCCCGTGTTTTCGTTATCGTTAGGCAAAACGGTAATAAGCGGAACGTTATCTATTTTAACGTTTTCCAGATGCCCTAAATTTATCTCGTCGTCGGTGGGTTTAGTTTGACCTGGTTCCACGACTACGGCGTCGCACAAAATATCGAATATAATTTGGTTATCGCTTGTAGAAGTCAAAACGTCTTTAAGCAAAACTTCTTCGGCGCTAAACGAACCTATGTCTTTTATAGTTCTATCGCCTAAAATCTTAACTACGACGTTATCGTCCGAAACTTCCGAGAAACACTCTAACATAGACTTTACTTTAAGTCCTGCCATTCTATCAGACATTATGTCGATTAAATCAACCATAGGCACTTCGGCAAGTGCAGGAAGATAAAGCGTTTGTCCAACCGCTTCTCCAACAAGTTCACCTTCGTCCGTATACGCTCTTGCGTAAGTGGTTTCGCCCGTTTTATAATAATAAAGTTTAGCGTTAAAATCTTCCGCCGTAGTATCTACGGGAGAAGTTACTTCTTCGTAATCACTAAGAACGGAAAGTTTACCAAAGTCGCCAAGCATACCCGTACCGCCGATTGAATTTATCGTGGCAGTAACAGTTAAACAACCTTGTAGTTCGGTAGCGATATTAGTCGAACCGTCTTCATAAGAAAATTGAATATTGTTCAACTTGTCAAGATCAACCGTAACGTAATCGTCAAACCCCGAACTTTCGATAAGACTTTTAAGCGTATCGGAAATTGCAGGTATATCGGAAAATTTATATTTACCGATATTAAGTATAGCGTCAAGCGCGCTACTTTCGGCCATCTCGTTACTAACGTAGCCGTTATCTTCGCCAAGATAGGTTTTAAGCGGAATAACCTTTATACCAACGAATATACCGCCTGCCAAAATAGCAAAACTTGTAATTACACCCGTCAACCACCACAAAAGGTTTTTAAGCCAACGAAGACGCAACGTACGTTCTGCCTTTCTTGCACGGCGTGCTTTTCTTTTTTCCTTACCCGTAGGTTTTCTTACTTCTTCTACTTCACTCATATCTTTCTCCAACGTCGGTTTCCGACATTTTTAGTTTTACTATAAATATGATTATATGTCAATAGTTATTCTTTTTGTTACGTGTGGCAATCTTTACAAGCGCCGTATTTTCGTTAAGCGTTGGATTTAAAATCGCCATAACGTTCAATTCGTTCATAACGTCGCCAAGTGCCTTTCCATTATACCCTAGCGCTTGTAATTCGTTAGACGTTATGTTTAATTCTTTTAAGCAAAATGGCGTACCGTCCGAGCGCATTTTTTCAATAAGTTTTTCCCATTTGTCTACAGTCGGCGCTTTACTTAAATCGTCTTTTGAACCTGAAAAATCCGCCTGCTTTACCATTAGAAGTTGTGGTATAAATTTATAATTTTCTACGATAAATCTTCTAAGTTTACTTTCTTTAACGTCGTTTTTAATATCGAGCATATGATTTTTCACCATAAAACAAACACGCTTTATCGTATCGTTTTCCGCTCTTAATCTATTGAGAATTTTTCTCGCTATTTCTTCGCCCTTAAACGGGTGATCGTGATATCTTCCATATTCTATCATACAGTATGGTTTGCCCACGTCGTGCAAAAGGGCGTCTAATCTAACGCTTTCGTGCGCGTAAAGAACACATCTTAAACTGTGTTCCAAAACGTCGTGATCGTGAAAATCCGAACGCTGAAACATATTTCGTCCCAAAGTAAGTTCGGGCATAACGTAATCCAAAACGCCCGTTTCAGATAAGATTTTTAAGCCGTGATAATGCCCCTTTTTGTCTGAAAAAGGGTACTTGCCGTCTGAACGTAATATCTTTTTAAGTTCATCATAAATCCGTTCGGCTGATATATCACAAATATTCTTAGCGTTTTTCTTTGCCGAAACCATTACTCGCTTTGACGGAGAAAAACCAAGTTCACCGCATAACCTTGCAAGGCGCATAAGTCTTAACCCGTCGTGCGAAAAAACTTTATCGGCATCAATAACGCTATCGAGAACTTTATTTTTAATATCGTTTACACCGTCTAAGGGGTCAACTATTTTCTTTTCATTTATATCGTAATAAACGGCGTTACACTTAAAATCACGGCGCTTTGCGTCGACAATTATATCGTCGGTAAACTCCGTTCGTATAGGCTTGTGTTCACCACCTAAACGATATTCTTCCTTTCTAAAACAAGTGTATTCATATTTTAATTTACCGTCCGAAAAAACTACCGTTCCCGTACGTGGATATTCCGCCACGATAAAAAGTCCAAGCGCTTTTGCCTTATCGGTTATTTCGGGTATAGGAATTGCGCCTGCCAAGTCAACGTCGTCCGCCAAACTTTGGTCAATTAAAAAGTTACGCACGTAGCCACCTACTGCGTATAGCGGTTTACTTAAAACCGACGCCAACTTATTAACTTTTATATCAAAAAATAATTCCATCACCCTAATTATAGCACAAATAAGTTGTAATTTTAACTTTTTTGTAGTAAAATTAAAAATGCTGATTTTTCAATCCAAGGATGAACTATGTTAGATTTCTTAATTAACCCCATAGCCGGCGGTAAACACGGCAAAAAAATCCGTAAAACTACCGACGTTATAAAAAGCGTGTTAGATAAAAAGGGCGTGGCGTACACCTTACATTTTTCAAAAGAACGTGGTGATGCTAAAACCTTGACCAAAACGCTTATTGCAAACGGTGCAACCGACATAATCGTTGTCGGGGGCGACGGTACGCTACACGAAGTCATAAACGGGTTCTCAAATTTCGATAATGTTAATTTAGGTATTATCCCTTGCGGAACGGGCAACGATTTTGCCTCCGCACTCAACCTGCCGTTTAACGTTGAAAAAGCAATTGACGTTATATTAAATGGAAAAGCGCAGTATACTGATTTTATGCAAATGCCAACCGTTAGGGGGCTTAACGTTATAGGTACGGGAATTGACGTTGACGTGTTAAAACGTTACGAAAGCCTTAAAAGAAAAAATAAGTTCGGTTATACAAGCAGTCTTGTTAAAACTCTTTTTAATTTTGAATATTCCGATTTTACCGCTAACCTTGACGGAAAGGAAACTAAACACCATTCGTTTATAGCAGGTATTGCAAACGGATATAGATACGGTGGTGGAATTCCTATATGCCCCGTCGCAGAGCCTACCGACGGCAAACTTGATTTTATCGCCGTTAAGGAAATGCCTAAACTTAAAATCATCGGCGCATTCTTAAAACTAAAAGCAGGCAAGATCTTAAAACTTAAACAAACCACACACGTAAAAGCCGAAAAAATTAAGATTGATATTGCCAAACCTTACACCGTTAACGTTGATGGTGAACTGTACGACGATATTCCGTTTGAAATTGAGATAGTAACCAACACCTTAAAAGTTTATAGATAAAACTAAACCCGCAGTTAAAACTGCAGGTTTTTATTTTTACTTAATATCGGTATTATTTTAATCCTTTCAAAAGTTCGATACTATCAACTTCATTGAAACGCGTTTTCTTTTCAATAGCGTGTTTTTCAGCAAGAACTTCGATAAGTTTAAGTGCATTCTTTAAGCCCCTATCGCTTCTAACCTTAACGGTAAAAGGAACTTGTTCATAAGCCTTTGTATCAGAGAAATCTCTTTGGAAATAAACGTTAGCGTCAACCGCATCCATCGGGAGTGCCAAGTGGAAACGGAGCGTCTTACCACGAATAGTAAGTTTTGCAACCAACTCTCTACCAAGACGATAAGAAACACCCTTAGAAGATACTCTAGGATTGATTTTTCTATAAGAGATGAACGCATTATAAATTGTATTGTAGTAGTTTTGAACCTTCTTTTCAGCAAAAAGCATCTTTTCATTGAACGGAACACGTCTTACTGCTTCACCACTTGCATTACCGATTACGATTTGTTCAGGTGCAGGTTCTTCTACAACTTCTTCGGTAGCGGGTTCTTCAACCACTTCTTCGACAACGGGAGTAGGTTCTTCTACAACTTCCGCAACAGGTTCGGGTTCAACTTCCGCAACGGGTTCTGCAACAGGTGCAGGGGTTTCAACAGCGGGTTCTTCGCTTACAGACTTTTTAAATCTAATAAACGGAAGTATAATAACCGCAATAAATAACACTACGTCAATAGCCAACATTACTTTCAAAAAAACCGACATAATAATATCCTTCCTATGTTTTTTATGATTATATCATAACAATTCTAAGTTGTCAACGTGTATTTTAAAAATTATATCTTTATTTGAACAACTTTTTAGTTACTTTGTTTTTTAGGTTCACAAGTTACGTCCACGCCGAGTTTCTTAAACACTTTGGTGTCTACGTGCGACAAGATAACGGTAGAGTGCAGTTGCGAGCCTTTTAGTTTGGACAACTGTTGCATTGCAAGTTTAGCCGTCGGATTAGTTACCGCCGTAACCGATAACGATAACAATATTTCGTCGGTATGTAATCGTGGGTTTACACTACCCATATGGTTAACCTTTAATTGTTGTATAGGTTCAATAACCGTAGACGAAATAAGTTCAACGTCTGCACTTATACCACCCAGAACTTTAAGCGAGTTTAAAAGAACTGCGGCACTTGCACCCATAAGTTTACCCGTCTTACCCGTAACAATCGTTCCGTCGGGAAGTTCTAACGCGCAACTTGGTCCACCCGTTGCCGCTTCTAGTTCAAGCGCAGGTTTTACCACTACTCTATCGGCAATACTAATATTCATTTTGCGCATTAAAATTTCTATTTTAGAAACGACGTCTTTTCCGAGCATACCCTTTCTAACTTGAAGTAGCGCTGCGTAGTAACGACGAATAATTTCTTGTTTTGACGCTTCTCTCACCAACTCGTCGTCAATAATACAGTTACCCGCCATATTCACACCCATATCAGTAGGGGACTTATATGGTGAATTTTCCATAATCCTTTCAAGCATTTCTCTAAGAACGGGGAAAATTTCAACGTCTCTATTATAGTTTACGGCCGTTACGCCGTACGCTTCCAAGTGGAAGGGATCTAACATATTAATATCGTTAAGATCTGCCGTAGCCGCTTCATACGCGATATTGACGGGGTGATTAAGTGGTAAATTCCAAACGGGGAAAGTTTCATATTTAGCATACCCTGCCTTTACCCCACGTTTATGTTCGTGATAAAGTTGCGATAAGCACGTAGCCATTTTTCCACTACCCGGGCCTGGCGCAGTTACGACGATAAGTGGACGGGTTGTAACGATATATTCGTTTTTACCATACCCTTCTTCGCTTACGATTTTATCCACTTCTGACGGATAACCTTCTATGTTATAGTGCTTGTAAACTTTAATACCAAGCATTTCAAGGCGTTTTATAAAGGCTTCTGCCGACGCTTGCGACGCATACTGTGTTAAAACAACGCTACCAACGTAAAAATCCTTCGCACGGAAAATATCGATAAGGCGCAAAACTTCGGCATCATACGTAATACCGAGATCTGCCCTATATTTATTTTTTTCAATATCGCCCGCATTGATTGCTATTAGAATTTCCGCTTGGTCTTTTAACTGTGAAAGCATTTTTAATTTACTGTCCGGCTCAAACCCAGGTAGCACGCGCGACGCATGATAATCGTCGAACAACTTGCCACCGAATTCAAGGTACAGTTTATTATCGAACAAAGAAACCCTTTCAAGAATCTTCGCCGACTGCATTTCTAGATATTTATCGTTGTCAAAACCCACTTTAAGCATCTTTTGTCATATCGGAACTACTCTACTAGTCCAGCCTCCTTAATTCTCTCTACAAATGCCTTTATATCTTTTTGCGCAATTTCTTCCGAAACTTCGTATTCGCCAAGTAGCGCCGTTTTAAGTTCATCTTCGGTTGCTCCCTTTTCAAGGATTTTCCACAAAAATGCACCCGAGTCGTTAAGATTGATAACGCCGTTAAATTCCTTTACACGACTGCCAACGGCAACGACTATAAAACTGCCTGCTACTTCTCTTAATATAAAACCTTCTTTTATTTTAATTTAAGTTCCCCTTTACTCATTGTATTGTAAGAGAGTTCAGCCGCCTCTCTCGAAATATTACATCCCATTTGATAAATATCAACCGATCTTAACATCTTATCTATAAGCCCCAAAAGTTTGTCCATTTGTTCGATATTATCAGGTCTTATGGTTTGATTTAATATTGTTATAAGCATTTCGTTAACGGGCGCGCGACGGATTTGGTTTTCAGGCGCTTGCCTTATAGCACAAATGGCTTTTATCTTCGCCCTACAATTAGTGTCTAATCTATGCTTACCGTTCCAAGGCGTTCCGTAAACGTAGAAAGCACCGTCTATATACCTTATAATAGGCTTATCGTCGTTTACCATAACCGCTCTATCGCCAAGCATTTCACGCCATAACCTTGCGTGCGTAGACTTACCCGTTCCGCTTGGCGCGGTAAACAAATACGCCTCGCCATCGACCATAATAGCGCTACTGTGGAATATTATGCCGTTTGCGTTAGACAATACGTAATGACAAAGTTTACGGAAAAGCGCAAGGCTTTCAAGATACGGTTCAGGAAAATCAGGCGCTAACGCTTTTTCGTAAGCAATATCTTCCTGCTTCATGTCGGCAGTAAACACAACGGGATCCGTACCTAAGTAAAGGTACGACCTACATAATTTTTCGGTATACGGATAAATAAGATTAGCTTCAAATATAACGTCTGCTATCTTGTATCTGGGCATTTACCATTCCCCCTAAATCGGCAAAGCGAAAGACTTTTCGTCGCCACAAAATACAGTAAATATTTTATCAAAGGCTATCAACTTTGTCAATATATAATCTTGATTTAAAATATAATTTTATGTATAATAAAAGCATGAAAAAATTTTTGAAAAATTTATTCATTATTCTTTTAGGCGTTATATATACCGTCTTCCCATTATCGGCATGCGCATCTTCTTGGCAAATTATCGATACCGTGCGTTTTAATTCGGACGTTTATATCGCAGTTAAAGGCAATGAAATAAAAGATAAAAATTACATTTTAGATTTTTTGTCGCAATTAGAAAATTCCATTTCTATCGACGGTAATACTTCTTGTGTGAAACAAGTTAACGACGCCGATATAAACACCCCCGTACCTGTTACCAAAGAATGTTTGGAACTTTTTTCGCTATCCAAAAGATATTACGCTTTAACTAACGGTAAGTTTAACTTATCAGTTCGCCCAGCGTCGATATTATTTAAACTTTCATCGGACACGTTTGATAAAACCGCCCCGGTACCTTTCCCGTCAAGTACGGACGTGGACGGCGTAAAACCGCTTATAAGCCCCGAAAACTTTACTATAAACTCGATAGACAAAACTTTATCTAAAACCCTTTCGGGCGCACAAATCGACTTCGGTGGAATAGCAAAAGGCTATGCCGTAGACAAGATTTCATACACGCTAACGCAAGCAGGCTATACCGAAGGTTATATAAATATCGGCGGAAGTAGTTTGTATATCTTTTCTTCACAAGACAACCTAAAAGTAAAACACCCTAGAAAAGAAAACGAACATATTATTTCGATTGATAAAGATTTAATTAAGCAATCGCCCGTATCGACTAGTGGCGACTATGAAAAGTTTTACGTTAAGGACGGAATAAGGTACTCACACATTATTGAC
>CASDPM010000020.1 GCA_949282465.1 uncultured Bacillota bacterium
TTGTTTATAGCCGATATAAGTTGAACTATTTATAGCAATAGGACCTGGCGTTGATTCTGCTATGCCTATAATATCTAAAAATTCTTCATTCGTAAGCCACTTTTTTTTCTCAATGAATTCTCTTTCGAGTATGGCAATCATTGCATAACCACCACCAAAAGTAAATAATCCGATTTTTAGCATTGTCAAAAAAAGTGAAAGTATTATTTTAAATTTTTTCATAAAACACCTTATAAACAATAAAAAAATCAAATAAAAGCCACCCAAAAAAATAACGGACGGCTTTTTAAGATTTAATTTTTAACAACAAGCGCGATAAAACACAATTTTTCTTTAACCCAAATTAACAAAACTTGCATAATTTGGGTTTTTTGGCGGAGGCTGAGGGATTCGAACCCCCGTGGGCTTTCACCCAAACGGTTTTCAAGACCGCCTCGTTATAACCACTTCGATAAGCCTCCAAATAAAAAATTATTAGGTTTTACGTGCCGAACTAAATCCGACACGTAAAATAGTACAATATTTATTAAAATTTTGCAAGTGTTTTTCACCTAATTTTTTAATTCTTCGAATTTTATAATTTGAACGTCCGATTCAGCGAACAATGTTAAAGCAAATTCATCAGGATAACCGTTCTTATATATAACCTTCTTTATTCCCGAATTGATTATCATCCTTGTACAAATAACACAAGGTTGATGTGTAACGTACATTACTGCATTTTCAAGACTAACGCCAAGTTTTGCTGCTTGGATTATTGCATTTTGTTCGGCGTGAACGGCATAACACACTTCTTGCATAGTTCCGCTCGCAATATTTTTTTCTCTGCGCAAACAAACACCACGTTCAGCACAACTTTCAATTCCGCTTGGAGCACCATTGTAACCAGTTGTTAAAATTCTTTTATCTTTAACGACAACCGCACCAACGTGCCTATTTTCTTGATAACAACTTGACCATCCTGCAACCGTTTCTGCAAGTTGCATAAATCTTTCATCCCACTTATTCATAAAAACCTCTAATCATTTTTTCCTTTGTTTTTTACCATATTTTCAAGTTCTGCCAAGAAAGATGAAATATCTGTAAAAGAACGATAGACGGAAGCAAAGCGAACGTAAGCAACTTCATCAATCTCTTTAAGCGCCGACATAACCATTTCACCTATTTCTTTACTTGTTATTTCTTGTGCCAGCGAATTATAAATACGCTTTTGAATATCTTCAACAAGTTTTTCTATCGTACCTATCGGAACGGGGCGCTTTTCACATGCTTTTATTATTCCGTTCTTTATTTTGTTAGGATCAAAAGCTTGCCTTGCACCACTCGATTTTATTACTAAAATAGGCGTATTCTCAACAGTTTCATAAGTCGTGAAACGTTTTCCACAACTCAAACATTCACGTCTACGACGAATAATTGTTCCATCATCAGCAGAACGTGAATCAATAACTTTACTTTCTAAACAACCACAAAACATACATTTCATATTTTCACCTCAAAATCAAAGAAAAACAACTTTTAAGCGAACTATGCGTGACATAATCAACACAAAAAACACTAGATTTTATAAAACTATTGCGCCAACTGAACGAACTTTTAACGGAATAATGTCTTTCTTGTCGTAATACCTAGACATATTGTCAATAAAGTACGCTAAATTATCATCTTTAACGATATTAAGTATAGTTCCTGCAAAGCCACCGCCATGTACCCTATTTGCACCACCACACAAGAAATTCTCAGCAATAGAAAGCGCTTTGGGAATAGGTTGCTCGTTAGAACCTGCCACGTAGCAATTTTGCAGTTTACACATTGAACTAATTCCCGATTCATTTATAGCCTTAATAAACGACTCATAATCATTTTTTCTAAGCGCATTAGCAACTGTGTCAACACGTTTATTTTCATTATAGAAGTGAATTGCGCGACTAATTGCCCTATCAGGTAATTCATCATGCAAACCTGCAATACCTTTATAAAAATCTTCTTCGGAGATTTCTATAAGTTTTTCCTTACCGAGAGCCCTTGCAACCATCTTCATTTCTTCGGGAATAGAAGCATATTCCCCCGTCAAGTTAGCATGACTCCCACCAGTATTTATAAGAACAAGCGAATACTCACTCAAACTATTATCAATATTTGAAACGCTAATTTTTCCTTGTTTCGCAAAATCCAACGCCTTTAATCCGCCAAATGCAATTGCCGTTTGGTCAAGCAGACCACAAGGCTTTCCGAAATATTTATTTTCAGAAAATTGAGCAACTATCGCCTTTTCTTCCGCGGTAATTTTTCCATCATTATACAAGAAATTTAAAATTTCTGCAATTAAAACTTCAAATGATGCCGAACTTGAAATGCCCGCACCACCCAAAACGTTACTTGTAAAACAAGCATTAAAACCGCCAACCTTATATCCTTTATTCTTCAAGCCAACGACAACACCCCTTACGAGCGCGGGCGAAGTTCCGATTTTTTCAATCTCGTCCCCGTCAAGATTAACGACAATATCGTTATAACCTTCGCTTTTTATGTGTATAACGTTATTATCAGTTGGCAAGAACATGGCAAGGGTATCAAGACTTATACCACAAGAAACAACTCTACCGCCATTATGGTCGGTGTGATTTCCACAAACTTCAACCCTACCGCTAGAAGATGCGACGTAAGCACAAGAAACGTTGAATAATTTCTTAAACCTGTCAAATTCCTTTTGATAACGCTTAACTTGTTCTTCTGTCACTTCGCCATAAAGTGCATGAAAGTTGCTTTCAATACCTTTTAAATCACTGTAAGGACACTTCATTTGAGCCATAAAATTCTCCATTATTTTTATACGTGTTTATTATAACATTTTTTTATCTTTTTGTAAATATAAAACACCTTTTTTTATCAAGTTTCATAAGGCTTTTTATATATTATATTTCTTGACTATTTTAGTTATTTAGTTTATAATAAATTTAATTTCGTCTTTACGGAGGCTAAAAGTATTTTATGGACATGAAAAAAATCGAACAAAAATGGCAAGCAATTTGGGAAAAAGACTCATTAAATCACTTTAATCCTAAAAATTCAGACAAAAAATATTATTGTTTGGAAATGTTCTCTTACCCTTCGGCAGCAAAACTCCACCTCGGTCACTGGTACAATTACGGTCCTACCGACAGTTTTGTGCGCT
>CASDPM010000021.1 GCA_949282465.1 uncultured Bacillota bacterium
TATTGTCTACGTATTCTGTTATTCGATTATTATTTAACGAGTTATATATTTGAATTTTTTTACCGTCACACTCTCTAAAAATCTTAAATTCATAATATTTTGTCACACATAATGCTATTGAAATTCCATTGTAATTAACTGATATTTTTCCATTTTTAATAGTAGGTTTTAAAAATCTAGCAGACGTGGTTTTAGGAATGTTGTTTTTTTTGAAAATTTCTTTTTGAACGAACCTGTCAGGCGTATATTCACTCGCCATTTCAACAACATGATCTTCATCATAACTGATTTTATCTATATTGCATTCTATAACATTGTTGCAAGGATTAAAATTTGATTGCTTTTTGTCTTTATAAATTTCTTCCCAAACGTTTGCGCTAATACTAGCAGGTAATGTTCCCCCTGTAATAGAATTTATCATTAAAGAATTATCCTTATTTCCGCACCAAACCCCTAGAACATAATCGTTTGTGTATGAGATAGTATAAGCATCGGTATTACCTTTTTCATAGCCAACTGTTCCTGTTTTAGCGTGTATTTCATAGTTGTTGAATGATAACTTTTTTGCAGTACCATCAGTCACGGCATTTCTTAACATATCGTTTACAATAAAAACCGTATCATTTTCAAATATTTTTTTAGATTTACTGTTATTTTGATATAATACGTTATCATTTTCATCAGTAATCTTTTTAATGCAAGTCGGTTTTGTGTAATAACCTTCGTGCGAAAATGTTGTATAAGCCGAGCATATTTGCGTTAAAGATGCGCCGTTTTTTGTGGCACCAAGCGCTAAAACAAGTGTATTGTCCGCTTCATCTACTGGTATTTCTAATTTTTTTAAATAACTAATTGATTTTTCTAACCCCAAACTATTTAAAATTTTTACAGCAGGGACGTTAAGGCTTTTAGACAATGATTGTTTTGCCGAAACGTAACCATAATATTTATCTTTATAGTTTGACGGTTCATAACCGTTAAAGTTTGTTTTTTCATCTAACACGGGGGAGCATGAATCGATTACGTTATTTTCTATTGCAGGTGCATAAACCGCTAACGGTTTAATTGTTGAACCCATTTGCCTATTTATATCACCGCAAGAAGATTTATATGCTATAAAGTTGTGGTTTTTGTCAATTATTACTGATGATTTATCACATTCGTATTCAACGTTATCGGTTATATTTTGTTCTATCAAAGACTGTAAATTAGCGTCACAATAGGTATAAACCTTTATTCTTTGACTATTTATTCGTTTATTTGTTAAAATGTCGTCCAACTCTTTTTTCACCAAATAAATATAGTCATATTTTCCACGTTCACAATTTTCTTTTATTTCAACGTTAACGGCTATATTTTTATTATAATCGTCAAGTGATATATAACCTTGATTATACATTTCTCCAAGAACTAAATTTTTTCTCTTGTTGCATTTGTCATAATTTATCAAAGGTGAATAATTAGACGGAGCCTTGATGATTCCTGCAAGAGTAGCGCTTTCGTTTATTGAAAGTTCTTCTGGGCTTTTATTAAAATAGTGTTTTGATGCTAAAGTTATTCCGTAGCAATTATCACCAAAATATATCGTATTTAGATATTTTTCCAAAATTTCTTTTTTGCTATATTCTTTTTCTAATTGCTTGGCAAGTTTAATTTCTATAAATTTTCTATTCAGAGTTTTTTTACTTGAAAGGTGAGTGTTTTTTATCAATTGTTGACTAATGGTTGACGCACCTTCCTTAAAAGAAAGAGTTTTAACGTTATTAAAAATAGCGCGGGTTAAACCGTGATAATCAACGCCATTATGATTATAAAATCTTTTGTCTTCTATTGCTATAAATGCGTTTAAAACATGACTAGGAATATCGTCTATGTTGGTGAGAGCGATATTGCTTGATTCTTTGGACATAACATTGTTGTTTGAGTCGTAAAAAGTTGTAGTTTTACCAAAATCGATTAGTTTATTTTTGTCTAGACTAACACTAGAAGTTACTATTAAAACGTAACAAATAAAGCCTATAATTAAAGAAACAAAAACCGCAAGCACGAGAAGAATAATTTTTAAAGTCTTTTTCATACAAGTTTAGTATGTTTTTTTTACTATTATATATTCCCAAATAAGCGTTATAAATTGACAAATTTATTTGAATAAGGTATCATAATTATGTATGCACAACGTTAAGAAAAAATAGTTTATAATTACATATGGTTGTCAAATGAATCTTCACGAATCAGAGAAGATTGCGGGTATATTAACGTCAATGGGATATGAAAACACGCATAGTCAAGATAGTGCCGACGTTATTGTTTTTAATACGTGCTGTATTAGAGAAAATGCCGAAGATAGGGCTGAAGGTAATATAGGTGCTTTAAAATCACTAAAAAAGAAAAATAAGAACTTAATAATCGCCGTTGGCGGGTGCATGACGCAACAAGATGGGTACGCAAAAATCTTACATGAAAAATTCCCGTTTGTCGATATAATTTTCGGCACGCATAACTTAGAAAACTTTAAGGATTTATTAACAAAAAAACTTTCACAAAAAAAATCCGTTATCGAAGTTTTAGAGCGTGAAACCGAAGTTGTTGAAGGAACACCTAAAACTAGAACAAG
Organism: uncultured Bacillota bacterium; assembly: GCA_949282465.1. Taxonomy (GTDB): domain Bacteria; phylum Bacillota; class Clostridia; order Christensenellales; family Borkfalkiaceae; genus UBA1259. Next base: position 2,615 of record CASDPM010000021.1, read on the forward strand.
TTATCCCAACGCATGGGTTAATATTATGTACGGGTGTAATAATTTCTGCACTTATTGTATTGTTCCGTACGTTAGGGGTAGAGAAAGAAGTAGAAAAATGGAAGATATTCTTTGCGAATGCAAAGAGTTGGTAAGTCTTGGTTATAAAGAAATTACGCTTTTAGGGCAAAACGTTAATTCTTACGGCAAAGATCTTGGTGACACTAACTTCGCCATGCTTTTGCAAGAGGTTTGTAAAATTAAAGGGAAATTTAGAGTTCGTTTTATGACTAATCATCCCAAAGATTTTTCCGAGGATTTAATTAAAGTTATAAGTGAAAATGAAAAAATTTGTCGTTCAATTCATTTGCCTATTCAAGCAGGATCTAACGATATTCTTAAAAAGATGAATAGACGTTATACAAGAGAAAGTTATTTGGAAAAGGTAAGTTTGTTGCGAAGATATATTCCTGA
>CASDPM010000022.1 GCA_949282465.1 uncultured Bacillota bacterium
CTTTTTGGGAGTTTTTCTTTTTACATTAAAAGCATGCCTTCGGTAGATTCTATCACCTTAAACATCTCTACTTGTTTGCCGTTTATGGCGTCAATATACACGTAATAGGTTGCCCCGTCGTACTCGCCCGAAAATTCGTAACACAACTTTTCGGTGCTATTGCCTATGGGTACTAATACTAATCTATCAGTCTTTATTTCGATATTATCGGAAACTTCTTCGCTTGCGCTATCAACTGAAAGTTTTGGATTTCCTATCACTCTTTCGGTGTGGTTTGTATAATAACTTACCGCTTCCATACCGATAACCATTTCCGTTTCGGCGCAAACTCTTACCTTTATCAAGTCGGAATATACTATTACACCGTTATCTTCATAAGCAAAATTTATCGTGTAAAGATTGTTAGCAAGGTTAATCCATACGGGTTTCATATTTTCAACGCCGTTCTTTTGCAAAAATTCAAGCGCCTTTTCGGTTGCTTGTTCCCCGCTAATCTTTTCGGCGTTACAACTGCCTGCGTAAGAGAACATTAAAATCTTTCCGCCCTTTTTAGATACTTGCGCAAAAAGCGCTTGTCCGTTTACCATGGCTTGAACGTTGAAACACTCGATATTGCCCGACGAACTGCCTACGTTTTCTACCTTTTCAAGTTGATAATCAGAAAAGGTCGTTACAAAAATTTCTTTTGCCTTATCTTGGTCGATTTCGTCGCCGATAAGTCCTTTCATTTCCTTTCTATCTAGCCCGTCGGAGAAAGGTCCGTCGTAAATAAGTTCGGGGTATTCTACCGAAAGGTTTTGTAGTTCGTTAAAGTTTTCGATAACTAAATTACCGCTACCGCCACCCGCCATTGACGAGAAAGAATAGTCGGGGCTCATTTGCGCCATCATCTCTTGAAGAGAGTTCTTAAAGGTACGGTTTGCGTTATAAAGTCTTACTAATCCTTCCATATCATCTTTGGAAAGTTGTTCACCAGAAACTATTTTTTTGTTCAAATATTTAGCATAATCCCCTATTTGGTTTATAAGTTTAGTAGTATAATATTTGCTTTCGTCTTGAAGGGGAAGTTGTTGCAAGTCGTTTTCGGCAAGTTCGGAATTTATCGCCGTATCTACCAAATAAAGTTGCATTGCACCCGTATCTTTGGTCGCTATCGCTTTGGAAAGATTAAGGTCAATATTATCAACTTGTTCTACCGTATCGTAAAAGGATTTTTGATAGCCCGATTCTAGCGCCATATCCCCTGCGCTAGGCATCATAAAGGTAAACGTCAACACCGACGCTAAAACTAACGTCGCTACGCCTAACGATATAACCGCCGCCAACCATCCACCGTAACTTCTGCCTTGTTCTCTATTTTTTTGGCGTCTTTCCTTTCTTGCCTTTCGTGCGTCAGCTTTTTCCTTTCTCTTGCTTTCTTTAACACGGTTTTTTTCCGCTCTTTCTTCTTTAAGGCGTTGCTGTCTTTCTTTCTTGCTTTCGTTTTTAAGCATTTGTTTGCGCTCTTCTTTTTGCGCTTTTATTTGTTCACGGTGGGCTTTAAGTTCCATCTTCTTTCTATTTCGTTCACGAAGCACCGCCGCTTTTGCCTTTTCTTTTTCCGCCTTTTTGTGCGCCTTAATTCTCGCTAATTCCACACGCTTTTCCGCACGAATTTTCTCGCGCATTGCCTTGTCCTTCGCCTTTGCTTGCTTGGACCTTTTTACCGAAGGCTTTTTTGTCTTCTTTTTTGAAGTCTGATTTACTGCATTATCTACTTTTTCAACTGCATTGTTCTTTTTCTTTTCCATACTAATTCTCCTTATTTCGCAAATACGTGATTTCCGATAGTAATCGTGGTTGGGCGAGAGAAAATCCAACTGCTCGTAGCCGTCACGGGATTATAATAATAAATCGCGCCGTAAGTGGGGTCCCAACCGTTCATGGCGTCGAGCGCCGCTTTTCTTGCCGTAGCGTTTGGCGTCAAGTTGATTTGTCCGTCGTCTACCGCCGTGAAGGCGTACCTTTGATAAATAACGCCCGACATGGTGTTCGGGAAAGACGAACTTCTAATTCTATTCATAACTACTGCGCCGACTGCAACTTGTCCAACGTAACTTTCTCCCCTTGCTTCGCCGTAAATAAGTCTTGCAAGAAGTTGAACGTCGGCGTCGCTATAAGACGACGAGTTATTGCTTGACGAAGACGCAGAACTCATACCGAGTGCCGCAAGTGTTTTAGGACCTACGATACCGTCGACTTTAAGCCCGTTCTTTTTTTGAAAATTCTTTACGGCTTGTTTGGTTTGCGCACCGAAAATACCGTCGATAGAGCCTTTATAATAGCCCCAGTTTTTTAGTTTTCTTTGCATGGTTTTTACCGTACTACCCGTGTTGCCTTGTTGTATTACTGCGGCGTAAGCCGTTTCCGCTTGCTGGGGAACTACGGCTGACGAAACGCAAAATCCCATAGCGCACACCATGAGAACAAGCGCAACGATTTTAAAAACTTTTTTCATTAAACCTTTCCTCCTATTGTTCCTTTTTGAAAAAATCGTTTATAATATCCGCAATTTTACTTCTATAAACGTAGCCCGAGCCTTCGCCCGTAAAACATAATGGCGGGTACACCACGCACCACCAGTTATCACCTACTCCCTCGCCTAGTTCTATAATCAAGGCGTCGTAAAAACCTGAACTTAGCGTAAGGTTTTCATAAACACGCGTAGGAAATTCTTCTTGTCGCACTTCCGCTCTACTTTCATAAGAAAATCCGTAAGTTTTCAAAACTTCGTTCGCTCTTTTTTCTATGTCGCGAAGACTGCCGTTTAGCATTTGTTCTGCCTTTGCTTTGGTGTCGCACTCGCTAACCTTGGGCGTAAGATATTCTATGACCGCATCACGAACGGCGTATTTTACCGTTTGGTCTACCTGTAAATTAGAATTTGCGCGGATATGTATTCGCAAATATTCTTCTTCCACTCTTTCTTGTGGCAATATAAATCCTATTGCAGACAAAATTATTATGCCGATAATCAAAAAACTTATGCAAAGATTTTTCATTTTTATTTACCTTCCCGTTAAGTTATAAATTCGTTATTGCCACATAGTTTAATTTTTATACTTTAATTTATAAAATTTATATAATGTTTAAAAGGAGTTAAACTTATAAGAGAAACGATACTTAAACGTTATATCACGGGTGAAACTTTTAGTCTTGGCGGTAACGTCGGCTTGATAGGCAAAGTTAAGGTCAAAATATAACTGCTTACGCAGTTGGCGTTCGCTACGCTCGGCTAAACTGCTTACGCAGTTGGCGTTCGCTACGCTCGGCTAAACTGTTTACTGCGTAAACAATATCACTTTTTGCCACAAGGCTAAAAATATAACTAAATTATCTAACTGTTCTGTGGATATGAAAAGCCCACCATATTTCGCTACTTGCGAAGTATAGTGGGCTACACTTTTATTTTGAATTTATATCCCTATCTCTATTGCTGTTTACCCGTGTTTTTATTTTGTATTTATAACGTTTCTAACTTTATTAGTCTATCGCCAAAATCTAAACGTAGTTTTTTATAGGCGTAGTTCCTTTGTTTTTTACTCATGAAAATTCCGTAAGTAGCAGACCCACTACCCGTCATCAACCCCTTAATTGCGCCCGTGTTTTCTAACGCTTTAATATTTTCGCTTATAGACGGCAAAAGGGTTGCCGATGGCGTTAATAAGTCGTTCTTTATCAATGACGCAAAAGCGTTTAAATCCCCTTCTAAAAGGGCTTTTACCGCCTTATCGGTGCACTCTTCGTAATATTTATCGCCGTCGTCGAATAACTTAAAACACTCTTTTGTAGAAATGCTATTCTTCTCGGTTATGACTAAAAGGTACAATTTAACGTTAGTGTTCAATCTTTCAACGTCAGTTCCCCTATCGCTCATAATCGCCCAACCGCCGCCTAACATATACCCCGAGTCACTACCGAGCGCATCTGCAAGTGCTTTAACGTCTTGCGTGGGGTTAAATAACTTTTTCATACCCAAAAGCACGCCTGCTATATCGGCGGAAGATCCACCAAGCCCTGCGCCAACGGGAATATTCTTTTCTAAAACTATATCTACGCCACTTGCCCCGAACTTATCGGTAAACGCCACGCACGCTTTATAAGCGTTATTGCTTTTAACGTCGCACCCACTTTTCAATTTAGTTTCGGTAAGCGTGATAGTTTTATCTTTTCTCTTTTTAATGATTATAATATCGTAAACGTTTACCGACGCCACCAACGATTTAAGTTGATGATAACCGCCGTTTACGCCTTTAACGTCTAGCGTAAGATTTATTTTTGCCGGAATTTTAATTTTAACCTTTCTCATTTGTTAAAACCCTTAATTTTATTTTTGCCTATAAATTACAATTCTTTCCTTGCCCGATAACGGAAATTGCAAATCTTTATTCGTTGCAATCAAAGCGTCTGGGCATACGTTAAGCCGTTTTGCAAGCGACCACAATTCTTCGCCTTCGGTGGGAATATAAACGCTTATAGCGCACTCACACACGGGTTTTTCGCCTATACTTTTGACTTCTTTAATATACTTGATAGAACAGTTTTGCGATTGACAAACGGTAAAGTTTACGTCCGCTTCTATCTCTGCCGTAGTTAACGATATCATACGAACGCGCGATTTGGTAACCACTCCCTTTACTTGAACGGTACAGTTCTCGCTCGGGGATAGGGCAAGAAGACACTCGAACGGCGTTTGAAGTCTTATAGAAAAGTCTTCGTTCTCGCTCCTAAGGTAAGCGTTAAGCGAAACAACACCCGTAACTTTTAGCCCGTTTTCCGTACAAACGCTTGAAACTATTTCCACCTTTTCGTCGTCGGTAACCATATATCTTGCGCTTACGGGCAACTCTTCGGTTTCCGCTCTACCCGACACCTTTTCACTAAACGTTCTCGGTTCGCACGGTTTATAATACCCACACTCGCCGAACGTGGTTTGCAAATCTTCTTGCGTACTAAACGCGTCGTTTGCAACCGAAAGAATTTCTGTGGAATACGCCTCGCCTTCAAACTGCAAAGAAACGCTTACCGTAACGATACTCTTCCCACTATCGCCGTCTACCGCTATATCGGTTTTGAAAGATTTTTCGCTTACCGTAGCCGTTGCAAACATTGTGGGCATAGCCTCTTCGCACTCGATTTCCATACGGAAAGGCAAACTTCTATCTTCTCTTATTATATCGCTTTTTTCGCCCGATTGCAATAAAAGTGCCGTTAAATATACTTCGCCGTCTACAATAATACATCCCACACCGCATTGAACTGCCGTTATAACGGCGCGCGCCTTGTGTGATAAAACTTCTGCTACCGAATAACCTAATTCAAATTCTTCTTCTAAGGGGTACACGCCCTTTTTAACGCCGTAACTTTTAACGATTTCTCTTTCGTCGGTGTTGATAATTATATCGTTTCCACCTGATAGCGCAACCACTTCTTCACACTCGTAAAGTTCGGCTTTGACTGAAAGAGTGGAAATAAGCGAAAGTCTTGCGCCGTTTACGTCAGGCTCGGTTTTCTCTACTTCCACGCTTAATTTAATTTGACAATTTTCTTTTATGCTTTCCGATTCGATATTGCCAACAAACTCCGAACCACACTCGTTCTTTTTAAGCGCGCCATCACTATCTACGTAAGAAACGTAATAAATAATCTTACCACTAAACTTTATTTGTCCGCCCACGTGACTTTCTTCTTGAACGCCCGAAAACGCCGATACGCCGAGAACTTTTCGCACGTTATCGGACAAAACGTCTGTTTTAGTTTCCGTTCTTACTTGCGTGGTAACTTCCCCACCGAATTTTTTTAGGTTTATCGTTTCAAATACAGGTTGTAATTCCATATACCCCTCCTTAACCGCAAAATGATTATCAATACATTTTATATAAAAGTGGGAAGGAATATGACAAAACGCACCTAAAAATAAGTGCGTTTTTTGTTTTTTGGAATATTTTGTTTTAAGCCTGTTTTTCTATTTCGGTAAGTTTTACCCTACCACACATATATTCCGAATAGGAATAAGACGTTTTACCCTTAAAATCCACGTCGAACGGTCTTACGGTAAAAAGCGCAGGATAAACGCCTTCTAACCATCCGCAAAATCGAACGCATTTGTTTCTCCCTAAATTTAAGGTTACTTCGACGGGCTTTTCTTTAAGCCCCGATATAGTTTGTTTTACTTGTGCAATATTCGTTGAACTTTTTATCATACGGTAATTATTGCCAAGAAAAAATTTTTTATACCCTATTATTCTTCGTCGTCGTAATCGTCTTCGTCTTCTTCCTCTTCTTCATCGTATTCAAAATCCGATTCGTCGATTTCGGGGATTTCAAAGTCGTCGGGCATAGACGAACCGTCGTCGATAATATCTTCTTCCTCTTCTTCGTCTTCGAAGAGTTCCGAGCCTTCTTCTTCGGCTAGTTTGGTAAGAGAAAGCATTTCTTCGCTTTCTTCTTCGGGATCTTCCTCTTCTTCGTCAAGGAAGTTCTTCCATTCTTCATCTTTATCAAGGTCAACTTGCCCGTCCTTAAAGTCCATTTCGGCAGCGCATTTAGAACACATTTGTTCTTCGGGCTTAATGTAGTTGTGATGACAAATAGGACAAAGTATAGTAGTTTCTACGTCGTCTTCTTCGTCAACTGCAAAAACAAGTTGCGGACCTTTTTTAAGTTCGGCTTTACAAACGTCACAATATTCTTCGCCCTTTCTAATGTAGTTAAGTTCACATCTGGGGCATTTAATCCAATCACCCGGCATAATCATTCTCTCCAATTAAACGTATATTATTTATAAATCAAACGGTATCTTTAATACCATATATATTTTGAAAGTTAACTAAAAGTGAGTTTTTTATACGGCTTTTTATCTACTTTGATTTTGACTTCCTATATTATATATACATATAATTGTTTTGTAAACTATTTTACCTAAATTTTTTTTGATTTTTTGGCGATTTATTTTTTAGTTTTTCTAAATACGATTTCAACAAAACAAAACCCGCATGGTATTATTTTCCACACGGGTTTATTTTAATCTTTTTTACTATACTTTCTCTAAAAGCATCTTATCAGCGACGAGCGCGATAAACTCGCCGTTTGTCGGTTTCTCGGCACCAACATACGCGCGCACGCCTAAAATAGAGTTGATACTCTCAATTCTACCCCTATTCCAAGCGACTTCTATCGCATGGCGAATAGCACGCTCTACCTTGCTTGCGGTAGTTTGATACCTTTCGCCTATCTTGGGATAAAGTTTTTTGGTTATATTGTTTATTATCGCAGGATCTTCAACTGCCATCTTAACGCCTTCCCTAAGAAAGTTATAACCCTTAATGTGGGGCGGAATACCTACGTTTATAAATATCTTGCTTACCTTTTCTTCAAGACTGACTTTGTGATACTGCGCAACTTGTTCGCTTTTATTTTCTTCCTTTTCCAAAAACAAATCGTTTAATCGCTTTTTCAAAACGGAAAATTCAAGCGGTTTAGCAATAAAATATTTTGCGCCTGCCGAAATTGCTTTTCCTATAATCTCTTCTCTACATAACGCACTTAAAACTATAACGTTTACGGAAATATTCATTTCCTTTATTCTATCTAAAACACATAGCCCGTCGTAACCCGGTAATACTAATTCAGTAATAACGTATTGCGGTTTCTTTTCGGCAATAATCGCAAGCCCCGATATCCCGTCCGTCGCCATACCAACGACTTCATATTCGCCCGTTTCTTTTAATAATCGTGCAAGTTCTTCATTTAAC
>CASDPM010000023.1 GCA_949282465.1 uncultured Bacillota bacterium
TAAAACTATTTTAACCGATTTTGCAATACTTAAACGGAAATTCCTTAAATTATCGTCTTCGGTAGCGATCTTGCAACCGATATAGAATTTATTGAACGCCGTGGCTAAATCTAACGCGTAACGGGTTACGAGAGATGGTTCGTATTTTTCCGCAGAAGATTTTACAACTTCCTTAAATCTACCGAGTTCGGAAATAACGCCGTATTCGTCTGCGCTAAGTTCGTATGGCATATAACTCGAAGGTTCGCCACACTTTGCCAAAACGCTATTACAACGCGCAACGGTGTATTGAACGTACGGACAAGTTTCACCTTCAAAACTTAAAACCCTATCGTAACTAAACGTTATGTCTTTTATCTTATTGTTACAAAGTGCACCGAATATTACCGCACCCGTTCCGACTGCGCGCGCAGTCTTATCTTTATCGGGAAGGTTGGGGTTCTTTTCTTCTATAACCTTATACGCTTTTTCAATGGTCTTATTTATAACGTCTTCTAAGAGAACGACTTTACCCGCTCTCGTACTCATAGCCCCGTCTTCGAGTGAAACCATGCCGTAAGCAACGTGAACCATATCCTTTGCCCATTCCTTACCCATTAAGTCGAGAACCTTAAAGAACTGCTTAAAGTGTAAGTTTTGCTGATATGCAACTACGTACAAACATTTATCGAAATCATAAGTATTCTTTCTATATACCGCAGCGGCAATATCACGGGTAGCGTATAACGTAGACCCGTCTGACTTTAAGATTAAGCACGGTGGCATACCGTATTCGTCAAGTTCAACGATAGACGCGCCGTCCGATACTTTAAGTAAACCTTTTTCCCTAAGTTCGTCTACAACGACGTCCATTTTATCGTTATAAAAACTTTCGCCTGCATACGAATCAAACGAAACGTTTAATAATTTATAAATTTTATCGACTTCTTCGAGAGTAATGGTCTTAAACAAATTGAAAAGTTCGTTACTCTCTTTATCTCCGTCTTCAATAAGTTTGAAATAATGTCTTGCCTCGTCGTCGAGTTCGGGGTGAACTTTTGCTTCGTCGTGAAATTTAACGTAGATACGAGAGAGTTCTTTAAGTCTGCCTTCAAGCACCGCCCCTTTACTACTCCACATTTTATAAGCGACGATAAGTTTACCAAACTGCGTACCGTAATCGCCCAAGTGATTGATACCAACTACGTTATATCCCAAAAACCTGAATATCTTACAAAGCGCGCTACCGATAACCGTAGTACTTAAATGCCCGATATGGAAGGGCTTTGCAATATTTATGGACGAATAGTCTATACAAATGGTCTTTCCATTACCCAAAGTATCTTTACCGTAATTTTCGCCCTGCGAAAGAATTTCTTTAATAAGTGAATCGGCAAAACCCGTACGGTTAACCTTAAAGTTCAAATACCCGTTTATCGCCGTGCAAGAAGATATAACTCCGTCGGTTATAAATGCGTTTGCCAAGTCTTCTGCGATCTTGACGGGCGGACGACGAAGAATTTTACTTAATTTAAAACACGGGAGTGCATAGTCGCCCATGTCGTTATTCGGGGGAACTTCCATAAATGATGCAAGTTCATCCGCCGAGACGTTTTCTATTGATAATTTTTCCGCAATGTATTTCTTGTAATCCATATTTAACTCCATCTTTATAATAATAACATACTATTTATAAAAATTGCAAGTTAAAAAACTTGAATTTTATGAGATTTTAGTTTATAATTAACCCTACTGATAATTTACTTGGAGATTTTATTATGAAACTCGGGGTCGTAGGGCTTCCAAACGTAGGTAAGTCCACTCTCTTTAACGCAATTACGCACGCCGGCGCTGAATGCGCCAACTACCCTTTTTGTACCATTGAACCAAACGTAGGTATAGTTGCCGTTCCCGACAGTCGTTTGGACGTTTTGGGTAAAATGTACAACACCAAAAAAATCACCCCTGCCGTTATTGAATTCGTAGATATCGCAGGCTTGGTTAAAGGCGCTAGCAAGGGCGAAGGGCTTGGAAACAAGTTCCTTGCAAATATTCGTGAAACCGACGCTATCGTGCACGTGGTTAGATGTTTCGAAGATGAAAACGTAACGCACGTTGATGGTTCAGTCAACCCCGTTAGAGATATTGAAACGATAAACCTTGAACTCATCTTTGCCGATATGGAATCGGTTAAAAAACGCCTTGATAAAGCGCAAAGCATGATGAAAACGGGCGATAAAAAATATAAAATCGAAGCGGAATTCTTGGAAAAACTTTACGACCATTTATCGGCGTTTAAGCCTGCAAGAACTCTTGATATGAGCAAAGAAGACAAAGAATATTTGGACACGTTATTCTTGCTTACGTCTAAACCCGTTATCTACGCTCTTAACATTGCCGAAGACGATATGAATAAGGACGAAAAGGATCTTCCGCTAGTTCAACAGGCAATCGGCTTTGCCGACAGCGAACACGCAAAATATCTTATTATCTCGGCAAAAACCGAAGAAGAACTTTCCATGCTTGAAGAAGATGAAAAACAAATGTTCCTTGACGAACTCGGCATTAAGGAAAGTGGTCTTGATAGGCTTGTTAAAACTTCCTACGCCCTTTTAGGTCTTATAAGTTACCTTACCGCAGGTGAAAAAGAAGTTCGCGCTTGGACCATTGAAGAAGGTACGAAAGCACCGCAAGCGGCAGGTAAAATACATAGCGATTTTGAAAAGGGATTTATTCGTGCCGAAATCGTCGACTACGATATCTTGGTTGAACTTGGCAGTTTTAACAGCGCAAAAGAAAAAGGCAAGGTTCGTTCGGAAGGTAAAGATTACGTTATTAAGGACGGCGACGTAGTACTTTTTAGATTTAACGTATAATCAAATAAAAAAATCAAAAGAGCAATCGAAAAAAATCGACTGTTCTTTTTTATTTTGCAAATTCCTTGGTCAAATTTTTGCAAAATTCAATTAAAATATTGATATACAATTTAATCGTGCTATAATATAATAAAAATCAATTAAGCGAGGACTTAAATATGTATCGCAAACTAGGCAACGTTAAACAAATTATAAACGCTTATGAAATAGAATTTTCTTCGGGCGCGGAAAAGGGCAAAAATTGTATTCTTGTTAACAACGGAAAGTTGGAAGTGCTTTTCAACAAAGACAACGCCCTCGATATCTCTTGGGTAAAATATGCAGGAAACAATATATCTTTCTTGACTAAAAACGGAATTAATACAAAGAACGCTACTTTTGCGGAAATGTTTGACGGTGGATTTTTATACACTTGCGGTATGGACAACGTAAGCACTTGCGTTGAAGGTAGACCCCTTCACGGTTCGCTCCACTACACCAAAGCCGAAAACGTTTCGGTAAGCGTTTTAGAAGACAAAGTTATAGTGTCTGGCTTAATAAGAGAAAGTGGTTTATTTCTTAAAAATTTGGTTTTAGAAAGAAATTACGAGGTGTATTCGGATAAAATTTTGATAAAAGACCGTGTTGTTAACCAAGGCTACACCGACACCGATTACTGCTTGCTCTATCACGTAAACTACGGCTACCCTTTCCTTGACGAATGTCTTAAATTCGACGTTGACGTTATTTCATCAGAAGGTCTTACGCCACACGCTCAAAGCAGAATTGACAAGCAGTTCACTATTACCCCACCCGTTGACGGTGGCAATGAAGAAGTTTTCTATAATTACTTAAATTCGGGCAAGTTCGCTTTAAGCAACGAAAAAATCGGCGTTAAAGTAGAAATGCTTTACGACCTTAAAAACTTCCCCATAACCATACAATGGAAGAGTATGATAAGTGGCGACTACGCGCTCGGCATCGAACCGTCAACCACGCGTTTCGATAAGTTCGAAAAAACAAAAATAGAAAAACATACGTCAAAAGCGTATAATATAGAAATTAATTTTGGAGAATTGTAATGCTTAGCAAAGATTTATTAAAAGAAGGACAAGGAATATTAAGACTTAAACCCACTTGGGTTCCCCGTAGTTTTTGCAGACCCGGTAAAAGAATTAAACTTCACCCCGACGATTACTACGTTTTAGGACTTGAAAAAGGTGGCATCGACGAAAGATGGTTTGCTTCTACCACTTGGGCGGAAAACGGCCCCGGCACTCCTGCCGACGAAGGTCTTTCCTACGTCGTTTCCAAAGACGGCTCTAAGAAAATGTTACTTAAAGATATGGTTGAAGAATTAAAGGGCGAAATCGTAGGCGAATATTTGTGGAACAAGTATCACGGTTGGCCTATGTATTCAAAATTCTTTGATAACGCAGGTCCATTGCCCCACCATATTCACCATAGGGACGAACACGCAAAGCGCGTCAACTCCGTCGGCAAACCCGAAATGTACTTCTTCCCTGCACAAATGAATAATCACGAAGGTGAATTTGGTTATACCTTCTTTGGTTTAAATCCCGACACTAAAAAAGAAGACATTAAAAAATGCCTTGAAAACTTCGATAAAGGCGATAATCATATTTTAGACCATTCGCAAGCGTATAAAATCGAACTAGATACCGGTTGGGACGTTCCCCCGGGAATATTGCACGCACCTGCAAGTATGTGTACTTACGAACCGCAGTTTGCATCTGACGTTTACGCTATGTATCAATCGGTATTACTCGGCGGGCATTGCGTTCCCAACGATCTTCTTTGGAAAAACTGCCCCGAAGAAGAAAAGGGCAACTTCGACTATTTGATGGATGTTATCGACTGGGATGCAAACGTGGACCCCGACTTTAAGAAAAATAGGTTTATGACGCCTATCGTAGCGAGAGAAAGCGACAAGTATAAAGAAGAATGGATTTGTTATAAATGCCCCGTTGTAAGTGCTAAACGTTTAACCGTTTACCCTGGTCAAACCATAACTATCAGCGATAGCGCCGCTTACGGATTTATTCTAATCCAAGGCAAAGGCAAAATCGACGAATGGGATATGGAAACACCCACCCTTATTCGTTACGGTGAACTTACTAGCGACGAATTCTTCGTTACCGAAGCCACCGCTAAAAAAGGCGTAACCATTACTAACACTAGCGCTACTGAACCTATCGTTATGCTTAAACACTTCGCTGAAAACCCCGACCTTAAACGATAAAGAAAATATTAAATGAAACACACCTTGCTTTTCGCAAGGTGTGTCCTCTATTTTAAATTCAGTTTTAAATGGTTTTTGTATTTTCTCCCCACACGGTATTAGGAACGATTTCTTTAACGCCTAAATTTTGTTTACGCCATACCGCAGGCGTTATTCCAAAAAGTTTCTTGAAAGCGTTTATATAACTGCTTTGAGAACAAAACCCACTATCTAACGCAACGTCTACCGCCGATTTGTTCTTATCTAGTAGCATTATAATTGAAAGGCGTAATCTTTCTTCCAAAACGTACTGCATAAGCGTTTTACCAACGTGTTTCTTAAACGCCCTGCAAACAAAGCCGTGGCTATAATTCGTTGACTTTATCATTTCGGAAATACTCTTTGTTAAAAACTCCTTATTTTTAGTGCTTTCAAGAAGTTTTATAAGCCACTCGGGGTATTTAATACTATCGCCGAGTCCACGTTCGATATATAATCCCAAATAATAAGCAACGAGAGAAGAGTGTAAACTATTCAAATTATCTTGCTTATCACCTGAAAATACGCTCCACCGCCCTTCCAGCGTTTCCATGCAATTACGGGAAAAGGGAACTATAATCGGCTCGGTAGAGTATACGAGTTTATCATACAAGCCTTTCTCCAACCCGTCGCAAAGCAAACGCATCTTTTCATCTGAAACAAACACGTTACGTTGACGAATTTTAGCGTAAGGTACGGGTTTTACAAAACGATGCACGTCGTTTGGCTTTATTATCAAAAACTCTCCGCCGTTCAAATCGGCACGTTGCTCGTTAACGTACTGCATGAGCGATTGATTATATAACGGATAAACTATTTCCCAAAAAGTGTGAACGTGTGGCGCGGGATCGATATTCTCTATAACCGACGTGTAAGGGCAATATTTAATTGTTTCTTGGTCGTATAGATATATCATAAATTTGTTTACAGTCTAAATACTTGTTCAGGCATACGTTTCTTGTTTTCGTTTTTAAGCGTTTTTCCCTTATTTACCCTACTTTCAATAGATAGTTCTTCCGTGTTAACCTTAAATGCGATACCGAAATTATCTATTACCACAAAGTCGAACGGCTCTTTTACATAATCGGCGTAAACTACTTTATTTACCTTGCCAAGTTCGGCAATCTTAACGCCCTTTCTATACCTTGCTAGCGGTTCGATTTCGCTACTTATAACTCTCTTATAGAAACCACAATCGGAAACGATTACGAATTCGCCTTCGTCATCTATTTGCGATACGAATTTAATCTTATCGCCCTTATTCATATTGATACCCTTTACACCACCTGCAACACGACCTTGTTCGGGTATATCGTCTTTAAGTGCGTTGAGCGCCATACCCTGTTCGGTTATAAACGCTATGGTCGTTTCGGGCATATCTTGTTCTACGCCGATAAGTTCGTCACCATCTTTAAGTTTAATGGCTTGATAATAGGGTTTGATAATGTTATATTCCGACCAAGCCGTCTTCTTAATAAGTCCGTCTTTTGTAAAGAACAACAAGTGTCCGTCGGGAAGTTTTTCTTCGTCAACTGCAAAGAAAGCAACGGGGCGTTCGTTTCTAGCCGCTTCTTTTGCAACGACGTTAAATTTACAGCCTTTATCACGGAAACGGCATTCGGGTGCGATTTCCATATCAATCTTACAGCAGTTACCAAGGTTGGTAAACGCCATAAGCGTTTGATTGCTTTTTGCGTGAGTATGGAAAAGTATAAACTCGTTGGGATCGGCGTTGGATTTAACGGTCTTATCTGCCGACTTGAAACTACGTTCGGTCATCTTTTTGAACATTCCACCCGCAGTTACGGCAACGACGAAATCGTCTATTTGTTTTAATTCTTTTTCGACGTTTTCGATGCTTACTTCCGAACCACCTATAATTATTTTACTGCGCCTTTCGTCGGCGTATTTTTTCTTTATTGCCAAAATTTCCGTCTTGACAACCTGCATTTGTTTTGCTTTACTGCCGATAATTTCGGTAAGTTCTGCAATGCGCTTTTTAAGTTGTGCAAGTTCTTCTTCCAACTTAAATATTTCAAGTTTGGTAAGTCTAGCAAGTTTTAAATCTAATATAGCGTTTGCTTGTTGTTCGGAAAGATTAAACCTTGCACGAAGTTTCGCCCTTGCGTCACCCGTGTTTTCCGCCGACTTAATAATTTTTATAACTTCGTCTATATTTTTGACGGCAATGATTAAACCTTCTAAAATATGTGCGCGTTCTTTTGCACGTTCTAAATCGAACTTACTACGACGAAGTATTACGTCACGCTGATAGTTAACGTAATACCCTATTATCTCTAAAAGTCCAAGTTGACACGGTTTGCCGTTTGCAATAGCAACCATATTGATACCGAACGTCGATTCAAGTTCGGTATTCTTATATAAATATTGCAGGATTACTTGCGCATCGGCATCCTTTCTTAACTTAATTACCGCGCGCATACCGTTACGGTCGGATTCGTCAACGACGTCTTGTATACCCGAAAGAAGTTCTTTCCTTTCTTCCTTCATATCAACAATCTTCTTCAAAAGATTTGATTTGTTTACTTGATAAGGGAGTTCAGTTATAACAAGGTTTTGTTTATCGCCGTGTTCCTTTTCTATATTGACGCGCGCTTTAATCTTTATCTTGCCTTTACCCGTCTTGTACGCTTCTTCAAGTTCCTCGCCTGCGATTATATAACCGCCCGTAGGAAAGTCGGGACCGGGAATATATTTCATCATCTCTTTTAATGAGATTTTAGGGTTATCTATATAGGCAATAGTACCGTTTATAACTTCGGCAAGGT
>CASDPM010000024.1 GCA_949282465.1 uncultured Bacillota bacterium
CAACTTTTTTTAATTTTTTTAGATACCCCAAACAAACCACGTTAGAGCATATCCACCTAAAACGGCGACAAGCGTAAATGGAACGCCTATCTTCAAGAAGTCCATAAGGCTTACCTTATGCCCTTCTTTATTAAGTATACCTATACCAACAACGTTTGCCGAAGCGCCGACCGGCGTCAAATTGCCACCGAGCGTTGCACCACACAAAAGTCCGAAGTATAAAAGATGCGGAGACACAACCCCAACTAACGAAGCGGACAAGCCTTGAATTACCGGTAGCATAGTCGCAACGTACGGAATATTATCTATAAATGCAGAGATTACTACCGATGCAAACACTATTACCGTATAAAGCAAGAAGACGTTTTCGTTTCCGATTGCGACAAAGAGCGAACTTATATCGTCGATTATACCCACCCTTTCTACTGCCGAAATAATAACGAACAAGAACGCCAAGAATAAAACGGTCGCAAAGTCAATAGCCTTTATGGACTTCTTTATTATATCGTTTTTAGGGACGTTGGCGTTAATAGCCTGTCTCTTTTCTTTTAACTTAATCTTAATTATTTCATATAAAAGACCGAATACACCAAGTGCTACGCAAATTATTCCGTTCGTAATCGCAGGTTTTTCTTGTATGAAAGATGTAACTACTAAAAGTGCAATATTGAGAAGTAACAAAATGGTAGGCATAATAGTCGTAACTTCTATCTTTTCACTTTCATATAAAAGTTTTTTGTTTTGTTTTCTAAATATAAATATAAGCACGGGGATTGTTAGCAATGCACCGAATTCAACCGCCCAGAAAATTGAAGGTTTTCCGTTAAGGAAGAAAAAGTCAAAGAAACTCATATCGGCAAACCCTCCGAGCATAATTGACGTAGTATCGCCTACTAACGTTGCAGCGCCTTGAAGGTTAGACGATACCGCAATGCTTATAATTACAGGAATAGGCGAAATTCCTATCTTTTTAGAAATTGCAATTCCAATAGGCGCAAGCATCAATACCGTTGCAACGTTATCTATAAACGCCGAAACCATTCCAGATAAAACCGAAAAAAGTGTCAACGCAACAAGTGCGTTAGGAATTTTAGAAATCATTTTATCGGCAAGTTTATTCGGTATATTAGATTCGGTAAACAATCCAACCGTAATCATTATGCCAAGTAACATCAAAATGACGTTATAGTCAATTGACTTTATTGCTTCTAAAACACTCATATGTCCACTTATCGCACAAGATACTACCGCAATAAGTGCAACCACGCCCGTAATATACGCTTTATATTTTGGCAACGCAACAATTAAAACGTACATCAATATAAACAAAACAAGAATAAATATTTTCATGTCCTTGTCCCCTTTTAATCGTTAAAAGAAAAAAGACTTCTATCGTGGTGAAACGATAAAAGTCTTGTTAAAACTACGTTAGTAATTCCGCATTACCGGGTTAAAAACCGTATTGACGACAATGCGAACGCTGAAAAACCAGCGTTAACTACTCCCTTTTACTTTTTTTATATTACTTTCTTACGTTTAACGCGTCGAAAGTCTTATCAAGAGATGCAAGTTTTTCAGAGAAAAGTTTCATTTCATCTTCGGGTAGTGGAACTTCGATAATCTTCTTAAATCCGCAACCGCCAACTTTACAAAGGACACCCGTGCAAAGGTCTTTAGCACCGTATTCACCGTCAAGATAAGTTGCGAGCGGAAGAATAGTTTCCGTATCGGCAATAAGTGCTTTAATAAGTTGAACGGTAGATGCTGCGATAGCATAGAAAGTTGCGCCCTTAGCCTTGATAACCTTAGAACCTGCGGCAACCATACCACTATAAATATTAGCGAGCTCGGTTTCGAGTTCATCTTTATTTACACCCATAATCTTGGTGCAGTATTCTCTAATGGGCATACCACAAACGGTACAAAGACTCCAAGGTGCCATACAAGCGTCGCCATGTTCACCAAATACGTAAGCGTTTACGTTCCTCGTGTCAACGTTGCAGTATGCAGCAACTGCTTGTGCAAGTCTATTACTGTCAAGAAGAGTACCCGTACCGATAACTTGTTCTCTGGAAAGGCAGGTATCTTTCATTGTAACGTAAGTCAACACGTCAACAGGGTTACTTACTACGATATAAAGTGCGTCGGGTGCGATTTTTGCAACGTTAGGAATAACGCTCTTCAAAATGCCAACGTTGATTGCAGCAAGGTCAAGTCTTGATTGACCAGGCTTTCTACCAACGCCGAACGTTACGACGACGATATCCGAGCCTGCAACGTCTTCATATTCACCGCTCCAAACCTTAACGGAAGGAACGCAAGCAGCACATTGAGAAAGGTCTAACGCTTCACCTTCAGCCTTTTCTTTGTTAATATCAACTAAAACAATTTCCGAGCAAACACCTTGTAAGGTGAGTGCGTACGCAATTGTTGCACCGACGTTTCCGGTACCGAGTATAGCAATTTTTCTTTTCTTTTGAACCATTTTGCCCATATTCTCCTATTATAAAATCTACAATAAAATTGTACACTTTAAAATTAAATTTTGCAAGTGTTTAGAGTTATTATTGATAAATTTTATTTTTTTATTTATATTGCTATTATCTATTACCGTCGATAAGGTTTTTTACCCTTTCATATACGTCGCCTGCGCCAAGAACTAAAACCCGTTTTATTTGCCCTTTAAATTCTAAAATTTGATTTTTAAGTTGCATATCGGTATGTGCATATGTACAATTCTTCACGCCTGCATTTATCAATTCTTCAAACAAGACGGTGGCATCCCCAGACGAATTAAATTTTTCCCGCGCGGAATACGTTTTATATATTACAAGATTTTCAACCGTTTTAAAAACCGACACAAAATCCTGCAATAAAATTTGTGTTCTAGAATAGGTATGCGGTTGGAAAACGACTAACGTTTCGCCGTCGTTTATATTAAACGCCGATAGCGACGCCGTAATTTCTTTTGGGTGGTGAGCGTAATCAGCAAAAACTTCTATTCCTGAAATATAACCCAAAAACTCGTTCCTACGTTTTACACCCGAAAAGTTTTCAAGGGCACTTTTTATAATATTATGATTTATTCTATACTTATCGCAAATTGCAAAACACGCCAAAGCATTATATACGTTATGCCTGCCTATAACGCTTAAATTTATTCTTGTTATCGGCTTGCGATTTTTATATACGGTAAAAGAATAGCCCTTTTTGTTTCTAACTAATTTTTTTGCTGTATAGGTGGCATCACTATTTATAGCAAAAGTCATTATACAAGAAGTATGTAAAACTTTGCTTTCCTTATCGTCGTTATTTATTACTGCCACGGTATTAGATATGAATTCGTTAAAAGCGTTTTTCATGGACGCCATATCGCCGTAACTATCCAAATGATCGTTATCTATATTTAAAACGATCGTATCAGTAACTTTTAAGTCAAGGAAATTCTTTTTATATTCGCACGCTTCGGTTATTACGAACTCACCCTTCCCCAACTTAAAATTAGAAAACCGTACGCTCTCGCCACCAAGAAAAACGGTAGGGTCTAGCCCTGCCAAAATAAAAACTTCCGAAACCATGGCGGTAGCAGTAGTCTTTCCGTGACTACCGCAAATTGCTATACGGTATTTGTATTTACATAAAACGTGGCTTAAAAACTCACTTCGCTTTATCACCGTCAAGTTCTTTTTTATAGCCTTTTTAAGTTCAGGATTATCTTTTGAAATTGCCGAACTATAAACCACAATTTGGGCTTTTTTAAGATTACTTGCCGAGTGCTTATAAAAAATTTTAGCACCGAGTTTTTCAAGTTCAAGTGTCATATCAGATTTAACACTATCACTTCCCGACACCATTTTTCCGTTCGCTAAAAGAAATTTAGCGAGCGCGCTCATAGAAATTCCACCGATACCTATAAAATGAAAATTTGTAAATTCACTTAAATTAACTGTTTTGCTCATACCATATATTATGAAGTTTAGCCTTTTTTAGGCACAAAAGTTTAAAAAACGAACAAATTTTTTTAAAAATCTATTGAAATTGATAAATTTGTGTGATAAAATATTGATAATATATGTAAAGGATGGTCAATTTATGAAAATTACCGACGTTAGAGTGCGTATTGTTAAGAAAGACGACAGCAAATTAAAAGCCGTTGCATCAGTTACTTTTGATGACTGTTTCGTAGTACACGATATCAAAGTTATCGAAGGCACGGAAGGCTACTTTATTGCTATGCCTAGTCGTAAAACCAACGACGGCGAATATAAAGATATCGCTCATCCTATCAATACCGAAACGAGAGAAGAGCTTATTAAGATTATCTTGAACGCTTTTGAAGAAGAAAAGGCTAAACCCGTAGAAGACTGATAACTCTATCGCTTACTTTTTGCACAAACTTTCTTCTATACCGTAATTTAATTCGTACGGCTTATTTAGTTATACGAAAAAAATCTATATTTAAGTTCAAAAATTAACCGCAAATTTAAAAATTTGCGGTTTTTCTTTATGTTTTACAAAAAGCAACGGAACGTTTTCCGCTGCTTTTTGTCGTTAAAATAAAATTATTTAAATATCTTTGACGAAAGATTTCTCACGTAATCTACCGAAGAAATCAACTCGTCTAACTCGCCGTAATCTTGTTGATATGCTTCTAAAATTAAGGCGCCGTCAAACCCAACGTCACGCAAGCGAGACAACAACTGATAAAAATCAGTAACGCCTTTCCCCGGCAAACACATCTTTCCGTTTTCATCAATATCGGATAAATGCACGGTAACAATATCGCCTGCCATTTCATTTATTAATTCACCACAGTCTAAACCACTTTGTCTTGCTTGCTTAATATCTAGCGTTGCTTTTAAACCCGAGGTGCGTTTTCTTATTTCCTCAAAAAAACCTACGTAGTTATAATACGACCAGTGCACGTTCTCATACGCAAGCGTTATCGAATGTTTTTTGCACACGTCGATTATTTGCCCCGTTATTTTACCAACCCTATCATAATCAATCTTAATAGGCGTTTTTTTCAACCTTGCCGCGCCGTGAAAGGTGTAATATTTAGCGCCTATCATTTTTGCAGTAGACATTGCTTCGTCTAAAATATCGAAAGAATCGGCTCTCGCACGCTCGTTAATACTATAAAGTTGCGGTTCAAACTGCGTAGTCAAAACGTGGACCGAGTGAACGTCAAGCCCATTTTGAACGGATTGCAAAACCTTACCGAACGAATTTTTATATTCGCAGTAAGATTCTAAAAATACTTCGGCGGTATCTACGCCCTTTTCGCTTAAAAATTGTAAGGCGTCTTCGGTCGTTTTCCTAACGAACAAAGACGCCGTAGATATTCCTACTTTCATAAGTATCAAATTTCAGGTTCTATCAATCCCAAGTCTCCGTCATTTCTCAAATAAAGAACTTGCACCGTTTGACTTTTTGCTTCCAAGAACACGTAGAAAGAATGCCCCAGAAGTTCCATTTCTTCCTTGGCTTCTTCTACCGTCATAGGTGAAAGTTTAA
>CASDPM010000025.1 GCA_949282465.1 uncultured Bacillota bacterium
ACAGGGGTTAAAACAACATAGACAAAGCCACGGACATTCTGCTTCCGAAAGCGTGGAATCCTGACTTGTATCGTCTTGCAAATAATATTTTTCCAAATTTTTCATAATAACTTAAATCCCCTAAACTACGAACAACAACCGACGACAACCATATCACAAAAGCAAATACATTCGTCGTTAGTCCAGTTACCACAGCACGGACAACAACAAGCGGAAAATCCACGATCCGAACAGTCTTCTAACGCATCGCAACAAAAAGCCTCGGATTGCGCTATTAACGGATTGTCTTGGTATTGATTTTTTTATGAATTCTCTTGCTATTTTCCTAAAATGATGCGAAGAAAGTATATCAAAATAAAATATATTTGTCAATATAATTACAAAAAATAGCAAAAAACGCAATCTACTAAAATTTGGTTTTGGTATTGACATATTATGCCGAGTGTTATATATTTGTTAAAAAAGATTTTGTAAAAGTGGGTTTGATAGGAACGGATTTATACGACAAGGAATAAAAACCACGATTTTACATTTTTATATCGCAAAAGTTACTTGAAAATATAAAGTAATTTTACTAAAATAAATATAACTTGTTTTTAGGAGAGAATTATGGACGTTTTTAATAAGGCTAAATGGATTTGGACGAAAACCCCCGCAATAAGCAACTGCTACGGCGAATTTACCGCTGATTTTGCAGTTAAGGAATTAAAGGACGTAAAATTGCGCCTTTCATGTGACAGTATTTACGTTGCTTTCGTAAACGAACAAATAGTAGGATTATCGCAATGTGCAGACTTTCCGCACTATAAATATTACGACGAAATCGACGTTACTAAATACTGCAAGGAAAAAAATACCCTTCGCATAATAGTTTGGTATACGGGTATAGACACTCAAATATACATAAAAGACGACGCAGGTCTTATATTTGAAGTGGAAGAAAACGGCTCGGTAATATTAACTAGTGGCGAAAACACTCTTTCTAGGAGTGAGTTCGGCTATAAGAGTGGTTTTTCAAAGCAAATAACTTCTCAACTAGGCGACAGTTATATTTTCGATAATACGGTTACGCCTTTAAGTTTTGAAGATAGCGTTACAGTTAACAAAACCAAAGATTTGCATAAACGCCCCATATCGCTTATGATACTTGAAGACCGCCGTCCTATAACAATTAAAAATACCGCCGAAGGTATACTAATTGATTTAGGCAGAGAAACGGCAGGTTATTTAGAACTTGATATTGAAAGCGAATGCGATCAACATATACTTTTTGGTTATGGTGAACATATCGTCGACGGTAAAGTAAGGTATATTATAGGTGAAAGAAATTTCAGCGTTGAGTTTATCGCAAAAAAGGGCAAGAACGTATTTGCCAACTATTTAAGAAGACTTGCCGGCAGATATATAGAAATTCATTGTGAACACGAAATAAAAATAAATTACGTAGGGCTCCGTCCGGCGTATTACCCCGTAGAAAAAATCGAGAAAAAGTTTGATAGCGAACTCGACCAAAAGATTTACGACATATCGGTTGAAACCTTGCTTTTATGTATGCACGAGCATTATGAAGACTGTCCGTGGCGTGAACAAGCGCTTTATACTATGGATAGCCGTAATCAAATGCTTTGCGGATATTATGCGTATAAAAACACCGAATTCCAACGCCATAACTTGGTGCTTATTAGCAAGAGCATTAATAAAGAAGGACTTTTGTGTATATGTGCGCCGTCGGGATTTGATTTGCCTATTCCATCTTTTTCTTGTGCATATTTTTTCCAAGTGTACGAATATGTTAAATACACAGGTGATAAAACCTTGCTTGATGAAGTTTCACCCGTATTACACACTATTATAAACACTTTTAAGAGGTTTACGCATGAAAACAATCTTATACCTAGATTGCCATATCCTTTCTGGAACTTCTTTGAATGGAACGACGGTGGCAATCCCGGTCAACTTGCACCCGACAATAAAGACGTTCAGTATGATATAACCCTAAATCTTATGTTTATTAAGGCGCTTAGGTTATACAATGAAATGTTCGGCATAGTAGAAGACGATAGTGCAAGATTACAAGCAATAAAAGATACTTTCTATATGGAAGACAAAGGTGTTTATAAACTTGCTACCGATAATGAAAAATATAGTCAACTTTGTAATGCGCTGGCTATTTCTTGTGGACTTGGAAACGAGGAGTTGGCAGATAAAATTCTTAACGATAAAGATATGATTACCGCAACCCTTTCAATGCGTGTGTTCGTATACGACGCATTGTTGAGTTTCGGCGATAAGTATAAACAAACTATTTTAGACGATATTCGCGCAAGGTATAAAAAGATGATAGACGCAGGCGCAACTTCGTTCTGGGAAACCGAACTCGGCGAAGCCGATTTTGACGGCGCAGGAAGTCTTTGCCACGGTTGGAGCGCTATTCCTATTTATTACTTCAATATCTTATTGAAATAAAAACGAGCAACTAAAATAAAAAAGCGACGCTAATAATTGCGTCGCTTTTAATTATATTAAAGTTTTTTGATGACTTTTTGTCCACCCATGAACGGTTGCAAAACTTCGGGAATATTAACGCTACCGTCGGCGTTTTGATACTGTTCGATAAGCGCGGGGAATACCCTACTCGTAGCAAGCCCCGAACCGTTTAGTGTGTGTAAATAAGCGGGTTTACCCGTCTTGCTGTCACGGAACTTGGTGTTGTTTCTTCTTGCTTGATAGTCGTTTGCGTTAGAAACGGACGAAACTTCCTTGTAAATTCCCATACTTGGAATCCAAACTTCAATGTCGTAAGTTCTTGCCATGGATGCCGAGCAATCGCCTGCGGCAAGTTTGCTTACACGGAAGTGAAGACCTAACTTTTCAATCAAACTTGCAGCCTTGTCAACAAGTTCGTTAAAGGCTTCCATAGAGTGGTCGGGGTGAGCGTATTGCACCATTTCCACTTTATTGAACTGGTGACCACGTATCATACCGCGTTCTTCCGCACGGTAAGAGCCTGCTTCTTTACGATAACAAGGGGTATATGCAAAGAACTTCATAGGAAGTTTTGATTGGTCTATAATTTCGCCTGCATACATATTTACGAGCGCAGTTTCCGCCGTGGGAAGCATGAAACGGTTTTTCTTTCTATCTTCGTCACAGTCAAGCCAGTAAACTTCGTCGGCGAATTTGGGGAATTGACCTGCACCGAATCCACAGTTATAGCCAAGTTGGTGTGGGGGTAATATAAATTCATAGCCGTCCTTTAAGTGTTCGGAAATAAAGAAATTCAAAAGCGCCCATTCAAGCCTTGCGCCGTCGCCACGGTAAAGCCAGTAGCCACCACCCGAAAGTTTAGTGCCTCGGGTATAGTCGATTATTCCAAGACCTGTACAAAGGTCAACGTGATTTTTCATTTCAAAATCAAATTCCCTAGGTGCGCCAACCGTCTTTATAACTACGTTGTTTTCCTTTTCACCACCCAAAAGATCTTCGTCGGGAATATTAGGAATACCTGCCAAAAGGTCGAAAACCTTTTCGGAAAGTTCGTTTGTCTTTGCGTCGAATTGAGCAATCTTTTCACCAAGTGCGCGCATTTCGGCAAAGATGCCTTCTACGGGCTGACCTGCCTTTTTAAGAGCGGGAATTTGTGCCGAAACTTTATTGCGTTCGGCTTTGAGTTTTTCTACTTCGCCTATAATCTCGCGTCTTTCAGCGTCTAAACTTAAAATAGTGTCAAAGTCTGCCTTGTAACCTTTACGGGCAAGCAGTTCTTCTATCTTTTCCTTATTTTCCTGAATTTTTCTTAAATCCAACATAACAACATCTCCGAGTAAAGTTATAAATATTATATCTTTATTGTAAATAAAAATCAATTTATTTAGGGTAGATTATACTATTTTTTGTCAAACTTGAAAAATATTAACCTTTACGTGTGAATTTTTATCGCATTGCCTTGCAAAATTAACGCTTTTAATGTTAAAATAATAAACACAAATAAAAACGTTTGGTGTTTTATGAAAGAAAGATTACAAAGAATAAAAGAATTTATCGACCGTTACGGCAAGGTGGATTTTCATGAACTCGAAGAAGCCTTTCCCGACGTATCGTCAATGACACTTCGTCGTGACCTTGCAAGACTTGAAGAAATGAACGCCGTATTGCGTATTTCGGGTGGGGCGATTTCGGTTGATAGCGTGTTAAGGGCAAAAGAAGCCGATTTTGCCGAAAGAATAAACTACAACACGACGGAAAAGTTAGAGATTGCCGAAAAGGCGATTTCTCTCGTAGAACGCAAAAGTTGTATTTTTATTGACGGCGGTTCTACTACCACTTACTTCGCAAGGGCATTACCCGACGACCATTTTTATATTATAACCAACGCGTTAAACATTGCGGAAACCGTGCTTAGAAAGGAAAAACCCACCGTTGCGCTTTTGGGTGGTGATTTAAGAAAAAACAACTTTATAACGGTCGGGCAAACGTGCGCTGACTTCATTGAAAAAATCAATATTGAAACGGCGGTAATGACGGCTACGGGCTTTATAGGGGCTACGGGTTGTTTTACTTGTGGAAGTCAGTCGGAAGCAGAAGTTAAACGCCACGTTATAAAAAAAGCGACCAAAGTTATTATGCTTTTAGATAGTTCAAAAGTAAATAAAAGCACGCCGTACAACTTTGCATCTATTTACGACGTAAACTGTATGGTGGTTGATGAAAAATTCCCTTCGCACATTAAGACGGAAATAGAACAAAAGGGCATTAAAGTATATTAGGCGTTTTGTTTTGCTTGCTAAATAAAGCGTTTAAATGTTATTATATCATTTAAGGTTAGATTTATGTTTAAAAGATTACGCGCCGATATTCGTTATGCAAAGGAATGCGACCCTGCGGCAAGATCCAAATTTGAAATATGGCTTACCTATTCTGGTGTTAAAGCATTATCTTGGCATAGGTACGCGAACTTTTTATATAGAATAAAATTCCGTCTTTTGGCAAGGTGGACTAGTCAGTTTGCAAAATTTTTGACGGGTATCGAAATTCACCCTGCGGCAAAGATAGCGGGCGGTGTGTTTATCGACCACGGCACGGGCGTCGTTATCGGCGAAACTGCCGAGATTGAAGAGGGCGTTATCATTTATCAAGGCGTTACCTTGGGTGGTACGGGTAAAGAAAAAGGCAAACGTCATCCAACCGTCAAAAAAGGCGCGATAATATCGGCAGGCGCAAAGGTTTTGGGTGGATTTACTATCGGTGAATACGCAAAAATCGGTGCAGGGGCAGTCGTATTAAAAGAAGTTCCGCCGTATGCTACGGTAGTCGGTGTTCCCGGTAGAATAGTTAGAATTAACGGCGAGAAACTTCCCGACCTTGAACAGGAAAAAAGAGACCCGTTGCAAGAAGAAGTTTGCAATTTAAGGGAAAAAATATTTGAATTAGAAGAAAAAATCAACAAATTAACAGATAGGTAGTTCATGAAAATCTATAACACTTTAACGGGCAAAAAACAAGAATTTAAGCCTTTGGAAGATGGAAAAGTTAAAATGTACGCTTGCGGTATTACCGTATCGGGCGAGGCTCATATAGGTCACGCTTATCAAGCGCTTATTTACGATATTATAAGAAAATATCTTGAAAAAAAGGGCTACGCCGTTACTTATGCTAGGAATTATACCGACGTTGACGATAAGATTATTGCCAAATCCAACGAAACGGGTATCCCTGCCGACAAATACGCACTCGATATGATAAAGCATATCGACGAGCAAATGGCAAGATTAAACGTTGATGATCCTAACGTTTGGATTAAGGCAACCGAAAGTATGGACGATATTATCGAGTTCGTTAAAATACTTATTGCAAAAGGGCATGCGTATGCAACGGAAAAGGGCGACGTGTATTTCTCGGTAGAAAGTTTTCCCGAATACGGCAAACTTTCGCACAGAAATCTCGAAGACGCTAAAAACGGCGTTCGTATTGATAACGACGAACAAAAAGAAAGTCCGCTCGACTTTGCGTTATGGAAATCTGCAAAAGAAGGCGAACCTAGTTGGGATTCGCCGTGGGGCAAAGGTAGACCGGGTTGGCATATCGAGTGCTCGACCATGAACAGAAAGGCGTTCGGCGACCAAATAGATATTCACGGTGGCGGTAGGGATTTAATTTTCCCCCACCACGAAAATGAAATCGCTCAAACCGAGGCGCTCACGGGCAAGCAGTTCGCTCAATTTTGGATTCATAACGGGCTAATAAAGGTTAACGGGCAAAAGATGAGTAAGTCGCTCGGCAACAGTTTATTCCTTAAAGACCTTATGGACAAATACTCTGCCGAAACGGTTAAACTTGCGCTCTTGCAAACTAATTATAGGGGCGATATTAACGTTACAGATAATCTTTTCCCTGATGCCGAAAAGCATTTAGTTGAGTTTTACAAGGTGTTTAAACTCG
This sequence comes from uncultured Bacillota bacterium, assembly GCA_949282465.1. Taxonomy (GTDB): domain Bacteria; phylum Bacillota; class Clostridia; order Christensenellales; family Borkfalkiaceae; genus UBA1259. The sequence continues at coordinate 6,439 of CASDPM010000025.1, forward strand.
CTACCGATAAGGGTATCGCAATCGTGGGCGAAAACGCTGAAATAGATAATCGCTTTAACGAATGTATGGACGACGATTTTAACACGGCACTCGCAATAAGTGATTTGTACGGCTACTTTAAGACGGCGAAAAGCAAGATTGCAAACGGAGATCTTTCAGTCGGCGCAATGCTTAATCAAATAAAGAAAACTTATTCTTTACTCGGGCTTTTCCTTTCCGATCCCAAGGCGTTTATAGACGCTTACGGCGAAAAGGAAGAAAGCGCTCCGCAAGAAGTTATAGCGCTTGCCGAAGAAAGACTTAATGCAAGGAAGAACAAAGACTGGGCAAGGTCGGACGCGCTTCGCGCGGAAATATCGGCGCTTGGCTATGATATAAAAGACGGCAAAGATTGCTATACTTTAACAAAAAAATAAATCTTAAACAGGGAAGACGGAAATGTTTACTTCAAAAGAATTAAGAGAAAAATGGATTAAATTTTACGAAGCGCGCGGTCACGTAAATATCGGCGCTGTATCGCTTATAGGTGACGGAACGACGGGCGTAATGTTCAACGTTGCGGGTATGCAACCGCTTATGCCGTATCTTCTCGGCAAAAAGCATCCTATGGGCACTAGACTTTGTAACGTTCAAGGCTGTGTTAGAACGGTTGATATCGACTCGGTTGGCGACGCAACGCACTTTACCTTTTTTGAAATGATGGGTAATTGGAGTTTAGGTGATTATTTCAAAAAGGAAAAAACAAAATGGTCGTTTGAACTTTTAACCGAAGTTTTTGGGTTCGATAAAGATAAAATATGTTCTACGGTGTTTGAAGGTAACGAGTCCGTTCCAAAGGATAGCGAAACGGCTGAACTCTTAAAGTCGCTCGGCATAAAGGAAGAAAACATTTTCTATCTTGATAAATCGAATAACTGGTGGGAGTTAGAAGGAACGGTAGGTACGCCTTGCGGACCTGATAACGAGTGGTTCTATCCCCGTCACGATAATAAATGTTGCGACACGTGCGACGTAAACTGCGACTGTGGTCGTTACGTTGAAATCGGTAACGACGTTTATATGCAGTATAAAAAGTTGGAAGGTGGCAAATATACCGAACTCGACAACAAAAACGTCGATACGGGATTTGGGCTTGATAGACTTTTGTTATTCCTTAACGGGCTTACCGACGGCTATAAGACCGACCTTTTTATAGACACTATTAAATATTTGGAAAAAGTTTCGGGTAAGGATTACGACGCTGATGCCGATGCGCAAAAGGCTATGCGTATTGTTGCCGACCACACAAGAACTTCGGTAATGCTTATCGGCGATAAGAACGGTATATTGCCGTCTAACACGGGCGCAGGTTATATTTTAAGAAGATTACTGCGTCGTGCAATTAGATACTGCAAGAATTTGGGTATCGAAGCGACTGAAATGCTTGGCGTGGCAAAGATTTTTATTGAAAAGATTTACGACCAAGCATATCCGCTTTTAGTAGAAAAAGAAGATTATATTCTTGATGAAATCACTAAGGAAATCAAGAAGTTTGAAGCGACGCTCGTTGCCGGCATGAAAGAGTTTGATAAATGTATTATCGGTATCGAAAGGAAAAATGCTTTCATGGCTAGCAAAGACCCGTCTTACGTGCCTGAAACTGTCATTTCGGGTAAGCAAGCGTTTAGATTGTACGATACTTTCGGTTTCCCGCTTGAACTCACCAAAGAGCTCGCTTCGGAAAAAAATCTTACCGTTGATGAAGAAGGGTTTAACCTAGCGTTTAAGGAACATCAAGAAAAATCCAAGGCGCAGGCGGCGGCAGCAAAGGGCGGACTTACCGAACAAAACGAAATTACCGCACGTTATCATACTGCAACACATATTATGCTTGCAGGACTTCGTAAAATGTTCGGCACAAAAACCGAACAAAAAGGTTCTAATATTACCGAAGAACGTTTGCGTTTCGACTTTAACTGCGACCATAAGATGACCGAAGAAGAACTTAAAACGCTTGAAGATTTCGTTAACGACGTAATCGCAAAAAATATTGAAGTCGTTAAAACGGAGATGCCTTATAGTCAAGCAATCGCGCAAGGGGCTTACGGTGTATTTAATGCAGAAAGCGACGACCAAATCGTTTCGATATATACCATAGGCGACGTAGATAAGCAAATTTGCGGTGGTCCGCACGCAAAAAATACGGGCGAACTTGGTAAATTTGTTATAAAGAAAGAAGAAAGTTCGTCGGGCGGTGTAAGAAGAATAAAAGCAGTTCTTCGTTAAAATGCAAAAAAATTGCTCGTAATAGTTTGACAAATAAAAAAATATTGTATACAATGTAAAGGCTGTATAAATCAGTCTTTACGTATGCACCATTAGCTCAATTGGATAGAGCGTTGCGCTACGGAGCGCACGGTTGGGTGTTTTTATCCCAAAAGAGATTCAAACACCCCACCTTAACATAAAATACAACTAAATCTGCATTATGCGCCATTAGCTCAATTGGATAGAGCGTTCGGCTACGGACCGGAAGGTTGGGGATTCGAGCTCTCCATGGCGCGCCAAAAACCCTGAAATTTACTGACAATTTCGGGGTTTTCGTTTTTTTCT
>CASDPM010000026.1 GCA_949282465.1 uncultured Bacillota bacterium
TGCAGACTTGCATTTAGATTCTAAAATTGATGAATTGCCGTTAGTAAAATCAAGGCAACGTCGTGAAGAAATTTTACTTTCTTTCGAACGCTTAGTTAATTTTGCCGTAGATAATAAAGTTTCTGCCGTTATTATTGCAGGTGATATGTTTGACACTTCTAAAATATCGTCGAAGACGAAAGGAACGGTAACTCACGCTATAAAATCGCACCCTGATATTGATTTTCTATATCTTTCAGGCAATCACGACGAAAGTAATTTTATCGCTGATTTAGAAGAAGTGCCTGAAAACTTAAAGATATTTGGTAACGAGTGGTCATATTTTAATTATGGCGATACTGTAATTGCAGGCGTAGTTTTTGATGGTAAAAATAATAATTTAATTTATGATACATTATCACTTTCGCCCGAGAAAAAGAACGTTGTCGTTATGCACGGGCAAGTTGCAGGTTATAAATCGAGTGAAAACGCCGAAATAATAAGTATTCCTAAACTAAAAGATAAAAACGTTGATTATCTTGCCTTGGGGCATATTCACTCTTTTAACGAGGGGGTTATTGATAACCGCGGAAAATATGCCTATTGCGGTTGCCTTAACGGGCGTGGTTTTGATGAACTCGGTGAAAAAGGTTTTGTGCTTATAGATACCGACGGTAGGGGCGTAAGTTATGATTTCGTTCCTTTTTCTGATAGACAACTTTATGATTTTGAATACGACGTTACGGGCAAAGATAACTGGTTTGTCGTAAAAGAAGAAATTATATCAGCGTTAAAAGAAAACTACGCAAAAAGTAGTTTAATAAAAGTAGTTATTAAAGGCAAGCACGACGCCGAGTTTGAAGTGGATAAAAACGGTCTAGCATTGCGCCTTAACGAAACTTTCTTTTTTGCAAAAGTTTACGATAGGACGGAACTTGAAATAAACGTTGAAGATTATGCTACGGATAAGTCGGTTAAAGGCGAGTTTATTCGTTGTGTGTTTGAAAGTGATTTGTCGCCTGAAATGAAAAGTCGCGTAATAATGTGTGGGCTTTCTGCGCTTAAAGGGGAGGAATTTTCTTTATGAAGTTGATAAAATGTTACGTTTCTTCCTTTGGAAAACTTAAAAATTTCACCTTAAATTTTAACGACGGATTAAATACTATTAAAGAAGATAACGGTTGGGGAAAAACCACTTTAACTTTTTTTATTAAAGCAATGTTTTACGGGCTTCGCGATAGTAGTAGAAGTATAGACGTCAATGAAAGAAAACGCTTTACGCCTTGGAACACAACCGAGCGATTTGGTGGTTACGTCGAATTTGAATGGGCGGGGAATTTATTTAAACTTGAACGCTATTTTGGTAAAAAAGCATCTGAAGATACCGTTAAATTAGTCGACTTAAAGTCGGGAAGAGAGCACGTTCAAAACGAAGACTGGGGTAGAAGAGTTTTTAAAATTGATGAAGACGGATTTTTGAGCACAACGTTTATTTCTCAAAAAGATTTCGAAATAAAAAACAATTCTTCGCTTGCGCAAAAATATAGCGCTGTTACGGGAGTTGACGACTCGATTGATTTCGAAAAGGTAATTACACAAATTGACGATAGGGCAAAAAGATATAAATATCTAAAAACCGACAAGGGGCTTATTGCCGATACCAAGAATGAACTTTTTGAAGTACAAGAAGATATAGAGCGTATAAACGCTGAAAGTAGAACGTTAAAAACGCTTAAAAACGACTTAAAAATACTTGAAGATGAAAGGGAAAAGATTACAAAGGAAGTCGACGAACTTACATCTTTAATGTCTAAGGCGGTTTACGTTGAATCGGCAAAACAAAGAAGAGAACAATACAACAACACTTTGGCTGAAAAATCCAAGTGTGAAAACGAAAAAGACGAAATTTGCAAATCATTTGGCGGACATATTCCTACGGATAACGAATTGCAGGCTTTTTCTGATTATTATAAAGAGTATATAAATTGTTCGTCTAAAAAAGCAAGCCTTGAAAAAGACGTCGAGGAATTTGAGAAAATAAAAAAGGCTCAACCAAAAAAGAAGAACGAATTTAATCCGTCTATTATTTTGTTAATTGTTGCTGGTATTCTATTTGTGGCTGGATTGCCGATTATATTTTTGGTCAATACGGTGTTCGGAATAATACTTTCGATAGTTGGCTTGTGTTTAGGCGTTACGTCTTTCATTTTACAAAAACGTATTAACGTAAATATTGCCGATAAAAGCGACGGGGTTGAAAGTATTTATAAATTGAAGTGTGACGAATTAGAAAAGGTGTCGATAGAAAAAAGTGAAATAGAACGTAAACTTATTGCAATGACTAATAGGTTCGGCATGAGTGGTTGCGTTGATTTTTGGCTTGTTTTGGATGCAGTTAAAGGCAAACTTGAAAAATATAATAATATTATAAAACGTCTTGACGAACTAAATAGATCTTTAATTTCGTTAGAAAGTGAACTTGCTAAATTAAACGTAAACGATAATTTTAAATATACCGTAGAGCAACTTAAAGCCATGCTCGACGAAAAGAACGCATATTTGAATATAAAGATTAACGAGATTTCTGAATTAAAGGCAAAGATCGGCAGGTATGAACTTTCCATTTCTAATTTGCCTGACTATGAAAATAAAAGGCGTGAATTAGATGAAAGATTGCTAGCGTATAAAGATGAGTACGAGTTGCTTAAACTTACGTCTAGTATGCTTAAAAAGGCTGATGAAAATCTAAAAATCAAATATCGTGCTCCGTTAGAAAACAGCCTTAATAAATATTTGTCGTTAATGACGGGGTCGGCTTATGATAAGGCAAAAATAGATATAGACTTAAATATTACGATAGAAGAAGACGGGGGCTCGGTTTCGACTTACTTTTATAGCGAAGGTTATCGTGATATGTTTGAACTATGCAAACGTTTTGCGCTTACTGACGTGCTGTTTACAGAAGAAAAACCTTTCGTTATTTTAGACGATCCATTTTCTAATCTAGACGACGTTAAGGTTAAAGAAGCGCTAACTCTCGTTGAAAGTTTGGCAAAGGAATATCAAATATTGTACTTTGTTTGCCATGAAAGCAGGAGAGTTTAGACATTGAAAAAGTTAAATTTTGAACTTGTGCCTGATTCGTGTTGGTATTCGAATTTAAGAACCTTGCTTTCAAAAAAACAATGGGATTTTCTTAAAGCGGATGCCAAAGAACGCGCGCAAGGTAAGTGTATGATTTGTGGGCGAAAAACTAATAGGTTAGAAGCCCACGAGCGTTGGTCTTACGACGAAAAAACCGCGACGCAGAAACTTGAAGATATCGTTGCGGTTTGCCATGACTGTCATGCAGTTATTCATATAGGTAGAACTCAACTCAAAGGCGATATTGCTCGTGCGGAAAGTCATTATATGAAAGTTAACGAGTGTAGTTACGTGGAGATGCGTAAAGAACTTGGCATTGCGAACGAGATTCATTGTAGGCGAAATAAAATTCCCGAATGGAAACTCGATTTATCTTACTTTAAAAGATTTGTTATAGACGAAAAAAAGTAAATTTTTGTCGGTAAATACGTTTGATTTTTTTTAATGCTTGTGCTAAAATTTTTTTCATATTGAGAAAGGAATTTTGCTTATGGAAATAATCAATGCTCACGCTCATATTTATCCGCAAAAAATTGCGGAGAAAGCGACCGAAACGATAGGTGAATTTTACAATATTCGTATGGATATGCCTGCGGGAACGACGGATGTGTTACTTGCCGACGGCTCACGTGCAGGATATACGGGGTATATCGTCCATTCTTGCGCAACAAAGGCCCAACAGGTACGCTCGATTAACGAGTTTATTAAAAGAGAAATTGACGCACATAAAGAGTTTATAGGTTTTATGACTTTACACCAAGATCTTTCGGAAGAAGAAATGGTGGAAGAAATAAAGTGGTGTGTTGAGCGTGGCTTTAAGGGCATAAAATTACACCCCGATTTTCAACGATTTTATATCGACGAAGATATTGCTGAAAAATTTTATCGCGCTTCAATGACGGCAGGAAAGACCTTTCCGATATTGTTACACGTTGGCGACGATAGATATGAATATTCAAAACCCGCAAGACTTGCAAAAATGGCGAGAAAATATCCAAACGTTACCTTTATTGCAGCGCACTTTGGCGGATATCGTTGTTGGGATGACGTTGAAATTTATAAAGGATTAGATAACGTATATTTCGATACATGTTCGTCTTTACCATTCATTAGTCCTGAAAGGGCAAAACAAATTATAGATTTGCTTGGCGTGGATAAGTTTTTTTACGGCGACGATTTTCCCATGTGGGATGCAACCGAAGAACTTGAAAGATTTAACCAAATTAAACTTACGGAAACCGAGCGAGAAATGATACTTTCAGGCAATATAAAAAAACTGTTAAATTTGTAAAAAACCGATTGCAAATATTTGACAAGGTTTTTTTCAAGTGTTATAATAACCAAAATTCAATAAAACGCTTTGAAGGAAACAGACGTTTTTTAACTAATACAGAGAGTTGACGGTTGGTGCAAGTCAATGCGGTAAAATACGTTACTCATTCCCGAGTGGAAACGGCGAACGTTAAGTAATCGTTTTCGGATAGTCCCCGTTATAGGTAAATAAGTGATTGCAATATTTTATTGTGATAATCATGGGTGGTACCACGGTATAAAAAATCGTCCCTGACTGAAATTCAGTCAGGGTTTTTTATTTAAGTATAAACCCTTAAATGAACACTTATTTGCTTGACAAATTGATCGGTAAATTATATAATGTATATAATTTAGCGAAAACACGTTGAAGGAAACGGATGCCAAAGTTATTATTTTAGAGAGTTGACGGTTGGTGTAAGTCAATAAATGCTTGGTATCGGATCATTCCTGAGTGAAACGGTGAACGTCTAAGTAGTCGTTTTCGGTTAGCCCCGTTACAAGCAAACGAGTGATTGTATTTCTATACAATAATTTGGGTGGTACCACGGTGTAAATCGTCCCTGACCGGAAATCGGTCAGGGTATTTTTATTTTAAGGAGAAGCATTATGAAAAAGATTAGAGTTTCAGACGTTACGCTTTCCGCTATTGTGGAACAAGATTTATCTCTTACTTTTAGAGAACGACTTGCTATTGCTGAAAAACTAGACGCTTCGGGCGTTGATTATATAGAACTACCTACGCTAATAAATTCCAAAGAGAACGAAGTTATTTATCGCACAATAGTTGCGTCGGTAAAAAACGCAACGGTAAAGATACCCGTTGGCGTTGATGCCGAAAGTTTGGCTTTCGCTCTCGAATGTGGCAAGAAAGCGCATAAATTATGTCTTCAAGTTGTGATGCCCGTTTCCACGGCGCAAATGGAATACAAATATCATCTTAAAGCACCACTTATGCAAGCAAAGATAGGTGAACTTGTAAAGAACGCGAAAGATATTTGCGATTGTGTTGAATTCGTTGCACTTGATGCTTTTAGGGCAGAAGAAGGCTTTTTGGAAGCGTGTGTTAAAACTGCGGTAGAAGCAGGCGCTTGTTCGGTTACCATTTCTGACGATGCAGGTATAGCATTCCCCGAAGATTATGAAAAAGTTATTAAGAGCATAAAAAATGCTTGTGACGTTTCAGTTTTTGTTCAACCTTCGGATGCTTTGGATATGGCTACTGCATGCGCTGTTGAATCTATAAAAGCAGGCGCTGACGGTGTTAAAACGTCGGTGTTCGGCGAATATCTTTCAGCACAAGTTTTTGCTGACGTTATTAGGGCAAAGAAGTATGATTTGGACGTTACTTGTTCGATAGACGTTGCAAATATTAAATCTATTTCATCTGCTATTACCGACGTGGCGGGCGTTGTTGCCGACGACGATAAAATGGTAGAATTTATTGAAAACACGGCTACGATTAAAGACGTTTCAGAAGTTATAGTTCAGTTGGGCTATGAACTTTCCGAACAGGACGTTGGAAACGTTTACGAAGAATTTAAGAAAGTAGCACAAAAGAAAGAAACTATCGACACGAAGGAACTTGAAGCGATTATTGCAAGTACGGCAATGCAAGTTCCGTCTACATACCATTTGGTAAATTACGTTGTTACGAGTAGTAATATTATTCCCGCAACGGCAAACGTTACGCTTGAAAAAGACGGCGAAAAATTTACGGGAGTTTCTACGGGTGACGGGCCTATCGACGCGTCTTTCCACGCTATCGAACAAATTATAGGTCATCACTATGAACTTGACGATTTCCAAGTTCACGCAGTTACTAAGGGTAGAGGCGCAGTAGGTTCGTCGATTATTAGACTGCGCGCCGACGGGAAACTTTATCCTGGTAACGGTGTTTCAACCGATATCGTCGGTGCATGTATTCGTGCGTATATAAACGCGCTCAATAAAATAGTTTACGAGGAAAATTAAGATGAAATACTCGTTTTCTGATAAATTAGTCAGTTCAGTAAGTTTTATTGAACTGTGTAACGTTGTACAAAACTATGGTTTTGACGGGGTAGAAATTTCAGACGTTGCAATGGAAAAGAGTCGTCATAAAGACAGTATTTTCCGTTCGTCCGCTACGGTAGACGCTAAACGTAAGTTGGTTAATAGACATATTTCTATACCCGCAATATCTTGTCCTGAAAATATTAAAGAAGATACGAAAATTGACGTTTTAATAAAATACGTTGAATACGCGTCGTTGGCGGGCGTTTCAAACGTCGTTATTAAGTTTGAAGACGTCCCTTGTGAAGAAAAATTAAAAGACATATTAACGCCTGCAATACTCGTCGCTGAACAAAACGGAGTAAATATTCTTATTGAAACTTGTGGACCACTTGCAAAGACTGAAAAGGTTCTTGATATAATCAATTTGTTTGGAACGGCTTGTTTAAAGGTTTGTTGGAATATTCGCGAAACGTTTTTTAGTGCAGGCGAATCGGCCGATACAACTATTCAAACGCTTGGCGCTTATATTAGTTACGTTCGCCTTGGCGATAGAAAAGACGGGGAAGACGTTTTGATAGGTGACGGCGAATTGCCCGTAAAAGATTTTACAAACGCACTTCGTTCACTTAATTACGACGGCTTTGTTTCGGTAATGGATTCGGGCGAGATTACGTCGGCTGATATAATTTTAACTCATTTTAAGAGTTATATGTCTTCTAATACCGACGTTGAAGTTAAGAAACCCGTTTATTATAATCGTAGCAAAACGGGCACTCATCCTTGGAAGAAATATGACGTTCTTAATCTTACCTTTTCTGAAGTGCTTGACGAAATGGTTGAAAGATACCCCGATCAGTACGCGTTTAAGTATACAACCTTGGATTATACTAGGACTTATTCGGAATTTAGGGAAGACGTTGATAGGACCGCGGCTGCTTTGATATCGCTCGGCGTTGAAGCAGGGCATCACGTTGCAGTTTGGGCGACCAACGTTCCACAATGGTTTATTACCTTTTGGGCTACCGTTAAAATCGGCGCAGTTTTAGTTACTGTCAATACGGCTTACAAAATTCATGAGGCTGAATATCTTTTAAGGCAATCGGATACGCATACACTCGTCATGATTGACAGTTGTAAAGATTCGGATTATAAAGCGATAATCGAAGAACTTTGTCCTGAACTTAAAAATATAGAAAAAGGCAAACCGCTTTATTCTAAAAAATTACCCTTCCTTCGCAACGTTGTAACCGTTGGGTTTGATATGGATGGGTGTTTAGAATGGAATGATTTTATTAAACGTTCGTCACTCGTGCCGAGAGAAGAAGTTAGAAGAAGAGCGTCTAAGGTTAAACCCGACGACGTATGTAATATGCAATATACGTCGGGCACTACGGGATTTCCAAAGGGTGTAATGCTTACGCATAACAATATCGTCAATAACGGAAAAATTATAGGCGATAGAATGGATATATCTACTGCCGATAGAATGATGATACAAGTTCCTATGTTCCATTGCTTTGGTATGGTATTATCAATGACCAACCTTATGACGCACGGCGGAACAATTTGTCCTATGCCGTACTTCTCGCCGAAATCGTCACTCGCTTGTATTAGCGACGAAAAAATAACTTGTTTTAACGGTGTGCCGACAATGTTTATAGCAATGTTCAATCACGCCGACTTTGCGAAAACAGATTTTTCGCATATTAGAACGGGTATTATGGCAGGCGCAAACTGTCCGCCTGATTTAATGCGTCGCGCTGCGGCTGAAATGAATATGACTGAAATTATAAGCGTTTATGGTCAAACCGAAGCGTCACCGGGTTGTACCATGGGTGAAGTTAACGAAGATATAGACCATCGTGTTGAAACGGTCGGTAGTGCTTTCCCTGGTGTTGAATGCAAAATAATTGATCCCGAAACGGGTGAAGAGTTGCCTGATGGTGAAAATGGTGAATTCGTTGCTCGCGGTTATAATATCATGAAAGGTTATTATAAAATGCCAAAGGCAACCGAACAAACTATTGATGCCGAAGGTTGGCTTCACAGCGGTGACATTTGTTGCCGTACACCCGACGGATATTATAAGGTTACGGGTAGACTTAAAGATATGATTATTCGTGGTGGTGAAAACCTTTATCCACGTGAAATAGAAGAGTTCTATCTTACTCACGAAAAGGTTAGGGACGTTCAAGTTGTTGGTGTTCCTGATCCAAGATACGGCGAAGAAGCGTGCGCGTATATTATTCTCAAAAAGGGCGAAGAGTCTAGTGAAAACGAAATGCGTGAATATGGTAACGCTCATATGGCAAAACATAAAGTTCCTAGATATTTTGTTTTCGTTAATGAATTCCCTATGAACGCCGCAGGAAAGATATTAAAGTACAAAATGCGTGAAGACGCTATTGAAAGAATAAAAAATATGTAGAAATAAAATTTGGAGATTTGTTATGCAGGAAATTAGAATAGAAAAAGCAAAAACGTTAAAACAAAAACCCGATTTTTCCAAACTTGGTTTTGGTAAATATTTTACCGACCATATGTTTATGATGGATTATTCGGACGACAAGGGTTGGTATGACGCAAGAATAGTACCGTTCGGTTATATTCCCATTCATCCTGCGTCGACCGTTCTTCATTACGGCGCGGAAATTTTTGAAGGGATGAAGGCTTATAAGACGGCTGACGGATATCAAATGTTTAGACCGTGGGAAAACGTTAAGAGAATGAACGATTCGGCTGAAAGACTTTGTTTGCCTACACTCGATATAGATTTTACGATCAAGGCACTCGAAACGCTTATAACTATGGAATATGAATGGATTCCCGATTTACCGGGCACGTCGCTTTATATTCGTCCGTTTATGTTTGGTAACGACGAATCTTTGGGTGTTCACGCCGTTCATAACGCTACTTTCGTAATAATTTTATCGCCTGTTGGAAGTTATTATGCCGAAGGTCTTAACCCCGTAAAAATCACGATTGAAAATGAAGACGTTAGAGCAGTACGTGGTGGAACGGGTTACGCTAAATGCGGTGGTAACTACGCTGCAAGTTTAAGAGCAGGTAAAAAGGCTGCCGATAAAGGATTTTCACAAGTTTTATGGCTTGACGGCGTTGAAAGAAAGTATATAGAAGAAGTTGGCGCAATGAACGTTATGTTTAAAATAAACGGCGAAATCGCTACACCTAAACTTACGGGCTCGGTTCTTCCTGGTATTACTAGAAAATCTTGTATTGAAATTTTGAGAGAATGGGGTTATACTGTAAACGAAAGACTTATTTCAGTTGACGAACTTTTGGGTGCTGCTGAAAACGGGACGTTAGAAGAAGCGTGGGGAACGGGAACTGCCGCAGTCGTTTCGCCTATCGGACATTTAGTTTATGAAGATATAGACCACGTCGTTTCGGAAAACAAAATCGGCGATCTTACTCAAAGATTATACGACGAATTGACGGGTATTCAATGGGGATTAAGACCTGATACTCGTGGTTGGTGCTATAAGGTTAAGGTGTAATGAACTTGAAACGTGTTACTTTGTTTTCGGGACATTACGGTAGTGGCAAAACCAACGTTGCGGTAAATTATGCGCTAAATCTTGCAAAAAGTGGCAAAAAGGTCAGTATTTACGATTTAGATATAGTAAATCCGTATTTTAGGACAGTTGACGCCGAAAATCAACTTGTAAAAAACGGAGTGGAGTTGATTGTTTCGCCGTTTGCAGAAACCAACGTTGATATTCCCGCAATGAACGCGTCATCTTATAAAATGGTTGACGATTTGTCGGGATATGCAGTCGTGGATTTGGGGGGTGACGATCGTGGTGCGCTTGCCCTTGGTAGATTTTCTGATAGGTTAAAGGAAGAAAATAATTACGACCTTTTGCTAGTAGTCAATAAATATCGTCCTGAAACACGCGATTTAGAAGGTGTTTTGCAAATAAAGAAGGAAATTGAATACGCTTCTCGTATGAAGTTTACGGGGATAGTAAACAATTCTAATCTTGGTGTGGAAACTACCGAAGAAACTATTATAAACAGTCTTGACTTTATCGAACAAGTTAGTAAAGAAACGGGACTTCCCGTGGTTTTTACTGCGGTAAGAGATGATCTTGCGAAAAACATAAGTAAAAAAATACAAAACGTACTGCCGATAGACTTAATAAAATACGGCAGTTGGTTATAAAGGAGAAAATATGGCAAAAGTAACTTTCGACGTAGAGCGTTGTAAGGGATGCGGACTGTGTGAAACGGTTTGTCCTAAACAAATTATTGCTCTTGAAAAAGAAAAAATCAACGCTAAGGGTTATCACCCTGCAAGCATTACCGAACAAGAAAAGTGCATTGCTTGTGCTTTTTGCGCTACAATGTGTCCTGATTCGGTTATTACGGTTGAGAAATAGAGGTGAATTATGGCAGAAAAAGTATTGATGAAAGGTAATGAAGCATTAGCCGAAGCCGCTATAATGGCGGGATGTAAATATTACTTTGGTTATCCCATTACGCCCCAAACCGAAGTTGCCGCTTATATGGCAAAACGTATGCCTAAAATAGGTGGTACTTTCTTGCAAGCAGAATCCGAAGTTGCTGCAATCAATATGGTTATAGGTGTTGCGTCTTGTGGAAAAAGGGTTATGACAAGTAGTTCAAGCCCAGGGATTTCGTTGAAGAGTGAAGGTATATCTTACCTTGCAGGTTGTGAACTTCCCGCGCTTATCGTAAACGTTCAACGTGGTGGTCCTGGTCTTGGCGGTATTCAACCGTCGCAGTCGGATTATTTCCAAGCGACAAAAGGCGGTGGACACGGCGATTATAAACTTATAGTTTTAGCGCCTGCATCCGTTCAAGAAATGGTTAGTCTTACTTTTAAGGGATTTGACCTTGCCGATAAGTATAGAATGACAAGTATGATACTTGCCGACGGTACAATGGGACAAATGATGGAACCCGTTAGCCTTGATCTTGGCGAAGTTAAAGAATACGCTAAGCCTTGGGCTACAACAGGTACGGCTAATCACGAAGGAAGAAATATTATCAACTCTTTATCACTTTCTCCTGCACAACTTGAAGAATGGAATAAGTCCAGATACGAAAGATACGCTATCGTAGAAAGAGACGAAGTTATGTATGAAGAATTCATGATGGAAGATGCAGAAATTTGCGTAGTTGCTTTTGGTATTGCTGCAAGAATTTCTAAAAACGCTATCATGGAAGCAAGAAAGAAGGGCGTAAAGGTTGGCATGATAAGACCTATAACCTTGTGGCCTTTCCCCAAGGATGCACTTAAAAAGGCTGCCGCAAAGGTTAAGTCGTTCCTTTCGGTAGAATTAAATATGGGGCAGATGATTGACGACGTTAAACTCGCTATCGATTGTTCTAAACCCGTATATCTTTGCAATCGTACGGGTGGCGTGCTTATGTCACCGGACGAAGTAGTTGCAAAAATTGATGAAATACAAAAAGGAGAAGCAAAAGCATGGTAGTATTTGAAAAGACAAAAGGTCTTACAGACAATCAGTTGCATTACTGCCCCGGATGCACGCACGGTATAATACATAGACTTGTTGCCGAAGCGCTTGAAGAACTTGGCGTTCTTGGTAAAACCGTCGGTGTTGCTTCGGTTGGTTGTTCGGTATTCTCTTATAATTATTTTAATTGCGATATGGTTCAAGCAGCGCACGGAAGAGCGCCTGCCGTTGCTACGGGTGTAAAAAGGGCAAACCCTGATAACGTGGTATTTACCTATCAAGGTGACGGTGACCTTGCGGCTATCGGTACAGCGGAAACCGTTCACTCGGCAGCAAGAAATGAAAATATAACGGTTATATTCGTAAATAACGCAATTTACGGCATGACGGGTGGGCAAATGGCTCCTACGACGTTACCTAGTCAAGTTACACAAACTTCTCCTTATGGTAGAGACGTAACCGTTTTTGGCTACCCTGTAAAAGTATGTGAAATGCTTTCGCAAGTAGACGGCGCAACCTATCTTGAAAGGGTTGCTGTAAACAACGTTAAAAATATCAAGAAGGCAAAAAAGGCTATCTTAAAAGCGTTCAAAAATCAAATTGAAGGTAAAGGTTTTTCGCTTATTGAGGTATTGTCAACCTGTCCTACCAACTGGGGATTAAATCCTAAGGACGCGCTTAAATGGCTTGATGAAAACATGGAAACTTATTATCCTCTCGGCGTGTATAAAGATAAATACAAGGAGGAGGAAAAATAATGGCTAAGACAACGAAAATTCTTATAGCAGGTTTTGGTGGGCAAGGTATCTTGTTTTCGGGCAAAGCACTTGCGTATACCGGACTTAAATCGGGTATGGAAGTAAGTTGGCTTCCTTCTTACGGCCCTGAAATGAGAGGTGGCACGGCAAATTGTAGCGTTATTTTAAGTGATACGCCTATCGGTTCGCCTATCGTTGATAAACCCGACGTTCTTATTGCAATGAACTTGCCTTCACTTGAAAAGTATGAATATGAAACTGAAAAAGACGGTTTTATTATTTACGATAGTTCGCTTATTAGTAAGACTATCACGAGAGAGGACGTTGTTGTTGCAGGCATCCCCGCAACCAAACTTGCAAGCGATAACGGACTTGACGGCTTGGCAAACATGATAATCATGGGTAAGGTTATTAAGGAAACTAACGTTTTGACACTAGATCAAGTTAAAACTAGTCTTGCTCAAATGGTACCTGCTAAAAAGCAAGAACTTCTTGCAAAGAACGTTAAGGCAATTGAGTTGGGCTTTAATTATTAAGAAAATAAATGGAAGTGTACAGTCTAAAAGGTTTACCTTTTGGGCTGTATTTTTTTTGATAGGGCGTTGTAGCATAAATAAGTCAGTTTAGCATATATTGAAATAGAAAAGCCATAAAGGAGGAGAAAAATGTCGTTTTTCTGTAATTTTCAGTCGGACAGATGCCCTGGACAAATAAACGGCAATCCGCTAGCAGGTTTGTGCGAGAAGGTGTGCGTTCAGGTAAAGAAGGTGTTTGACGCTTGCATGCAACAAAGTCAATTGACAGATATAATACTTACTATTGAAAATCCCACGCCTGCCGGTCCTACATACCCGTTAACGTTTATAAGTGCAAAGAGTACGACTTCGCAAGGGATAGTTAGTAATTTGCTAATTGAACCACTTGCAGAACGGCCTAACTCGGCAAGGGTTAAAACGGACGTCGTAATACCCGTTTCAGTCGCTTATACTGATGCAAACGGCGTGGAAGGTGTTGCAACGGCAACGATTACCGTTCCGAAAGACGTAATACTAAATATTCCGTCGGCGTCGATCATGCCGTATAGCGTAGAGGCTTTGGTATCGCTTGTTTCGACACAGGGTAGTTATACGGGTGAAGGGCAGTTTACAATCGACGCTTGCGTATCAATTATTCTTAAAATCGTGATGGAGGTTGAACTTTTAATCCCTTCGTACGGTTATACGCCTATACCGCCTTGTCAAGAGTATACGCAAGAAGTATGCGCAGGATTTTTTGAGTTGCCTATGTATCCCGAATAAAATTTTTATAGAAACTAAGCACGGATAACCGTGCTTTTTTCTTTT
>CASDPM010000027.1 GCA_949282465.1 uncultured Bacillota bacterium
CCTTGTCTTTTTTACTATTATATAATATTCTTCATAAAATAACAAATATTTTGTTGACTTTGTGTCGCATTTGTATTATCATACAAGTATAAAAAGTATGACAATTCATACTTGTAGGAGATTGTTATGGTAGAAACAAACGGAAAATACTTGTTTGGGATTTGTAAGGTTGGCGAAAAGGGTCAAATAGTTATACCGAAAGACGCTAGAAACGTTTTCGATATAAAACCTGGTGATAGTCTTGTGATTTTAGGCGATAAAGAAAAGGGTATCGCGATAGTTAAAGCCGAAGTTTTTTCGTCTATAACCGACGATATTATGGGGAAGAATTAGTATGTCAAAAATTATAGAAATAGGTAATCTTAACAAAAGTTTTGGTGAAATAAAAGCGGTGAATGACCTTACTTTTTCGGTGGAAGAAGGGGAACTTTTTGCCTTTTTAGGTGTAAACGGCGCCGGCAAAAGTACTACTATTTCAGTTATTTGCGGTCAATTAAAGCGCGATAGTGGTAGCGTTATGATAGACGGAAAAAATCCCGATACCGACGGGGATACCATTAAGCGAATTCTTGGTGTAGTATTTCAAAATTGCGTGTTAGATAAACAACTTACCGTTTACGATAATCTTGTGGCGAGAGCATCGCTTTACGGCATTACGGGGCGTGATTTTGAAGAAAGGTTATCCGAACTTGTGGAACTTTTAGACTTGAAAAACCTTCTTAAACGTACGGTTGGCAAACTTTCGGGTGGGCAACGCAGAAGAATTGATATAGCAAGGGCGCTTATTCATAAACCTAAAATTCTCGTTTTAGACGAACCGACCACGGGACTTGACCCACAAACACGTACGTGTGTGTGGAAAGTGGTACATGAACTACGCAAAAGAGAAAATATGACTGTGTTTTTAACCACTCATTATATGGAAGAAGCGTTAGACGCCGACCACGTTGTTATAATCGACGGGGGAAAGAAGGTTGCGGAAGGCTCGCCTATACAACTTAAAAATCAATACACGGGCGACTATATCTACGTTTACGATGTAAACGAAGAAGAACTTAAAGCGATTGACGTTAAATACGAAAAAGTGTCGGATTATTTTAGAATTGCAGTTAAAAATACCGCAGAGGCAACCGAACTTATTATCAAACATCCGCAGTTGTTTACCGACTACGAAGTGTTAAAAGGCAAGATGGACGACGTGTTCTTGGCGGTAACGGGCAAAAAACTTACGGGGGAACAAAAATGAATACTTTAAAAATTATGATAAAACGTAATATTAAAGCGTATTTTAAGGACCCTGCGCTTTTTTGGACGTCGCTTATAACACCGCTTATTCTTTTGCTACTATATATCACTTTTTTAGGTAACGTTTATCGCATGACGCTTACGGGATTTTTCCCTCAAAACGTGGTAATGAGTGAAAGTCTTATCGACGGGCTTGTCGGTGGGCAATTGTTTTCTTCTTTACTTGCCGTATGTTGCGTTACCGTGGCGTTTTGCTCTAATATGCTTATGGTGCAAGACAAGGTTTCAGGCGCGCATAACGACATGATGATTACTCCCGTAAGCCGATCAACTTTGGCGCTCGCTTATTATATATCGTCTGCTATTTGTACCTTGATTATTTGTTTTGTAGCGACGGGCGCTTGTTTTATCTATTTGGGAATAGTGGGCTTTTACATACCTTTTACCGACGTTCTTTTATTGCTTTTAGACGTTTTTATTATCGTTATGTTTGGAACGGCGTTATCTTCGGTAGTAAATATTTTCTTATCGACACAAGGTCAAATTTCCGCAGTAGGTTCGATAGTAAGTTCGTGTTACGGTTTTATTTGTGGCGCGTATATGCCTATATCGAGTTTCTCGGTTGGTCTTCAAAGGGTTTTGGGCTTTTTGCCTGGAACGTACGCTACTTCGCTTTTGCGTAATCACGCTATGAACGGTGTGCTTGCGGAAATGAACGCTAGTGGTTTGCCACAATCGGCGATAACGGCTATTAGGGATTCGGTAGATTGTAATATTTACTTTTTTGGTTCGCAAGTAAGCGTTGGCGTTATGTACGCCGTGGTCGTTGGCACGGTTGCTATTTTGATAGGGGCGTTTGTTTTGATTAACGTTTTAAAAAATAAAAAGTAATTTATTTGCAAAAAAAATTTGTAGTATAATTTGTACAAGGATATTAGTATGTTGCCGAGATTTAGAGGTAAAGTATGCCGATGGGTTTATTCCTATCGACGGGCTATTTGCAAAAGAGTGTTTGACTACGCCTTGGCAGGAACTATCTTATGACGGCGTGCACCCCGCTAAAAAAGGCAACGAATTAATAGCAAAGTATCTTTCAGACGAGATTAAAAGATTTTTGTAAAAAAAGAAACGACTTAAAGTCTCTTCTATTAGGGATTTTAGTCCATAACAAAAGTATAGCCCACCAAACTTTGCAAAAAGCGAAATATGGTGGGCTTTATCTTTACCACAAAAGATTAAGGTAAATAAGTGATATTTTTAGCCTTGTGGCTAAAAGTTATATTGCTTGTTCTACAAGCAGTTTTATTTTGGCTACGCCAAAGTTATATTAAATAAATCCATAACTCGCCGAAGGCGAATATCACTGCCGTAGGCAATATCGCTCGTCGTTAGACGAATATCACAAATCCGTAAGGATTTATTTAGTTGTCGCTATTCCCTACGGGAAGAGCGACTTAAAGTCGTTTTTTTTATGCCTATAAATATATTTAATAACTTGTAAGGCAATTTAATTTGTGGTACAATTGTATAACAAACGGCTTTTAACGACAAAATAATTAAGTAAACGGGTGTGTTATGTTAGATAAACGTTGTCTTGCTTTACTTAATATTTTGAATTCCGAGTGTGTTAATTCGGGCTATAAAGTCGTTAGTATCGAAGACTTAGTTCTTTCGATGCCACTTTCGTTTGGAATAGATATTGACGGTGTAAGAGAGTGTCTTTACACCCTTTCTGAAAAAGAGTATATAAGCGTTAAGTATCAAGATGAAAAGGAAGTGTGTTTATGTCCGCTGACCAAAGGCAGGCTAGTTTTTGAGAATAAAATTGAAGAAGAACTCGACAGTCAAAGAAGTAAAAAGACTTATTTCTTATACTCTATGCTCGGCGCTTTTTCGGGCGGTGTAATTTCAGGCTTAATAGTGGCGATCATTTTCGCTTTGACGGGGGTGTAAAATGCTCTCTAAAAAGGAAAATTCAGTTATGAACGCCGTCTATCTACTGTGCAAAGAAAGGGCGTCGGGATTAGTAAGTCCGATTGACTTACTTAAAGTCGTGGGTGGAAAACAGTTTACACTTTCCCAACTTGAAAAGGTGTTGCAAGCGCTTTCGCAAGACGGGTATTTCGATATGATTTATTCCGATAGGCGTGGCGAAACGGTGTACTGTATTTCGCTTACTGAAAAAGGAAAGGCGTATAGCCGTGAAAGAAAGGTTTTTAAGCGCAATTTAGTTTATAGGCTAGGGCTGTCGGCAGTGTTTGCCGTTATCAGTTTTTTAATAGGACTTATACTAAAAGCGGTTTTTTAAAGAGTGTTATGGAGAAGAGAGATTTTAAGTTAGTTTCAAAGTTCAGTCCGACGGGCGATCAACCCCAAGCGATTGAAAAACTTACCGAGGGTATTAACGACGGCTTGCGCACGCAAGTCCTTTTGGGTGTTACCGGAAGCGGTAAGACTTTTACCATGGCAAACGTAATAAACAACGTAAATAGGCCGGCGTTAGTTATTGCTCACAACAAAACGCTCGCCGCCCAACTTTGTAACGAGTTTAGAGAATTTTTCCCTGAAAACCGTGTGGAATTTTTCGTTTCGTATTACGATTATTATCAACCAGAAGCGTATATTCCAAGTACCGATACTTACATAGAAAAAGACTTGTCGATTAACGACGAGATAGATAAACTTCGTCACTCGGCGACTTGTTCGCTTGCCGAAAGAACGGACACGATAGTGGTGGCGTCCGTTTCGTGTATATACGGTTTAGGCGCACCCGAAGAATATTATAGGTTAGCGATCTCTCTTCGCCCTGACGACGAGATTAGCCGTGATGAACTTATGCGCCGTTTAGTCGCTATACAGTACGTTAGAAAGGACGTTGACTTTGCCCGTTCTTCGTTTAGGGTTAGGGGTGATACGGTTGATATTTTCCCGTCGTCTAACACCGAAATAGTGATTAGAGTGGAATTTTTCGGCGATACGATTGATAGGATTTGTGAAACGGAATTCGTTACGGGTAGAGTAATATCAGAATTAAAGCATGCGGTAATTTTTCCTGCAAGCCACTATGCGGTAGGGCAAGAAAAAATCGGTTCGGCGCTTTTATGCATAGAACGTGATAAAGACGACGAAGTGCGATTTTTTAAGGAAAGTGGAAAACTTATTGAAGCGCAACGCCTCGGGCAACGCACCGACTACGACGTCGAGATGATTAGAGAGATAGGGTTTTGTAGGGGTATAGAAAATTACAGCCGTTATTTTGATGGCAGAGATATAGGCGAACCGCCTTTTACCTTACTTGATTATTTCCCAAAAGATTTTATAGTTTTTATCGACGAGTCGCATATGACTATTCCGCAAATAGGGGCAATGTATAACGGCGATAGGTCTAGAAAGACTAACCTTGTGGAATACGGATTTAGGCTTAAATCGGCGTTTGATAATCGTCCGCTTACCTTTGAAGAGTTTGACGAAAGGGTTGGACAAATGATTTGTGTTTCCGCAACGCCTGCCAAGTATGAACTAGGTCAAGCAGGTCAAGTGGTAGAGCAACTTATTCGTCCGACGGGGCTTTTAGATCCTGAAATTACCGTTCGCCCAACTAAAAATCAAATAGACGATTTACTTAAAGAAATAAACTCGGTAGTTAGCGATAAAGGCAGGGTGCTTATAACAACGCTTACTAAAAAAATGGCGGAAAGCCTTACCGAATACCTAAAAGAAAACGGCGTTAAAGTGCGCTATATGCACAGCGATATTGATACTATGGAAAGAATAGAAATAGTTTCTTCACTTCGTAGCGGTGAGTTCGACGTGCTTTGCGGTATAAACCTTCTTCGTGAAGGGTTAGACCTTCCCGAAGTAAAACTTGTGGCTATTTTAGACGCCGATAAAGAAGGCTTTTTAAGAAGTGAAACTTCACTTATTCAAACGATAGGCCGTGCGGCTAGAAACGCCGAAGGCAGGGTTATAATGTATGCCGATACGGTTACGGGCAGTATGAAACGTGCTATTGACGAGACCAACCGTCGTCGCAAAATTCAAGACGAATACAACAAAGAACACGGTATAATTCCAAAGACTATCGTTAAAGAAATAGTCAATACTTTGGAAATAACCAAGAAAGCCGATAACACCAAGGACGTTAAACAAAAAGATATTCCCGAAGAGATTGAAAAGTTAAAAGCGCTTATGAAGATTGCGTCCGCAAATCTTGATTTTGAACGCTGTATAGAAATAAGGGATACGATAGCAAAACTTAAATTAAAAATGAGAAAGTAGTATGAGCAAAGAATTTTTAACAATAAAAGGCGCAAGGGAAAATAACTTAAAAAACGTTGACCTATCTATTCCGCGTGAAAAACTCGTGGTGTTCACGGGGCTTTCAGGTAGCGGTAAGTCTACGCTTGCGTTCGATACTATATATGCCGAAGGGCAAAGGCGCTACGTAGAGAGTTTATCTAGTTACGCGCGTATGTTTTTAGGTCAAATGGAAAAGCCCGACGTCGACCTTATCGACGGGCTTTCGCCTGCAATATCTATCGACCAAAAAACCACGTCACACAACCCACGATCCACCGTTGGAACGGTTACCGAAATTTACGATTACATGCGTCTACTGTTCGCTAGAACGGGTATTCCGCATTGTCCTAAATGCGGTATGGAAATTACTAGGCAAACGGTTGATCAAATCGTGGACAAGGTAATGGAACTTCCCGAAGGGACAAAGATATTAGTTAACGCCCCCGTAGTGCGCGGTAAAAAGGGTGAATATCAAAAGAATTTTGAAAGTTATAAAAAGAGTGGGTTCGTAAGAGTGGAAGTAGACGGCATAGTTTACGACCTTAACGAAGACATAAAACTCGATAAAAATATCAAGCATAATATAAGCGTGGTTGTTGACCGTTTGGTTATAAAAGAAGGTATAACCCAGCGTTTAAACGACAGTTTGGAAACGGCGTTAAAACTTGCCGACGGGCTTGTCGTGATAGAAACGATAGGTGGGGAAAGTACACTTTATTCTACCAAATATTCCTGCCCTGATTGTGGTATTAGTATTGAAGAAATAGAGCCGAGATTGTTTTCGTTTAACAATCCGTTCGGCGCGTGTCCCGAGTGCCACGGGTTAGGGTTTAGAAACGATATTGACGAAGACCTTATCGTTAAAGACAAAAACAAAACCTTGCGTGAAGGGGCAATGACGGTTACAGGCTGGAATTTAGATAACGGCAAAATGGCGGAAATGTATTTTGAATCGCTTGCCCGCCATTACGGGTTTAGTCTTGACGTGCCCGTAAAAGATTTGCCCAAAGATATTTACAATATGCTTTTGTACGGCAACAACGGTGAGAAGATTAAAATGACGTATAATACTCGAACGTTTAGCGGTAGTTACGATTCGAGTTGGGAAGGTATAATTCCTAACCTTACAAGACGTTATAGGGAAACTTCTAGCGACTATACCAAGAGTGAGATAGAACGCTATATGACCGTTAATCCGTGTAACACGTGCCACGGAAAAAGGCTTAAAAAAGAAGCGCTCGCCGTTACCGTAGGCGGAAAGAATATCGCCGAACTTACAGAAATTTCAGTTACAGAACTTTACGATTTTATCGATAATCTAAACTTATCTAAAACCAACGCTATTATAGCGCAACCTATCGTTAAAGAGATTAAGGCAAGGCTAAACTTCCTTAAAGACGTTGGACTTAACTATCTTACCCTATCTAGAAGCGCGTCTACGCTATCGGGTGGCGAAGCGCAACGTATAAGACTTGCTACGCAAATAGGTAGTGGACTTACGGGCGTTCTATATATTCTTGACGAGCCGAGTATAGGGCTACATCAAAGAGATAACGAGAAACTTCTTGCAACGCTCAAACATTTAAGAGATTTAGGCAACACCTTAATAGTTGTTGAACACGACGAGGACACTGTGCGTTCAGCCGATTTTATCGTCGATATAGGTCCGAAAGCAGGTGTTCACGGTGGCGAAGTGGTTGCGTCGGGTAGTATACAAGATATAATGAACGAGCCACGCTCGATTACGGGCGATTATCTTGCGGGAAGACGCAAAATTGCCGTTCCCGAAAAACGAAATTTACCCGACGGTAGGTGGCTTACCGTAGTCGGCGCTAAACAAAACAATCTTAAAAATATCGACGTCAAGTTCCCCGTTGGGCTTTTAACGGCGGTTACGGGTGTTTCGGGTAGTGGAAAAAGTTCGCTTGTTAACGAGATAATTTACCCTGCGCTTGCCGATAAACTTAATCACGCTAGGGTTAGAGAGGGAAAATACGATAGGATTGACGGAATTGAATATTTTGACAAAGTTATTGCTATCGACCAGTCGCCGATAGGTAGGACGCCAAGAAGTAATCCTGCTACGTATACGGGCGTGTTCTCGGCGATTAGAGAACTTTTCGCATCCACTCCCGATGCAAAAGAAAGGGGGTATAAGGCGGGCAGGTTTTCGTTTAACGTTTCGGGTGGTAGGTGCGAACATTGTGAAGGCGACGGCATTATCAAAATCGAAATGCATTTTCTTCCCGACATATACGTTCCTTGCGAAGTTTGTAAGGGCGATAGGTATAATAGAGAAACTTTGCAAGTTAAGTATAAGGGCAAAAACATAAGCGACGTTCTTAATATGACCGTCGACGAAGCGTGTGAATTCTTTAAGCCTATAAACACCATTTATAATAAAATAAAAACCTTGCAAGACGTTGGTCTTGGGTATATTAAACTTGGACAAAGTTCGACTACGCTATCGGGTGGTGAGGCACAAAGGGTAAAACTTGCAACCGAACTTTCCAAACGCAGTACGGGTAGAACGGTTTATATTCTCGACGAGCCGACGACGGGACTGCATAGTTACGACGTAGATAAACTTTGTGTCGTCTTAAAGCGTTTGCAAGAATCGGGCAACACGATAATAGTAATCGAGCATAATTTAGACGTTATTAAACTTGCCGATTATATCGTGGATTTGGGCCCCGAAGGCGGTAGTGGTGGCGG
Organism: uncultured Bacillota bacterium; assembly: GCA_949282465.1. GTDB lineage: Bacteria > Bacillota > Clostridia > Christensenellales > Borkfalkiaceae > UBA1259. The sequence continues at coordinate 8,260 of CASDPM010000027.1, forward strand.
AACGCTCGTTGCGAGCGGAAGTCCCGAAGATATTGCTAACTGCCCAGATAGTTTTACGGGAAAATTCTTAAAGAAAATAATTGGTTAAACAATAAAAAATCATATTAAGCCTTGCGGTGAGTACCGTAAGGCTTTTTTTACAAAATGGAACAATTTACAGCATTATTCGATAAAAACATATATTTACTTGCAAAGGGTGAATTTTGGTTGTATAATATTATTATAATATTATAAAATGCGGAAATTTTTAGGAAAAATGAGAGAGCAGTTAAGTATAGGTTTAGATTTGGGTGGCGACACCATAAAAATATCTTTTGCCTTTTATCAAAAAGATGAGAACGACTTTATAAGTTTCCTTAAAGGAGAGAACGAAGTCGTTTACGGTAAATTTGCAGGAAAGGAAAAATTGACGCAAGTTGCTATTCCTGCGCTTGCTTATTACGATAGGGCGGAAAAGAAATGGCTTTACGGCAAGCAGATAGGCGAACAAAGCGAGTCGTTTATTACCGTTGTAAAAATTAAAAGCCTTATTTCGTTGCTTTCGGAAAAAGGCACTAAAAAAGTTTGGGCAAAAAATAAGGACTATTATTTTAACGGCAAACAATTTCCTAAATTTTATTTTCCCGTAAGAAGAAAGATGCTTGACGATTTTGACCAAATGGTTAAAAGCGAAAGGACTTTCACTACGGATTTTACCCCGCAACAGGTTTGCGAGGGCTTTTTTGCTTACATTAAAGACTTTATTGATAAAGAGAGAGAAGAACTTAATCGTAAATACAATAAAGAATTTGGCATGTATAAAATAGCAGTCGTTCACCCGTCAAGCGTTGGCGACGATTATCTAGACGAACTTTCTAGGATTGTAAAACACACTTTTGGATATAAGCCGTTTAGTGTGTTCAGTTCGACGAAAGCGCTTTCTATGTATGCGTTTCACCGTCAAGCCGTTAATAATAACGAAAACTTTTTGGTTTTCGATATGGGCGAAGAAACGATTACGGTTGCGCGCGCTTGCTTTTCGGGAAATGAAATTATCGTCGACGGTGTTGACGGACATAATCCACCGCTTTACGTTGGGGGTATAGACGTTGACCAAGCAATCGTTGAAGATTTAGATAAATCGGTTGCTTGCCGTGAAACTATCGGTTCTCCGTCGTTCGGCGAAGAAGGGCATATCGCAGAAGAGAGCGTTTACGGTAAACAGTACCTTTTTATGAAAAGCATAAAGAAAGCCAAGGTGATTTTTAGTAAAACGCTCCCTGAAAACAGCGTGTTTGCCAACGGTATTCCTATCACCTTGTATAGAGAACTTTATATACAGCGAAAGTTAAGAAAAACCGACGTTAGCAAAAGTATCGGTATAGAAGGAAACAAGGGAATAGCAAAAAAAATATTAGATTATATCGTCGAAGAAATTAAACGACCTGTAAACCACGACGTTAATAAGGTGTTTTTCTCTGGTGGACTTATAGAAACTTACGGACTTTTAGATTACCTAAAAAACAGTCTTGCTAACGTTAAACCAAAACTTAACATTTGCACTTTCGACGATTATTGCGATAAGGGCGATCAATTTAAGATACTATCTTATGAAGATTCGGTTTTCGCGCCGTCGGTTGGTGGTGCAATCGTGGCACTTAAAAACGTTAGAATTAGAACTATTTTGTCGCTGTCTTACGCTACTTGGGAAATTAAGGACCATAAAAAATGTTTATGTATATTCGTTGACAGGGGAACTTGTATTGACGACGGCGGAACGTTCGTTAGGAAATTTACAGTCGGGAACGCCGGCGTAGAAAAAGGCGAAGAAATGTTCTCTACGCATATTACGTCAAAGGACGTTGAAGACAATATGTATACGGGGAAATGGAACTATACCACTTCTAATCGCGGGCTTATAGTAGGCGAAGTTGGTTCAAAAGAAAGAGCAAGAGTTGTTAAAGATATCGACCTAAAAACCGTTTCGGGTGGAAGGGACGGTACCGTTTACTTTAAGTATAACGGCGAAGTAATTAGGATTATAGATAATTCTAAGATATCGTTTGTAGAGGGTATATCGGTTGATAAACACGGTATGGCTACCCCGATTATAAAGAACGTTTCATCAGTATTCGATAGAATAACGGTTGCGTCGATTAAAACGGGTAAGCAGTATTTAGTAAGTGCAAGCGATATTGAAGTTTTAGGAACGGGATTGAATTCCTTTAAGGCTATTGATAAAACGAATTAAGGTGTTTTAAGTATGAAAAATGGCGAAGAAAAAATAAAAATTATATTTACGATTGACGCTTTTGAAAAGCAAGTGGAACGCTCGGGTCTACACGATTGTAAAAAATATACCAAGCAAGTTGCGGAAATGAATAAACACGCCGAAGTTTTGGATCGTTACGACGATTTTGGTTCGTTAACGCTTAAACCGTCGGATTACGCAAAAAAGGAAACGGCGTACGGTATAGATAGAAAGAGATTCCATAACGGCGAAGAGAGAATTCTTCCACACCAAGTAAAGGCAACGCAGGCTTTTTTGAAAGAACTGCGTGGTTTTGGTTTGCTTGCAGACGTCGTTGGTAGCGGAAAGACTTACGAAGCGGGCGCTGTGCTTAGCGAACTTGCCGCAAAAGGTAAAATTTCTACGGCGTTGATTATAGCGCCGTCGCAGGTATATAACACTTGGATTGAAGTTTTGGAAAATAACTTTGGTTTAGGTCAAGGTGTATTAAAAACTATCGGTTCAAGTTTTAACGACGAATATTTTGAACGTTGTGACGACGGTATGATTCGTCCTAACGCGCCTATTATCGTTAAGACCGAAGACTTCGTTAAATGGCGTGAACAAGACGTTCAAGACGTTTTGTTCGACGTAGTAGTCGTAGACGAAGCGCATAATCTTTGTTCGGAAGAAGGCGCTTCTGCAAAAGCCATTAAGATGCTGTCTATCTTAATGCAAACCAAAAAGAAAGCAAAGAAGACTTATTGCGTTTTGCTTTCGGCAACACCGCACTCGGGAAATTTGGAAAATATGTTTAGGCTTTGGTACTTTATTCGTTGTAAGGGTGGTTTGCCGTCCGACTTCGACGAAAAAGACGACGCCGATAGAACGGAAGAATATAGAAAAGAAAAAGAATATTATAAAAAGCATATTTGCCGTGGCGCTGTTTCGGTAATGGAATTTATCAATAAGGTTAAACTTCTCGAAATAAAAGAAAAGTATAGCGAGGAGTTTTCGGCATTTTTAATTAGTAAAAATAGTAATCTTGAAGAATTTAACGGGTTACTTGACGGCATTAAGAAAAAACTTGTAAACGAATTCTTGTCTTTGCCTGAAAACGAAAAGATAAAGAAACAAATAATTAACAGTATCGCAAACGCTTACCATAACGGCGTGTTGCGTTCGATTATGATTCGTCAACCCAACGATAGAATAAGAAAGGGTAAGAAGATAGAAAACTTCTTGTTTTTCCCTGCTGAAAATAAGGGCAAACAACTTGAAGTTAACGGACTAAATAATAAAAAAATCGTCGTTTCCGTCGATAAAATGTATGAAGCAGGTGGGGTTAAAACGGATAAAGCCGAATATTCCTTGCACGAGTACGTTCGCGAAAATAAAGGCGAGCAGTTATATAGTCACGCTTTTGCCGACTTGTTCTTTAACAACGGTATTTTGAGCGCGTTTGGTTTAACTGATAATAAGTTCTTAAAAAAGAACTCTATGAAATATTACTGGGAGCAAACTAAAAGAACTCAGATGTCGGTATCTGGCGATATGGGTAACGATATTAGTACGACGTTCATTCCCGTGTTTGATAACGACGTGTTTAAGAGAAAGTTAGAAGAACTTAACAAAATCTTGGTAAAGCACGCCGATAGCAGGGTTATAGTTTTTTTTGATTACGATATTGAAAAAAGCGAAGTTTGTTATGATAAAGTTTTATCGGCGCTTAATTTAGACAAGAGATTTGCAAGTAGAATAATCGTTGGTGATAAATCGGATAAGTCGATAACCGAAAAGCAGTTTAACGAAAAATCCGATGCGGTTTTAGTGGTAATCGATGGCGCGTTTACCGAAGGCGCAAACTTGCAAAAGAGTAACGTTATAGTTAACTTCCAAATAACGCCCAACCCACTCGGTATGGAACAAAGTATCGGGCGTATATTCCGTTTGGGACAGGAAAACGACGTGGTTATTTATTCGTTTGCCGATATGTGCGCTTTGGAAGGTTACGTTTTGACCTATTTTAGCAGTATCGGACTTATGACTAGTAATAGTGGTGACGCCGCTATTATTGCAGGTAGTAATAACGACAATATGGTTACTATAAGATGTCCTGCTTGTAAGAACGTAAAACTTATGTCCAAAGAAGATTACGAAGCGTTTAAGAAGGAAGATAGCGACGCAATATATTGTTGCGATAACGAAGAATGTAGACAAGACGGACTTCGTGGAAAACTTATGGTCGAAATCAACTCGTGCGAAATTAAGTGCGAAAGTTGTGGAAATATTATAAAACGCCAAAACTCTAAGGAAGGCGGTCAATACGTATGTCTTTCAGTTAACAACACCGGTAAGGGTGGTATGTGTAATAATGGCGATAAGGGTGATAGGCAACTGTATTGTAAGAAGATTTGCGCAATTTCACATTGTGATAAGTTCGTTAACGGCTATATGAAAGGTAAGTGCGAAGCGCTTAATTATTATTTAGAAAATCCGTCGGCAGACGATATGGTTCTTATGGAAAAGTGTGAAAATTGTGATTACGCTAGCGAGTGTCCGTCTAGATGTAAAGTTGGTGTAGGAATAGACGCTATTTCGGGTTGTAATACTTGTGAAAACGCAGGTTGCACGCCTAAACCGCACGTGATTAACTTTAATGAAAAGTGGGAAGCGGAATGCCCCGTTTGTAAATCGAAGTTAAAACCCGTAGTCGCTAGAACTTTTGAAACGTATATTCGTTCGGCGTATACCTATCAACAGGACGGTGGAAAATCTTTCTGTGAAAACCTTATTAAAGAAACGGAAAAGGTTGCGGAAATCCAAGAAATACTTTCAAACGATAAGGTTGGAGAATAATTATGGCAAAGAAAAAAATTTACGTTGGCGCAGAATATTCAAAAGCGTTTGAGAGTATTTGCGAACTTATTAAAAGTGGATGTTTAAGTGAACTCGGCTATAAAGCGTTTGATAACGTTATTGACGACGGGGTGAACGAATACGTCTTAATAGAAAAAGAAACGGTAAAAAGTAACGTCAAAAAACACGGATTTACGAGTAAAGGCGCTACGTGGTTTGGCTCGTTCAGGGGGGAAGAAACCGAAAAGGACGACGCTATTTGGACTACGTTTATACAAACTGTTAAGGAAGAATACCATAAGCGTTTCTCGGTGGTTGAATATAAACAACAACCGCCGACCAAAGCGGAAAAAGAACAGGCTAACGGAATTATAAATAAATTCGTTAATGATTTTGTAGACGTTTTTTATCCGTCGTTTAGTAATAAAATTGAAGTTCATCTTTCCCTAAAAGGTGGAGAAGAAGATATTTACGGCGTTGCTTTCCGTATGGAATTATCGGGCGGAACGGGCGCATCGTTACCCGTTTTGGGCAAGGTGTATTTTATTAAGACGGGAAACACACTTTCGCCGATTGAAAAGGCAACTTCTGTAATTTACGATAGGAGTGTAAATCAAATAATCCCCGAAGATACGGGTGATAACGAAATTATCGTTGCCGACGAAATTATAGATAGTACGCTTAATTCAATAGAAAAAATCGTTACCGATACCAACTTGAATTTTGCCGATTATTTGTGTTTTAGCGATACTTCCGACGAAAAGGCTGTAAAGAAATTGCTTTCACAGTTATCACACGATTCGGTAAAACTTGAATGTACGCATTTAGATATTCTTTACATTATGCATATAAAAATAAGCGCCTTTCTTGCCGACGCAACCTATTATGGCGAACCTATTTTTAGAGTGAAGATGGGTGCAAACAACAGTTTTACGGTTAATTGCGCAAAATGTGATTCCGAGCAAGCCTTGGTATATAACAATCAAATAGTTTACAAGGTTGACGGTGTAGATAAACTTGCCGTTCTTGATTTTGAAAGGGAACAGTTTGGTTTAGACGATCAAGTGATTGACGAAATAAAACTTAATTCCGAGATGAAAAATCATTATTTAAGGATTTCTTGTCCTAAGGTTAAGGGGTGGCAAACTTGCGAAAAGATACGTTGTTATAGTCAGGTGTTTGACGGCGATAGTGGAGATACGGTTGATTATAAATGTATTGATTGTCCGTACCCCGAAATCGTATACACTACGCATAAGGGTGAGAAAAAGTATACGCCTATGCTTATTTTTGCAAAAGACAAGATGGAACTTGTCGATCCGTTAGACGTTAACGAAGAAAAGGTAGAACGTTGCGCGGTATGTGGAAGATATTTTTCCGTCGGCGCGTTAAAGAACAAGAAATGCTCGGTTTGTAGGGCGTCGGAAACGGCTACTTTTAACCATAGCGATAGGGCAAGGTATAAAAGGTATAAAACCTTATTGTCGTTTGGAAGAAGGGTAAAGGCAGGTTTTGGAAAAAAGGCGTGTGTTGAAGATAATGAAATTATGATTTTTATAATCGGTAAACACAGATATTTATTTAACAAACTTAACGTCAAAGAAAAAGGCTTTATTGCCCCACCCGTTAAGATCGATTAGTTTTCATGGAGAAACATTATGGCGAATTCAAATTCAAAAGTTTTTGTTGAAAGAATAAAGAGTAATAAAACGTTACTGCTTTTATCTCTTTTCGTTACGTTAATCGTCGATTTGATTTTATCGGTTACTATTATTTTGAACGGGCTTGCGTTTACGATAGGTCTTCCCGTTATTATAGCGCTTGCGTTAAGTTTAATAATGATCGTATTTACTTTTAACACAAACTTCCGTTTTAAATATGGTCTTATTATACCTATATTTTATATGATAGGTATTATTTGTTGCACAATAGCCACGCTAATGAATCAAGGCGTGTTTACGATAACTGCTACTTTGGCGTTTGCAGTTGTTCATTTTTTCGTCCTTTTAATTACACTTATAAACGTGCTTAACGCTATTAAACTTGGAAAGGGTTTAGGCTTTTTTGCCGTACTTCTTTCTATAATTTTCGTGCTAGTTTGTTTAGCCTATGCCGGATTAGTATTTCTAAACGGTATGTTTGGTCAAGGCGGTTTTGGTTACCGCAACGTCTTATATGAATATGATGTTGTTTTAGACGGCTACGTTGCTAAACCCCTTTCGGATAGTTTGGGCGGAAAAATTAAAATCTTAAACGAGTATGACGGCAAGAAAGTCGTTGCTGTCGACGGCAATATCTTCTTCGATCAAAACGTAACCGACGTTGAACTTAATTGTGATAAGTCTTTCACGCTTTTGTTAGACGGCGTTACTGAATTTAATAAAGATATTAACGTTAAAATAAACAAGCAAGACGTTCAAGAAGTGAAACAACAGTTTATAGACCTTTGCAAGAAAAACACTTTGAACAAACAAAAATATTTAGATTTTTATAATATGCTTGTTCCGAGTGGGCTTGATGAAAACGAACGATACATAACCTTTAACTATTCTTATGAAGATTTAGAATACTGCGATTTCACCGTTATTAAAACGTGGATAGGCAAAAAGGGCGAAACGTTTGATTTTGCCACCCACGCCAAAGACGTTCCGTATGCGGAAAATTACGATTTGCACGACCAAGAGTTTTTAAAAGAAAGTTATGAAAGGGGTGGCGGAAGCAAGGTTTTAAGCGTTCTTACCTATGCAGGGCAAGAGATTATCGGCAATAAAGTTCAGTCCGATATGCCTAAAATACCCGTTTCTTTTGAATACGTTCGCAAAATAAACGTTGCCGAAGATAACGACACTAAGTTTGATTTTTATTCTAATAACCAAGAGTTTGCTAAAAATGGCGAAGATAGATACGTTCTTGCAAGCGATCCGTTTAACTTCTTGGGTGACGTTCATATGCGTGCAGGCTTTTCACTCGGTTGGGAATATAATACTGCATTAAATCCCACTCGCATTGAGTTTGATACTCTTAAAAATATTCTTAACTCTGACGTAGTAGTTCATCCCGTTTGGGAACTTAACAAACCGAACGTTAAAAAGGTTTATACAGATAACGCTAGTAACACCTTTACTTACGGCGATAACGTTACTATTGATTCAGAAGTTTCAAAACCTGTGGAAGGCGTAGATTTGGCTTACGAATGGGTGTTTAAGGACAGTTTAAAGGAAACGAACCCGCAACTTATCTTAAATAGAGTTGAACCGTCAAAAGATAGCGGTGAGTATACCCTTAAAGTAATAGCGTCGTCGACAACGGTTACTTCGCTTACTTCGGAAATTTCTAAAAAGATAAATATTACGGTAAATAAAAAGCGTGTTAACGTTAAATGGGAGAATATTCCTAGTGAGTATAACGGTAAGGAGCAATCCGTTCAAGCGACGTTTGACGGCTTGATTTCAGGCGATACGTTAAGTGGCGAGATTGAGTGTAACTCTTCTAAAATAAGCGGATTTGAAACTTCGGTTAGAAATGCAGGTAGTTATACGGCTACAATTCATTTTGATGATAAATGGGACGCTTTATACGAATTTACAAATTCTTCGAAGAATTTTATCGTATCGCCAAAACCCGTCAACTTAACGTGGGAAGATAGAACGTTTATTTATAACGGTGAAGAACAACGTCCGGCGGTTATTTCAAGCGATCAAATCGTTGGCGACGATTTATTAATCACGTATAGTAGTGGTGGAATAAATAAGGGCGATTACACCGTTACGGCTATCATAGGAAATGGAAACTACGTTATAGATTCGAACGAAACTAAAAATTATTCGATAAACGCAAAACCCGTCAATTTAACGTGGGACGATAATGTGTTTACATATAACGGGCAATTTCAGTACCCCGAGGCGGATTCTAGTGATAAAGTTGGTAATGATGATTTAAATATTACCTACGACGGCTATGGCAAAGATAAGGGCGATTACACCGTTACGGCTAACATAGGAAATGAAAACTATATTCTTGGTTCTAACGGCACTAAAAGTTATTCGATAAGCGCAAAACCCGTCACAATATTGTGGGAAGGAAAAACGTTTATTTATAACGGTGAAGAACAACATCCTAACGGCACATTAGTGGGCGTTGTAAACGGCGAAACGGTAAATATTTCGTACTTAGGCGCAAAAGTGAACGCAGGAGAATATAAGGCTACTGCAAGTATTGATAGTACGAATTACACTTTAACTAATCCACAAAAAGATTTCGTAATAGAAAAGAAAACTATTTCTTTGTCG
>CASDPM010000028.1 GCA_949282465.1 uncultured Bacillota bacterium
CTTATTAGCCACAACAAGTAAAAATAAAACTCCCCGTTTACTGCGTCACTCTTAGGGATTTTTTAGACAATATAAAAGGATAGCGAAATTTCGCCATCCTTTACTTTTTGCTTTGCAAAACACACGACTTTGCACAGCAAAGTATAGTGTGCTACACTTTATGGTCTATAAAATCAATTATCATTATAACCGAAAATTTTACTTCTAAAAACTTCTTTCCAATATCTTTCTCTTTCTAAAATATACGGCGAAGTGTCGTCCTTGTTTAAGAAAACTTCAATTATCGAAAATCTAAAATTTTTCGCATAATCGGGTTGGCTTTCAACTAATTGTTTTAACTCGCAGTCGTTCCCGTGTCCATTAGTATAAACATATTCACTCCACCTGCTCCAAGTTCCATTTTTATTGTATGTACTGCCTATATAAATTTTTCCGTTTGTTTCGTCTACGATTGAGTAAATGCAGTTTACATTCTCTAATAAGATACGCCAATTATCTACATTGCTCATTATAATTTTCTTTAATTCTAAAAATGGCAATGAAACTTTATGATATCCTTCAAATAATTGACTCGTTTTTACATATTTCTTCTCTAATATGGAAACTACTTTTATAGTTTCTATATTTTCTATACCTATCTTTGCTTGTTTCGGTCCTTGTTTTTTTGAATATTCAATAATTAAGCGTTCTGAATACTGGTTAAATAAGTCCATTTTTTTTAAATCATAAACTTGATGTCCGTCATCAAAACTTATTACGCCACATATTTCAAAAGCACCTAAAAATAACCATTGATTATATTTTTTATCACGGTCTAATCGAATAAATTGTAAACAATATCGTGTATTTATATTTCTAAAACTTGTTGTAGAGTTTCTATGTTTCTTCCAAGAGATATGTTCAAGTAATCTTGATTCATTTTCTTCAAAAGAATAAACACCCTCTTCATTTGCATTATTTAAGCAGATAGTCCAATCTTTGTATTGCTTACCATCTAATACTACTATATCTTTTAAATATATTTCCATATAATACCTCAAAAAAAGTAGCCTCACCCTAAAAGGAATTATTTTGTAGGAAAATTCTTTCTCATTATTTTTATGTCTGCCTTGTATTCATAGTCAACTATAAACACTTTGCAATCCGCCTGATACTCGTGGTCTGCAAGTTTGCAACCTTTTATAATTTGTGCATTTTTTTCTTGATATTCATAATTTACAAAAAATACTTTATAATCTGCTTGATACTCATACTTTACAATATAAATTTTATTTGCCATAACTAATTATCTCCTTATTATTTTCTTTATTTTATAAATAGAGTAAGGCTACAAAATAAAAAGTGCGCCTACCGAAGCAAACGCACAAAAACGCAAACTCCGATAGTCGCCAAACCAATTTCAAGCAAGTAAGGATAACCATACTAAAAACCTGATGGAATTTGCATTTTATCAAATTCATTGATTTTTAGTATGCTTAAAATAAGTATAAATATATCCCTAAAAAGAAAATATCCCTACTTTTGCTTGTTATGAAATTGATTTGGCATAATTAGTATATCACATATAAAAAATTTTATCAAGCAGTTTTGTGTGGGCAAAAGAAAACTCGACTTGTAAAAAGTCGAGTTCCGTTTATTTTTTCTCTTTAAGTGTTTTGCACGAAGAAATTAACATTTTTCGTATTGCACCACAGTCATTATTAAGTTTTTTATATTGAGTTTCTACTAAATAGCCTGTTTCAAAAAGCAATTCTAACCAATATTCGCTTTCAAAGCACTCTTTTAACGCTATTTCAAGTTTAGAAATAAAATCAGCCGTTCCTTGTGCATATTGTGCTTCGTGGATATTTGCACCAATACTTGTTCCAGAACGTAAAAGTTGATTAGTTAATACACTTTCTTTGTTGTTAGACTTAATTTCTCTTGTAATAAAAACAATGTTTTTAGCAAACTTTTTTGCTTTTTCTCTTAAAACACTTTCACTCATAAATTTATTATAGCATATTACAAGTTTTAAGTAAAGTGATATTGTTTGCATAGCAAACAGTTATATTTTTAGAGCAAGTCTAAAAGTTAGATTTTGACTTGCAGTCAAGGTTATATTATATTTGCCACAACTTACCCTATGGGTAAATACAACTTTGCGTAGCAAAATATAACTGCGAAAGCAATATAACTTGCCGATAGGCAAATATAACTAGTGCGTCAGTAACAATCCCTATTACTGACGCACTAAACGGGGAGTTTGTTATTTAACGGCGTTTAATTCAAGTAATGGGAAATAACTTCTTATAACTTTTATAGGTCGCAAAGCCGAACACAAAAGTGTGGCAAGAACAAGACAACAAACGCCTTGCAAAGCGTTGCCAAGTAAGTTTGGAACTGCACCGATAACGCCGTATAAAATACTTTCAAATGCAAAGTAGCCTGCCACCATAATCGTTTCGCCTATAATACCTGCAAGAACTCTCGGTATAAAATCGAGTGATTCTTTTTTATAAACGGCTTAAAAAGTTTCCACAAAACGTAAGATAAAAGAGCGACAGCAAATTTTATTATAAAAGTGGCGGGTGCATAAACGACGTAACCGCTTATAATATCGGCGAGAGCGCTACCTATTCCTGCTGAGAAACTGCCGAAGAGTGGCCCTAAAAACCAGCCTGAAAGCAAAACGAAAACGTCGCCTGCATTAAAATATCCAGAAGCAGGCAATGGAACGGTTAGCGATAAAGTGCTTACGCAACAAAGCGCCGAGAATATCGCGGAAAAGGCTATTTGTTTTGAGATGGATTTTTCGTTGCTTTTCATAGATTGCCCCTTAAATGTTTTTCTTTATTTTGGTACCGAATATGTTAGTTGTCAATAATATAAACGCACTATTTAATGTTTAATATAATTTTAATTTATATAATCATATTTTTAAGGTGGCGTGGCATATAATTTCAGTATGGAATTATCGTTTAAGGATTTGAAAAAGAGAGAAGTTATAAACGTTGCCGACGGCAGAAGTTTAGGTGGTATTGTTAATCTTTTGATAGATTTTCCCGAAGGACTGCTTACGGGTATTATGGTCCGTGGAAAAAAATCGGGTGGCATTTTTGGGATTTTTAATAGAACGGAAGAACTTATAGACGTTTCTAAAATCTTAAAAATCGGTAACGACGTTATTTTGGTCGACTTAAAATGCGGTGACGTTTGTGCGCCGAGTACGGGTGTGGGAAGACCTAAACCGCCACATCATCCACCGCATCATCCACCAAAAAAATGTCCGCCAACTATACCGCCCACCTGCGAAGAACTGTTTGGCGAAGGGGACTGCTACGGTGGACGAATTGTCGACGAAGACGATTACCATTAAAAAATATTGTGAAAATTTTTAAAACCCCCTTGAAATGGCGTCGGTTTTGGTTTATAATGACAGTAACCTGTGATTAGACGGGATTTGATTTACTTATATATATTTTTTAAGGGGGATGACAACTATGGGTAAATTAGAGGCGAAAAATATAAGGAATATAGCCCTTATCGGGCACGGTGGCGAAGGCAAAACTTCTCTTGCAGAAGCAATACTTTTCAACGGCAAGACTATCGATAGGCTAGGCAAAGTTACGGACAAGAATACCGTAATGGATTACGACGAACAAGAACTTGCAAGGGGTATGTCTATTCAACTTGCTTGCGCTTATACTTACTGGCAAGACGTTAAGATAAACATTATCGACGTGCCGGGTTTCTATGATTTTGAAGGCGAATTCGAATCGGCTATGCGTGCAGTTGGTGGCGCAATACTCGTTGCCGACGCAAACGGACAAGTTTCCGTAGGCGCGGAAAAGGCTATGGAATACTGCTTGCGCAGACATATTCCGCTTATGATTTTCGTAAACGGTATTGATAAAGAAAACTCAAATTACGTTGCTACGGTAGAGGCTTTCCGTGAAAAGTACGGAAGAAAAGTTTCACCCACGCACTTGCCTATTATTAGGGACGGCAAGATGAAAGGTTACGTTTCGGTAATATCGGGTAAAGCGTTTGAATTTGCGCCCGGCGGAAGAAATCCTATCGACGTTCCCTTAGGCATGGAAGACGATTTGCAAATGCTTAAAGACGCGCTTATCGAAGCGGCTGCTGAAACAAGCGAAGAACTTTTAAATAAATTCTTTGACGAAGGCACTCTTAATAACGACGAAATCGTTGCAGGTATTAGGGCAGGTCTTTGCGTAGGTGATACCGTTCCGATTATGGGTGGTTCGGCACTTCAAAATATGGGTGTTCTTAATCTAATGTATGAAATAGTCGACCTTATGCCGTCACCACTCGATAGACGTCCCGTTATGGCTACTAACGTAGACTCGGGCGACGTTTCGGGTATGGTTTGTAACGTAGACGCTCCGTTTACGGCACAAGTATTTAAAACGGTTGCCGATCCGTTCGTTGGTAAACTTAATATGCTCCGTGTATTTACGGGCAGTATTAAGACGGGTATGACCGTTCTTAACACTACGACGGGCGAAAAAGAAAGAATTAACTCTATCTACGTTATGAAAGGCAAAAAGCAAGAAGTAGTTGACGAACTTTCCGCAGGTGATATAGGCGCTGTTAATAAGCTTAACAACACAAACACGGGCGATACGCTTTGTGATGAAAAGGATAAGATTAAATACTTTGATATTCCTTTCCCCAAGCCCGTACTTACTATGGCTATTTCCGCTGCTAAGAGCGGTGAAGAAGATAAGGTGTTCCAAGGTCTTAATAGGCTTATGGAAGAAGACCTTACTTTTAAGGTTGAAAAAGATAACGAAACGGGTGAAATGGTTATTCGCGGTCAAGGCGAAACTCAACTTGAAATTTTGTGCAAGAAATTAAAGGCAAAATTCGGTTGCGAAGCCGTTTTGAGAGAACCTAAGGTTGCGTTTAGAGAAACCATTACGGGTACTGCCGAAGCAGAAGGTAAACATAAAAAGCAATCGGGTGGTGCAGGACAGTTCGGTGTCGTTAACATTAAGTTCGAACCGGGCGCAGCCGACGGCGAGTTTGAATTTGTCAATGCTATCGTTGGTGGCGCAGTTTCCAAACCCTTTGCCGTTGCTGCCGAAAAAGGTCTTCGCGAAGCAATGCAAAAAGGCGTGCTTGCAGGATATCCGATGGTAGACTTAAAGTGTACGCTATTCGACGGTAAAGAACACCCCGTAGACAGTAAGGAAGTTGCGTTTATATCGGCGGCTAAACTTGCTTATGACGACGGCGTTCGTCGTGCTAAACCCACTATTTTAGAACCTGTTTATTCGTATGAAATTACCGTTCCCGATAACTACACGGGTGATATTTTAGGCGATATGAATAAGCGTAGGGGTAGAATTTTGGGTATGGAACTCGTTGACGGCAAGCAGGTTATTTCGGCAGAAGCACCCCTTTCGGAAATGATGAAGTACGCTACCGACCTTCGCAGTATGACGCAGGGTAGGGGTAAGTTCTCTTCGCAGTTCCTAAGGTATGAAGAAGTTCCTTATCAAGCACAGGAAAAAATTATTGCAGACGCGGCAAAGGCTTAATAATATAACGGAGAAATAATATAAAATGATACTAACAATATGCCCGAATCCAAGCATTGACTGCACGATTGAGTTAGACAGTCTTAACGTAGGTAAACTAAACCGAATTAGAAGTAAGGTTGAAACCTATTCGGGCAAGGCGCTTAACGTCGCAAAGGGCGTTGCAAGGCTTGGTGAAAAAAGTATGGCTACCGGATTTATGTTTCATAACCACGGCAAACTTTTCGAACAGGCGTTAGATAAAGACGGTGTTTCGCACGAATTCGTTTATAGCGAAGGCGGGGCGCGCGTCAACTACAAAATTATAGATAAAAGGTCAATGCTTACCGAAATTAACGACAAAGGCGAAACCGTCGGTAGAGATAAGCAGTTGGAACTTATCGAACTAGTAAAAAGACTTTCCGTAGATTGCAATATCGCAGTAATGAGTGGAAGTCTTCCAAACGGTGTCGACCCGTCGTTCTATAACGAAGTGCTATCGGTTATTCCCGACAGGGTGAAAAAAATCGTCGATACTGAAACGGATAATATGGTCGAAGCGCTTAAAGGCAAAGTGTTTATGGTAAAGCCTAACCTTCGTGAACTTGAATCGTTTTCGGGCGGAACGTTGCACACTAGGTCGGAAATATTAAGGGCGACTTATAAGTATATTGATAACGGCGTGGAATACGTGCTAGTTTCCTTGGGCGCTGACGGCGCAATACTAACTAACGGTAAAGAAAGTTATTATTGCAAGAGTGCCAACGTTGCAGTCAATTCTACCGTAGGCGCAGGCGACTGTATGGTTGCGGCGGCTTGTGTTCAACTTGAAAAGGACGCTGACATGAGTGAACTTTTAAGGTGTTCGGTTTCGGCAGGAACGGCGTCAATAACGACTAGTGGTACGAACTTGTTTTATCGTGATAAGTACGACGAAATTTACTCTAAAATTTTCGTAGAAAAAATATAAAAAGTATAAACAGTCTACAAAATACGTAGACTGTTTTTATGTATAAAAAATCGGTAAAACAGGCAAAAGGTCTTATCTCGTTTTTGTCGGAAAAACGTATTACAACCGTAGTGGGAGCGTGGGTGTTCTATTTTTTGTTGTCGTTAGTGCCGTTTATGTTTTTGCTTATAACGGCGTTCGGCGTTTTTGGTGTCAATATCGCAGAACAGTTAATAGCGTATTTGCCCGAAGAATTCCGTTTGGCAGGCGAAACCATTACTAAAACGGCAAGCAACGTTTCAAGGGGTGTAACCGTGTTTTTTGCTATAACCGTAATTACTTCTTGCTCGACGCTACTTAATCAGATGTCCAAGGACGGCGATTTTATTTACGGTGTAAAAACCAAGAAAAAGCGTGGGTTTATGCGCCGTGTTTGGGCGATTATTGCATTATCTGTTTTGTTCTCGGTATTCTTGGGAACGGCACTTTTATTTTCCTTCGGACAGCGAATTTTGTCGATTATTCCTTTTGATGGAAATCTTAAATATTTTGTTACGATAGGGACTTTTTCGCTTGTAATTTTAATTAGTTATGTTATAATTATCTTGCTTAATAAATTTATTTGTCCTATAAATTTGCGACTTGGAATATTGATGACGGGGTCGATAGTATCGCTTGCGATTATCGTTATCGGGACGATAGGTTTTACAATATATTTAAGGTTTTTTAATAATTACAATGCCTTTTACGGAAGTCTTGCCACGGTTATCGTGTTTTTGCTATGGGCGTACATTTTAATGCTAGGGCTGGTTTTAGGCACGATTTTGAACGCAAAATTAATTTTAAAGGATAGAGAAAATGTTAAAGATTTGCAACTTCACAAAAAGTTACGGAAACGGTATCAAAGCAGTTGACGACCTTTCAATCACCGTCAACAAGGGCGAAATTTACGGATTTATCGGGCCTAACGGCGCAGGTAAATCGACCACTATTAAAGCAATAGTAGGGGCGTTATCTTTTGACGAGGGCGAGATTTTTATAGACGGTGTTTCTATGAAACAAGATCCTATCGGTTGTAAAAAGAATATAGCGTATATTCCTGATAATCCTGATATTTACGATCACCTTACGGGCATACAATACCTTAATTTTATTTGTGATATTTTCGGTGTGGATAAGTTAGAACGTAACGAAAAAATTAAAGAGTATTCTACGCTTTTCGGTTTAGAAACAAGTTTAGGCGATTTCATTTCGGCTTATTCGCACGGTATGAAACAAAAACTCGTCATTATTTCTTCGCTTATACATAAACCCAAACTTCTCGTTTTAGACGAGCCGTTCGTAGGGCTTGACCCGATAGCATCGCACACGCTTAAAGACTTAATGCGTAAGATGTGTAACGACGGATGCGCAATATTATTTTCTACCCACGTTTTAGAAGTTGCCGAAAAACTTTGCGATAAGGTAGGCATTATCAAACAGGGCAAACTCGTTGCCGAAGGCGATATGCAATCGGTTATCGGCGATAAATCGTTAGAAAATATTTTCTTGGAGATAGCAAGTAAATGAGTGCTTTTAAAAGTTTACTTAAAGTTCAATTGTTATCGGTTTTTGGTATAAACAAAATGCTTAATTCCAAGAAAAAGAACAAGACCGCTAGCCTTATAGGTGGTTGTTTTCTAGGATTGTTGGTTTGTGCTTTAATCGTGTTTATGGGCTACGTTTACGCAAATTCTTTTGCAGGTATCGTAGCAACGGGTGGAACGGTTTACGATTATTTATCGACCATGTGTGGCATGTGTTTTATTCTATGCTTGGTTCTTGGTGTGTACGAGGCAGGAAGTTTGTTTTACGGTAATAAGGACTACGATTATCTTTCGGCACTACCCGTAAAAAACGTTACGGTGATATGTTCTAAAATACTTATAATGTATTTATCGAATATCTTATTCACGGTATTTCTTCTCGCACCTACAATGTACGTGTGCTTTACAACACTTTTGCCGTTTGATATAGCGCTACTTCTTCGTGTGATTATAATTATTCCGTTTTTGGCAATAATTCCGCTTGCGATTTCTATGCTAATCGGTTCGCTTGTTTCGCTTATTTCCACTTTATTTAGGCGCAAGAGAACGGTGCAAACTGCAATCTATACGATATTGTTTTTGGCAGTCTATCTTTTGGCGTTCGTTGACCCCGAACAACTTATGGCGGTGAATATGTTTTCAAAGATATATCCGTTATACAACTTGTCAAAGTTGGGCTATGTCAGTTGGGGGTATACTGCGCTCTATTGCGCAATAGGGATAGTAGCGTTCGTTTTAGTGCTTTTGTATTCAAGCGCAACTTATAAATGGATAAACACAAGACTTTTATCCACAAAGCGAGTTAAAAATTTCCGTTTAAAACAGTATTCGGCAAAAGGATTATTTTCTTCACTATATAAAAAGGAAATAGGCAGGCTTTTTTCTAGTTCACTATACGCAATGAACTCGCTTATCGGTTGCTTTATGGCAATTTTGTCTTCAATCGTTGTGCTTGTACTTTTCGGTGCGCTTAAAGAACAGATAGGAATTGATCAGGTATTTATTAACGAAGTATCAAAATATTTGCCGGCTGTTATAGTGTTTATGTTTACTATGGCTCCACCCACTTGTTGTTCGTTGTCTATCGAAGGCAATAATTTTTGGATTATGCGCACGTCGCCTATTCCTATAAATAAACTTTTTAACGCTAAAATTTTAACCACACTTACCTTTACGTTACCGTCGGCGCTTGTTTCGTCTATTTTGATGGCGATAGGTGTGGCGATGT
Organism: uncultured Bacillota bacterium; assembly: GCA_949282465.1. Classification (GTDB taxonomy): domain Bacteria; phylum Bacillota; class Clostridia; order Christensenellales; family Borkfalkiaceae; genus UBA1259. Next base: position 9,292 of record CASDPM010000028.1, read on the forward strand.
CCTTCGTTTGGGCGCTAACGTTTGTCGTTATGGCTGTAAGCGTGGCTCTTTTTTCTGCTGTAATAGGATTGTGGTTTAATCTTATTTCGCCACAACTTAACTGGAAAAAAGAAGCCGAAGTCGTAAAACAGGGGCTAGCGGTTTTGTGGTCGGTTATAGCCACCTTTGTTTTGAGTGGAATTGCCGTAGGCTTATCGTATCTTTTAACAATTCAAGCAATTTGGATTTTCGTTATTCTAACAGTTGCATTTTTGGCAAGTGGTGCTATAATATACATAAACATTTTAAAAAATTCCGACAAGTATTTAAGGAAAATTGAGTAATTTAGGAGAGTGATTTTATGGATTTCGTAAAAGCGTTATTTCGCATAATAGATAAAACTATGAATCGTGTGCAAAACAGTAATTACGAAATTAAAGACGCCGATAAAATTACCGTCGTTAAGGACGTTATTTATTCTACGTCCGACCTAAAAAACTGTGTTCTTGATTATTATTTCCCCACAGAACACCAAGGTCCGTTGCCCGTTATAATAAACATACACGGCGGTGGGTTTACTGCGGGTGGTAAAGAATTTCGCAAATCGCTTTGCACTTGGTACGCTTTACAAGGGTTTATGGTATTTAACGTAAACTACGGGCTCTGCCCAGAGTGTAAATTTCCAACGCCTATATTGCATATTGTAGAAGCAGTAGAGTGGGTAGAGTATAATGCAAAGAAATTAAATTTAGATTTAAAACGCATGGCTGTCGGTGGAGATAGCGCAGGGGCGTATTATGCTTGCATGATTGCAACCCTTTCGGCAAGTAAAAGATTGCAACGTTATTTCGGTGTCGAGATGCGCGTGCATTTTGGCGCGACTATACTTAACTGTGGAATTTTCGATATGGAAGAAGCGTTAAAGCACCGCATGGTATTTAAGATGAACGAGATGCTTATGCAAAGTTACTTGGGTGTTCCCGTTACCGAAATTCACGAATACAAGCATAAGGACTTCGTTTCGCCGACCAAGTATATAAACACAAGGTTTCCGCCGTCCTTTTTGATTTATTGTGAAAAGGATATTTTTTGCAAAGGGCAAACCGAACGCGTTATAGACGTTCTTAACCAAAAAAACGTATATTTCGAGAGTTACCACACTTCATCAATTTTGAGAAACCATTGTTTTTCGTTAGAGTGGAAAAGTAAGGAAGCCAAAGAAGCGAACGCCATGCTTAAAGATTTTCTTTTAAGGTTTAAAAACGGCGAACTGCCAAAGCACGTTTCTGAAGTAGACGAGCGTAAAGAAGGGGAAGAAATCAAATAAAAAAGACGATATTTTTTTGATAAAATCTTTTTGAAATACTTGACAGTATATTATTTATGAGAGTATAATTGACGTGTATTTAAGGGCAAAAACTATGAAATATTCAAAATCTTACTTTTATTTTTACTTTAATAGCAGGTTTTCAATATAGCGTTAGTAATTACTATCGTAATGTTTTTGCGTATCGATAACCAAAGGCTTTGTAGTAATTGCTACGAAGCCTTTTGAATTTATAGGAGTTTTTATTATGATTATCGCAGTAAAAAAGCAATGCGAAGAAAAACAGTTTAACAACTTAATCGACTGGATTAAAGATTTAGGGCTAGACGTTCACGTAAGTCACGGTGACCACTCAACGGTTATCGGTCTTATCGGCGATACTAGTAGGGTTGATATTGATTTGATTTCAACGCTCGATATCGTTGAAAGTGTTCAACGTGTTCAAGAACCTTATAAAAACGCTAATAGAAAATTCCATCCGCTCGACACCGAAGTTGATATTTCGGGGCATAAGATAGGCGGACTTAACTTTCAAGTAATTGCAGGCCCGTGTTCGGTTGAAAGTGAAAAACAAATTATCGAAGTGGCTCTTGCCGTAAAAGATGCTGGCGCTACTATGCTCCGTGGCGGTGCGTTTAAGCCTAGAACTTCGCCGTACGCTTTCCAGGGTTTAAAGGGTAGCGGTATTGAACTGTTACTAAAAGCAAAAGCCGAAACGGGACTTCCGATAGTTACCGAACTTACTAGCGTTAACTATATAGATATGTTTAAGGACGTTGACGTAATTCAAGTCGGCGCAAGAAATATGCAAAACTTTGAACTTCTTAAAGAAGTCGGTAAAACGGGCAAACCTATACTTCTTAAAAGGGGACTTGCCAACACCTTGCAAGAACTTCTTATGAGCGCAGAATACATCATGGCGGAAGGCGATTGTGAAGTTATTTTATGTGAACGTGGTATTAGGACGTTTGAAACTATGACTAGAAACACGCTAGACTTATCGGCGGTGCCCGTACTTAAAGAAAAAACACACTTGCCGATTATTGTCGACCCAAGTCACGCAACGGGGAATTCTCGTTTAGTAGAACCTATGTCGCTTGCAGCGGTTGGCGCAGGTGCCGACGGACTTATAATCGAAGTTCACAACGATCCCGTTCACGCCCTTTGCGACGGTGCGCAGTCGCTCCGTCCCGAACAGTTTAAGGCTCTTATGGGCAAGATAGGTCAAATGCTACCTATCGTCGGTAGAAAATTCGATAATTAAAGGATAGAGTAATGAAGGTCGGAATTATAGGTTTAGGGCTGATAGGCGGTTCGCTAGGTCGTGCAATCGTTTCTAAAACCCAAGATAGGGTGTATGCTTTTGATATCGATAGCCACGCTTTATTAGGCGGTAGATTACTATCCGCCTTTCACGAAGAATTGACCGAAGATAAAATCGGCGAACTTGACGTGATATTTTTCACGCTATATCCAAACGCTTTGGAAAATGCGCTTAACTAATATTGCCCCAAACTTAAAAAGGGGTGTATCGTTGCCGATTGTTGCGGTAATAAACGCAGGGTAGTGGCGCAAATGAAAGAGTTGCAAAAAAGTTACCCCGACTTGCAGTTTATAAGCACGCACCCTATGGCTGGGCGTGAGTTTTCGGGCGTTCGCCACTCTACGGTGAATATGTTTGACAAGGCGTCTATGATACTCGTTCCCGTCAACGCCGATATTAGAGTTACTTCGGCGTTTAAGACGTATATTTTAAGTCTTGGGTTTGGTAGCGTGGTAATATCTACTGCCGAGCGACACGACGAAATTATCGCTTACACTTCTCAACTTGCGCATTTAGTTTCAAGTTCGTATATTAAGAGTGAAACTGCGCAGTCTTACTTGGGTTTTTCGGCAGGCAGTTTTAGGGATATGACGAGAGTTGCAAGGCTTTCCCCCGAAATGTGGTCTCAACTCATGATAGATAACGCCGATAATCTTGTGGTTGAGTTAAGTTCTATTATAAATAGTTTAGAAGAATATAAATCCGTTCTGGAAACGGGCGATTTAATAAAATTAAAACAGTTACTTGCCGACGGTAACGAACGCAAACTCTCGGCAGAGAAAATGAAAAGGGAAAAACTTAAATGAAGAAAAAACTGATGGACGTACATTCTACTATCACGGTAACCGCATCAGAAAAGTACGACGTTATAATAGGGCGTGGGCTACTCGCTCGCGTAGGCGAACTTATTGCCGATAAAATATCTAAATGTAAGGTGGCGATTATCACCGACGACACCGTCGACGCCTTATATTCCGACAAGGTTATTTTTTCGCTTAAAGCAAAGGGCTTAGAAACGGCGAAATTTGTTTTTCCGCACGGGGAAAAGAGCAAGTGCTTTAAGACTTATCAAGACATAATCTCCTTCCTTGCTGAAAATTCCTTTACCCGTTCGGATGCCGTTATCGCGCTAGGTGGCGGTGTGGTTGGAGATATTACGGGTTTTGCTTCGGCAACCTTTCTTCGTGGAATAAAATATTTCCAAGTCCCCACAACTCTTCTTGCGCAAATAGATTCGTCGGTTGGTGGAAAGACGGCTATCGACATACCGCAAGGCAAAAATTTAGTCGGCGCATTTTACCAACCGCAAGCGGTTATATGCGATATAGATGCACTAGACACTCTTCCCAAAGAAGTGTTTTTGGACGGTATGGGCGAAGCAAGTAAATACGCCGTGCTTGATAAAAAAATATTCAATCTTGTAAAATCGCAGGATTATAAGTTGGAAGAGTTAGTTACTCTTTGCGTTGATTATAAGAGAAAAATCGTCGAGTCTGACGAGTTTGACAAGGGTAATAGAGCACTGCTTAATTTAGGGCATACCCCTGCGCACGGTATAGAAAAGTTAAGTAATTTTTCCATAACGCACGGCAACGCCGTTGGTATGGGATTAAAAATCATATTGAAAGCGTCGCTTAAACAAGGCAATATAACCGAATCCGTCTATAATGAGTTAACGTCGATAGTAACTAAACTCGTCGGCGAAAACGAGTGTCCGTTTTCTATTGAAGAGATATGTAAAAATTCGTTAAGTGATAAAAAGCGTAGCGGGGACGATATTTCGCTCGTTACAGTTCACGGCGTTGGCGATTGCCGTATAGAAAAAATCAAGGTCGAAAATCTTACGGAGTATTTAAGTTGACAGTAAACGTACGAAATTCTTTTGTGAACGGCGAGATTGACGCAATACCGTCTAAATCATACGTTCATAGAATATTGATTTGCAGATACCTTTCGGGTGAAAAAATCGAACTTGGAGATTTTAAGTCGGAAGATATGGTGGCAACCTTAAATTGCCTTAACGCCCTATCTAACGGCGAAAGTGTTCTCGATTGTGGAGAATCGGGTTCGACGCTTAGGTTTATGTTACCGCTTGCCGGCGTAATAGGTGGCGAGTATGAGTTCGTCGGTAGGGGTAAACTTATGAAACGCCCCAACGACGCTTTGTTTTCGGCTTTTTTCGATAACGGGGTGCAGGCAAGTCAAACGGAAAGTATTAAGATTAAGGGCAAACTTTCGGCAGGTGAATACCGTATTCGCGGTGATATAAGTTCACAATATATTTCGGGACTATTGATGGCGCTACCTACCCTTGACGGCGACAGTAAAATAATCCTTACGACCGAACTCGTTTCAGCGCCTTACATAGAAATTACGCTTGAAGTGTTAAAAAACTTCGGTATTAAAATTGTAAAAACCGATTACGGTTATTTTGTTAAAGGTAAACAAAAATATCAAAACAACGGGTTAGAACCCGAGGGCGACTGGTCGAACGTGGCGTTCTTCTTGGCGCTTGGCGCTATCAACGGAAACGTTACCTTGCGTGGACTTCGTGAAGATAGCGTGCAAGCGGATAGGTATATACGTACGGTACTTAGACTTGCCGGCGCGGATATAGTTTGGTCGGGCGGTAAACTTACCGTTAAAAAGAGCAAACTTAAAGCCTTTACTTTTGACGCCGAACAATGCCCAGATATAGTTCCTATCTCGGCAGTTATCGCATCTTACGCCGACGGAACTTCGGTCATTAAGAACGTTGAAAGACTTAAAATTAAAGAAAGCGATAGAATAGAAAGCACTATTGCAACGTTAAAAGCGTTTGGAATTTTTGCTGAATATATCGGCAAAGATTTAGTCGTTCACGGTGGAAAACCACGTGGTGGCACGGTGGATTCTTTTAACGATCACCGTATCGTAATGGCATCGGCGGTAATGGCGTCCGGCGCAGTTGGTGATTCGTTTATTACGGGCGCAGAAGCCGTTAATAAATCTTACCCCACTTTTTTTGAAGATTTTGCACGTCTTGGAGGAAAGGTAATTGAGCTATAATGATAAACAGTTTTCCGTGTACAACGGGAACAAATTAAAGATAGAAATATTCGGCGCGTCGCACGCCCCCGAAATAGGCGTTAAGGTTGACGGCTTTGAAAGGGAAAAAATCGACCCTATAAAGTTGCAAGCCTTTTTAGATAGGCGTAGGGCAGTTTCAACCGCATACTCGACCAAGCGTTTTGAACCCGATTTGGTTATAACGGAAAGTGGAGTAGATGGAGAATATTTGACGGGTGAAAAATTCAAGGCGGTTATCAAGAACACCGCACAAAGAAGTAGGGATTATGAAAAGACGGTGAAAGTTCCCCGTCCGTCGCACGCCGATTTCGTTGCGTGGAGCAAGTATGGCGACGGCTTTGATTATCGTGGTGGTGGAAAATTTTCGGGTAGACTTACCGCACCTATGTGTATAGCAGGTGGAATTTGCAAACAACTTCTAGAAAAAAAAGGAATTAAAATCTCGGCTTATATATCTAGTATAGGTTGTGTTAAAGGAAAATCTTACCGTGATGCCGATTTTGCGATTTCCGACCTTGACGGTATAAGTGGAGAGTTTCCGCTACTTGACGGCGATAAAAAAGAACTAATGCTCGACCAAGTTAAAAAGGCAAGTAGTGTTGGCGATTCGGTCGGCGGTGTTATAGAGTGTGTAGTTACTGGTGTTCCCGTTGGCACGGGGGAATATATGTTCGATAGTTTAGAGAGCGTTATTTCTCATTTGGTATACGCCGTTCCCGCTGTGAAAGGAATAGAATTCGGTTCGGGGTTTAGCCTTTCGGAAATGTTTGGAAGTAGTGCAAACGACGCTTTTTATTACGACGGTGATAGGGTAAAGACCAAAACTAATCACAACGGCGGAATAAACGGCGGTATGGCAAACGGTATGCCGATTACGTTTAGAGTGGCGATAAAACCCACGCCGTCTATTTCAAAAGAACAAGACACGGTTGATATGACCGAGAAAAAAGACGTAAAACTTTCGATAAAAGGTAGACACGACGCTTGTATCGTGCCGAGAGCAGTACCCGTTATTGAAGCGGTAACTGCGATAGCGATATACGATAATTTGTAAGGAGAACTAAAAATGGATTTAAGTAAAATTAGAGCGGAAATAGATAGAGTTGACGACGAGATTGCCACCCTTTACGGCAAGCGTATGGACCTTATTAAACAGGTTTGTGAAGCGAAAAAAGAATGTGGCACGCCCGTAAACGATCCCGATAGAGAAAAGAAAATTTTATTGCGTGTAACCGATAAGGTTGAAGAACCTATTCAAGTTTATCTTAAAAGGGTGTTTGAAACGATATTTGAAACGAGCAAAGCATTTCAAACGCTTAATGCAGAATATCATTCGGACGTGGTAAGTAAAATTCAATCGGCGCTCGATAAGGGCGTGGTAAATTTCCCCGTTCGCGCAAGAGTTGCTTGTCAAGGTATAGAAGGTGCGTATTCGGGCATTGCTGCCGATCGCTTGTTTGAACTTGCCGACATAACTTATTTCAAGAATTTCGACGGGGTTTTTCAAGCCGTTGAAAAGGGGTTCTGTAAGTACGGCGTTTTGCCTATCGAAAACAGTTCGGCAGGCTCGGTTAACCAAGTTTACGACCTTATGAAGGAACATAAATTCTATATAGTGCGTAGTATAAGACTTTCTATTTCGCATAATCTTATCGTAAATAAGGAAACTAAACTTGAAGATATTAAAGAGATATTCTCGCACGAACAAGCACTTTCGCAATGTAGGCATTATCTTGAAAAGTTTGCAAACGTCAAGATAACCGCTTGCCCTAACACCGCAGTAGCGGCACGTATGCTCGCTGAAAGTGGAAGAAAAGACGTTGCTTGTATATCTTCGAGAGAGTGCGCCGATCTATACGGTCTTAAAATACTCGATAATAATATTCAAGATAGTAACAATAATTACACGAGATTTATTCTTATTGCAAAGGATTTGGAATTTTATTCGGAAGCGCATAAAATTAGTATCATGACTACTTTGCCACAAAACACGCCCGGTAGCCTTAATAAACTTTTGGCAAAGTTCTCTAACCTAGGCATAAATCTTACTAAACTTGAATCCCGTCCCATAGTTGGATCTAGTTTCGAGTTCATGTTCTACTTTGACTTTGATTGTGATATAAGGGGTAAGGGTGTTCAAAACTTGCTTTCCGAACTCGATAATTCTACCGAACAGTTTACTTTCCTTGGCGCTTATAGCGAAATTGTTTGATTATGAAATGCGGTTTGATAGGAAAAACGCTTAAACACAGTTATTCTAAAATTATTCATCAAATGATTGCTGAATACGACTACGATCTTTACGAACTTGCGCCAGAGAATTTGGGTGAGTTTATAAAGGGTGATGTTCAAGCCTTTAACGTTACTATTCCATATAAAAAAGACGTTATACCTTTTCTTGATTACGTTGATACGCGTGCAAACGCAATAGGCGCGGTAAACACCGTGGTTAAGCGTGACGGAAAACTTTACGGTTATAATACCGATTTCGACGGCATGAAGTATATGCTCGATAGGGCAGGTATTTCGCTTGAAAATAAAAAGGTAATGATACTCGGTAGTGGTGGAACTAGCAACACGGCGAAAGCCGTTGCAAAAAGCCTTAATGCAAGAGAGATTATAAAAGTTTCTCGCTCGGGCCAAGTTAATTACGATAATTATAAAACCCACGTAGACACCGAAGTTATAATAAATACGACACCCGTAGGCATGTATCCCGATAATTTTTCGTCGCCTATATCGTTAGACGGGTTTGAAAATCTTTCGGGTGTTGCCGACGTCGTTTATAATCCACGTTTAACTAAATTGTTGTTTCAAGCAAAAGAACGGGGAATAAAACACACGGGCGGATTGCCTATGTAGGTTGCGCAGTCTAAATATGCAACAGAATTTATTACGGGCAAAACTAATACCGATAGCGAGATAGAAAGGGTCATATCGGCGCTTGAAAAAAGTATGCAAAATATCGTGCTTATAGGTATGCCTGGCTCGGGGAAAAGTAGCGTAGGAAAGGCGCTCGCAAATGAACTTGGTTCTGAATTTATTGATACCGATACCGAGATAGAACGGCGTGAAGGTATGTCTATACCGAAAATTTTTGAATTACACGGGGAAGAATATTTCCGAAAAGTGGAAAGAGAAGTCGTTGCCGAAATAGGTAAAAGTAGTGGTAAAATAATCGCTACCGGCGGTGGCGTAGTTAAAAATAAAGATAACTATTTTCCGCTTAAAAATAACGGAAAAATCTTTTTGATAGAACGGTCGCTTAATAAGTTGGCGATAGGCGGAAGACCGCTTTCCAAAGATTATCAAGCGGTTGAAAAACTTTATTTGGAAAGAAAGGGCCTATACGATTATTTTGCAGACGAAAAGGTAAATAACGACGGTGAACTTTGCGATACCGTTAAAGGAGTAATTGATAAATTATGAAAATACTTGTGATAAACGGCGTTAATCTTAATATGCTTGGCATACGTGAGAAAAATTTGTACGGCGATAAAACATATAAGTCGCTTGTGAAAATGATTAAGAAAACGGCTAAATATAAAGGCGTAAAAGTCAAATGTTATCAGTCTAACTACGAAGGCGATATAGTTTCTAAAATTCAGCGCGCGTATAAAAAGTATGACGGTATAGTCATCAATCCAGGCGCTTTTACCCACACGTCTATCGCTATTTTAGACGCTTTGAAATCGGTTGATATTCCTACCGTCGAAGTTCACATAACCGACGTCGATGCACGAGAAGATTTTAGAAAGGTGTCTTACGTAAAACAGTATGCTTTCAAGACAATTGCAGGTAAAGGGTTTGACGGATATATAGAAGCCATAGACGCTTTATTAAAGAAATAGAAAAAGAAAACGCTCGAAATTGTAATAGCCATAGAGATATTAATTCAAAATAAAAGTGTAGCCCACCAAACTTTGCAAAAAGCGAAATATGGTGGGCTTTTCATATCCACAAAAATTAAAGATTTAAGTTATATTTTTAGCCTTGTGGCTAAAAGTGATATGCAAGTTTCTTGCGTGATATTTTAACCTACGGTTAAAGTTATATTATATTTGCCACAACTTTCCCGAAAGGGAAAATAAAACTTTGCGT
>CASDPM010000029.1 GCA_949282465.1 uncultured Bacillota bacterium
TTCATTTTTAATTCTCTTTAGAACGCAAAATAGCAAAAATGAGCCTTTTTTAATGGTTTTAAGCCCAAAAACAGTCGTTTTTAATGATTTTTAGCAATGATTATAAATGATTAAAAAGGTGATTTTTCTCACGCTACGGACGCAAAGGTTAGGGGTTCGAGTCCCTTATGGTGTGCCAGAAAACGCCTGTAAATCACTAACGATTTCGGGCTTTTTCTTTTTTAAATTCGTTCTACAAATTTTCTACAAATTTCTACAAATCCGATTTTTGCCGGCGTCTAAGCCAAGTTGTTTTCTCGCGAGAAAATCCTTTAAAAACGAGTAAAAATTATGGGTTATACCTATATTTATACAATCCCAACGGGATAGAAATAGATACGGGTGATAACGTAAACAACGTACAGATAGCTGTTAGTTACAATAAAGACGGAACGCCTAATGATTATGAGAAATTCGGATTAAAGTTTTGCTCTAAATCAAAAGAAAAGTATTATGAAAATATATTTTACAAGTTCAAGGTGAACGACCATGAAAGTGGTGATGGAAAGACCATCTTGCAAAGGGTAAATAGTTTTCAACGCCGATACGATATAAGCGGAATCGAGATATTAGAAAAAGGACAAACCATACATAAAGAATATGGTGTAGGCGGTCGCTACACGTTTAAAGGTTACGCAAAAGGATATGGTGCGGATAAAAAAGCAGAAAGTACGCTTACTTGTGAAGTTACAAACTTAGAAACGATAAGTCTAAAAACATACAGTACGTATTATAGGACGGGAGAATATAAAGAAAATCACAGGCACGATTTAACTAGCGTGTATTTTTCTGTTCCCGATAGGTATTTCGACACGTATGGTAATCTTCAAAAAATAAAGGCTACGTGGTATGAGTATGAAACGACACTGTCTGTGTTACGAGTAATCAAGAAGTTTACGATTTGCTTAATCCGTATTTAGGTAAGTCAACTTTAGAAACACAAGATAATTTTTTGCAGTTATATACGGGTATCAAGAAATGATAGGTAGTAGTGGGCATTATGACCAATACGATTGGGCGTATAACTGTAATTACACAGACGCAGTAAAAGAGTCGTGTGATAGAATAGCGTTTTTGTTTAGCACAAATGGAGAAAAAATAAGCAATTACGTAGTCAGTTCAAATTTATTAAGGCTGTAAGCGGTGTGTTATGAGAACAGTTTTGAAACAGGCTATATAAACGTTCCCGGGAAGCAAATAAGCCACGATTTATTTGAAAAAACCTTATCCGAGAAACGTGCTTCCGTTAATTACGTTGGTGATGACGTGCATCATAAGTTAGTCGAGTTTGACACAGATAGTAAAACTTATAATTGATTTGCAAGTAATGTTCAAATTTTTTCCTTGGTGGGTGCTTTTAATAGTGGTCTATCCGATATTTCATAGATTTAGGGAAAAAGTAGCGAGAGCGAAACAGCAACATTATGAAGCGAGAAATTGTGGGTTTATAAAGAAACTACCGATTCCAGTTAAGAAAAAAGTTAATACAAAAGGCAGAAAAATATCCAA
>CASDPM010000030.1 GCA_949282465.1 uncultured Bacillota bacterium
TATAACGTCGAGCATTTTGCCGAGAATATGTTGTCTACCAACGTTTGCTTGTGCGATAGCCTTTCTCAAAATTGCTTCGTCAATACCCTTAATCTTGATATCCATTTGGATTGCCGTGATACCCTTTTCAGTACCTGCAACCTTAAAGTCCATATCGCCAAGGAAGTCTTCCAAACCTTGAATATCGGAAAGGATTGATACCTTGCCCGATTCGGTGTCTTTGATAAGTCCCATAGCAATACCTGCAACGGGTGCTTTAATCGGAACGCCTGCATCCATAAGTGAAAGGGTTGAGCCACATACGCTACCTTGCGAAGTAGAACCGTTAGAACTTAAAACCTCGGATACAATCCTTATTGAATAAGGGAATTCTTCTTCCGACGGAATAACGGGTTCTAATGCACGTTCAGCGAGTGCGCCGTGACCTATTTCACGTCTACCTGGGCTTCTTAACGGTTTTGCTTCGCCGGAAGCGTAACCCGGCATGTTGTATTGATGCATATATCTCTTTTGCGTGTCGCCGTCAAGACCTTCGAGTTTTTGTGCTTCGGAAAGCATACCGAGTGTACAAGTTGAAAGAACTTGAGTTTGTCCCCTAGTAAATACGCCCGAACCGTGTACTCTGGGAAGAACGCCTGCTTCACACCAAATAGGACGAATTTCATCAAGTTTTCTTCCGTCGGGACGGATACCAGTATTCGTAATCTTTGCTCTTACCTTTTCTTTGGTTAAGTAATAAAGTGAATCTTTGATTTCTCTTTCCTTGCCTTCGAAAATCTCAGCAAAGTGTTCTAAACAGTCTTTTTCAACTTCGTCTTGACCTTGTTGACGAGTTGCACGGTCAAACGTATCCAACGCCTTATCAAGTTTTTCACTTGCGTATTCTCTTACGGCATTGTCGATTTCTTCGGGAACGTGATAGAGTTCCATTTCTTTCTTGGGTTTGCCGATTTCTTTTACGATTTCTTCTTGGAAAGCGCAAAGACGTTTAATTTCTTCGTGACCAAACAAGATTGCGCCAACCATTTCGTCGTCGCTAATTTCGTTAGCGCCTGCTTCAACCATCATGATAGCGTCTTTCGTACCTGCAAGGTTCAAAGTAAGAACGCTCTTTGCACGTTGTGCTTCGTCGGGGTTGATAACGTATTCACCGTCAACCATACCAACTACTACGCTACCCGTAGGTCCTGCAAACGGAATATCTGAAATGCTGATTGCAATCGAACTACCAAGCATTGCAAGAGGTTCGGGTTGAACGTCGGGTTCTACCGATAAAGCAGTTGCGATAACGATAACGTCGTTAAAAAGTCCTTTGGGGAAAAGCGGACGGATAGGTCTATCAATCAATCTCGAAGTAAGGATTGCTTTATCAGATGCTCTTCCTTCCCTTTTCTTAAATCCACCGGGGATTCTACCGATAGAATACATTTTTTCTTCAAAGTCAACGCCTAAGGGGAAATAATCCATTCCATCTCTTGGTTTTTCAGCCATGGTAACGTTTACCATAACCGCAGTTTCACCGCAACGGACTACGCATGAACCGTTAGTTTGTTCGGCATACTTGCCCGTTTCAACTACGAGTTCTCTGCCACCGACGGTGGTCCTAAATTCTCTATAAGTTTTCGTCATAATAATCTCCTGTTTCTAACTCTTATATTTTTGAAACGCTTACAACCTGCAAGCGCACGTTTTACGTAAAATAATTTTATAAAAAATAGGGCGACAAGAATTATTGTCGCCTCTACATAGATTATTTTCTCAAATTCAATTCAGCGATAATCTTTCTGTATCTTTCAATATCGATTTCCTGCAAATACTTCAAAAGACCTCTGCGTTCGCCGACCATTTTCATAAGACCACGTCTGCTATGATTATCGTGTTTGTTGATGGAAAGATGTGCGTTTAAGTGATTAATTCTTTCCGTGAGAAGGGCTATCTGAACTTCCGCCGAGCCCGTGTCACCTTCGTGACGACCAAATTTTGCTATGATTTCCTGTTTTTTTGCTTTTTCCATTTTCTTTTAACCTCCTATATTTATGGAATAATTCACTATTGACAAAGTTAAGGGCGGAGACCCACAAAACCTTGCCAAAGCATTAAGCCTTTTAAGTATACCAAATTTTTACTGCAATGTAAACTAATTTTAACTAAAAAGTTTTTCTTTTGCCTGCAAAATAGAGTCTATTTTGTTTATATAAGTCTTTACGTCTTTTGGCGACGCTTCCCTTTCAATCCTTTGCCCGCCGTTAAACACACGTTTACTTATAGCGTTTGCGCCACAAGCAACCGTACTTGATATTTCTTCCATGACGTTTATATTATAAACGCACGCTTTGTTCGGCTTTGTATATCCCACGTTTTCAAGGTTACCCGCCATATACTTTTGCCTATATAAATAATAGGGCGAATAGCCGTTTTGTTCTAACGTTTTCTTGGCGTAATCAACCATTTCCGAAACGCTACCTGCCGTAAGCCTACTTTCACTCTCGGCAAGATACGATCCTTTCTTTATACACAAGGTATGAACGGTTATATTGTCGGGCGCAAGCGACACCGCTTTGTCTATACTAAACTTAAAGTCTTCCACACTCTCGCCGTCAAGCCCTGCAATTAAATCCATATTGACAGAAAAATCGTCTTTTGCGAGCAAGAATTTATTTACGACGTCTTCCGCCGTATGATTTCTGCCAAGTCTTACTAGCGTGTCGTCGTTAAAAGTTTGTGGGTTAACGCATACTCTCGTAACGCCGTGCGCTTTCATAACGGCAAGGTTTTCCTTTGTTATTCTATCAGGTCTACCTGCCTCTACCGTAAATTCCACGCCCGTATTGATATCGTCTATCGCGGTAAGGATTTTTTCAAGTTGAACGTCAGAAAGTGCCGTAGGCGTTCCTCCGCCGATATATATACTGCGAAGATTTTTTATATACTTTTTACTCTCGTTAATCTCTCTTATAAGGGTATCTACGTATTCGTCTACGTAAGGTTGTGCAGACTTTAAATCGGCGCTTATAAACGAACAGTACCTGCACCTAGACGGACAAAACGGAATAAAAACAAAGAAGTCGGTATTGTTATCGTCTTTCTTATAAATACCACGTTGATTTTTTAATACTTCTTCGGTGAGCGCAGTTTTTTCAGCGCTTACTTTCATAGTGTCTAAAAAGAATTCCTTAAAATCGCCCGTTTCTTCTATTTGTTGATAGGCAAGTTTAGTCGGCCTAATGCCCGTTAAAGCACCCCAAGGATGATCTTGTTTCAAGTGACGTGAAAGCGCCTTATAAAGCGATAATTTAGCGTATCTTTTAATAAGTCGTTTTTTAACGATAGGATCGTCTACCCCTTTCATTAAGTTGCCGTAAGCGTAACTTTGCCCACCGACCACTATGGTATTTACTACCCTATCTTCTTTTTCCGAAAAAAGATGGCGGATGGTAAGTTTATCTCCGCCGTCAAAAATATTTATAACTTCGTTAAGTTCGCTTTCGCAAAATTTTAATGGTGTATCAATCATAATCTATAAACGTATTATATTTTCTTTCGTGTGATAAGGTTGTGAATTCTTCATGCCCAGGGTAAACGTTATAATCGCCGTCTAAATCAAACAATCTTTTTACCGACGCAACTAACTGATCGCGATTGCCCGACGGAAAATCCGTCCTTCCAACCGATTCCATAAACAACGTATCGCCTGAAAAGATATTGTTATCTACAACAAAGCACGCCGACCCGTCGGTATGCCCCGGCGTCATAACTACCTTAAAACTTATACCTTCAACGTTTAATTGCTCGCCGTCGATAAAAGTGTAATCGGGTGTAAGCGTTTCAAATCGCCTACCGAAAGAACTTGCAAGGTTTTCCCAGTTCATAAGTTTAGGGGCGTCGGTTTTGCTTATATAAATCTTAACTCCGTCGTCTTGCAAGCGTTTTGCCGAACCCGAGTGATCGAAGTGTGCGTGCGTTAACAGTACGGCTTTTATCTTAAAGCCATATTCCGTTTCGGTTTGTTTTAGAAGTTTATAGTTCTCACCGCAGTCGATAACAACGGCAGACTTAGTGCTTTCGTTTACGAGTATAAAAGTATTTATTCGGAGCGGTCCGTTAATCAAGTGATATAGTTTCATTATAAACCCGTCCTATAAACGTCGATTATTTTTCGTTCTTGTTTAAGTTTCTTAATAAGCGCTTCAAGTTCGTCTTTACCGTTCAACCTAACGCCAAAATCAACGATAGTTTGTTTGGTCTTGGCGTCAACTCTACCGTTAGTAGAGATTATGCCGAGTTTAAGTTGTGCAACCGCAGCCGCCACTATCGTTAAAATTTCAGTTTGATCGTTACCTATAACCTTTATACCTGCGTTATAAGCACTTCCTGCACTTTCCGACCATTGAACTTCTATTAGCCTATCTTGTTCGATTTGTTTTAAGTTAGGACAATCGGCACGGTGTACTGTAACGCCACGTCCCCTTGATATAAAACCTATAATTTCGTCACCGGGAACGGGACTACAACAGCCCGCAAATCTTACCAAAAGCCCCGAAGTGCCTTTTACCTTGACGCCGTTTCCGTCTGCGCCTTTACCGACGTAGAACTTACTAACCTCGGGTTGGGGTTTGCTTTTATGGTAATAATCGATAAGTTTGGTTATTACCTGATTAACGCCTACTGCGCCGTAACCAACCGACGCATACATTTCTTCTTGGCTTGTAAACGACATTTTTGACGCAAGGCGAATAAAGGTTTCTTCGGTGAGAAGGTTGGATAAATTATAACCCCTACGTTTTGCCTCTGTTTCAAGCATGGTTTTACCCGTTTTGGCGTTATCTTCCTTCATTTCTTTCTTGAAGAACTGCTTTATCTTAACCCTTGCGCTTGAACTCTTTACGCTTTTAAGCCAGTCCCAAGACGGACCTTTTGAGTTAGCCGAAGTAATAACTTCTACAATATCGCCCGTGTTAAGAGTGGTATTTAATGGAACGATTTTTGAGTTTACTTTTGCGCCCACGCATTTATTACCGATTGCCGAGTGAATTCTATACGCAAAATCGAGTGGCGTAGCGTCTTTGGGCAAACTTATAACGTCGCCCTTAGGGGTAAACACCAAAACTTCCGAACTATATATATCGCCTTTGAGCGAGTTGATAAATTCTTTACTATCTTTAAGTCCGCCCTGCCATTCCATAACTTCCCTTATCCAAGAAAGTCTTGAATCAAGGTCGTCACCGTCGCGTTTTTCTTTATATTTCCAGTGCGCTGCGATACCGTATTCGGCAGCGTGGTTCATTTCTTTGGTACGAATTTGTATCTCGAACGTCTTGCCGAAGTTTGTAACGACGGTGGTATGGAGCGAACGATACATGTTTTGTTTAGGGGTTGCTATATAATCTTTAATTCTACCTGGAACGGGTTTCCATTCGTGGTGAATTTTACCAAAGATTTCGTAGCATTCATCCACGCTATTTACTATTACTCTTACAGCGATAATATCATAAATTTGATCGAGTGTTTTGTTGCGAGATTTCATCTTACGGTAAATACTGTAAAGATGCTTTTTCCTGCCAAAAACGTCGCCCGTGATATGCGCGTCGTCAAGAATTTTCTTAACTTCTTTAACAACGTTCTCAACGAAGATTTCACTTTCTCTTAAACGTTCGTCGACGTTGGTTGATAAATATTCGTAAAATTCGGGTTCTAAATATTTAAGACACAAGTCTTCAAGTTCACATTTGATTTGCGATATACCAAGTCTATCTGCCAAGGGCGCAAAAACGTCTAACGTTTCTCTTGCCATACGTTGTTGGCGCTCTATCGACAAGAAGTTGAGCGAACGCATATTATGCAATCTATCGGCAAGTTTTATAATTATAACTCTTATATCTTTCGCCATTGCAACGAAGATTTTACGGAAATTTTCCGCCTGCTCTTCTTCTTTTGACGTGAACTCGATTTTTTCTAGTTTAGTTACACCCAAAACTAGTTCTAATACTTCTTCGCCGAATTCTTTTTTTATATCGCCTTCGGATGCCGGCGTATCTTCAATTACGTCATGCAAAAAAGCCGCAGCAATAGTTGCGGCATCAAGCCCTAAGTCAACCAAAATTTTTGCAACGGCACAAGGGTGCGTAAAGTAATCTTCACCCGAGGCGCGTTTTTGGTTTTCGTGGGAATTTTTTGCAAAATCGTACGCCTTATATAAAAGCGCTAAATCTTTGCCCGTATAACATTTTTCAAGACTTTCCAAAATAGTGAACATCTTTTTATTACCTTATACTACAAATTTTACTATACACTTTTGAATTTGTCAATGCGTTTTTAATTTTAGAGTTTTGTTTAAGCACGCCCATATCAACGTAAAATATACCTAGTTCCATAAATACTTCAAGCGCAAAAATGAACTGATAAGCGTCGCAATCGGGTTGATATTTTTTATAAAGGCAGGCGCTACTGCCAAATTCCTTTCCAACGAGCGTACGTATAATATTGAAAATTTGGGCAAAATCCGACCTATCAACGCTTAAACTATCAATCCATTTATACCCTGAAAATTCTTGTGAAACGAAAACTTTTTCCGCGCCACCCATCACTTCGACAGGCTTATCAAGATAGTATAATTTTTCAAAGCCGTCGGGAATTATCGTTGGGGAAACTATTATGCAATCGTTAAGCGCTTTACTTCCTGAATCGAACAAGTATCTTGGCAAGTGCGCAAGTTGTGGGTATCTATCTAGATTTATAGGGTCGGAAACGACGAAAAGCGAGCCGTAACCATTAGAAACGATTTGATCTGCGTTGACGCTTTCAATCTTAGCGGGCTGAACGTGTTCATCTTTAAGTTTTTTTATTTCGTTTTCAAAAATATCTAACGATAGATCGTTTAGGTTTGAATAATCGTATTCTACACATTTAACGTAACCTTTTACCGACTCTTTATTTCTAAATATCGAGCGATTAACTTCAAAAACGACCGTCTTCTTTACGGGTGTTAAAAGTTTTTTTGCGCTTTCGCCAACGTTAAACCAAAGCATATCTATGGCGCTAGTCTTAAAATTGTAGTGTGGAGAACCATTTTTAAGTGCCGTTGGATAAAACTCTTTATCTTCAATAGTAAACAACGGCTTTTTATTACCTACGCCAAAGGGTTCTAATAGTTCGATTTCCCTTGCAAATTCTAACGAGATTTCACCTTTAACCATCCATTCAGCGTTGATAGTGGGCGCATATTTCCTATTAGCGTTATTCTTTGCAACGAAAGCGTTAAGTTGATTTCTAAACGCCGAGAATTTGGATTTTTCAACCGTTACACCCGCCGCCTGCGAGTGTCCGCCAAACCCAACTAAAAGTTTGGAAACTGCCGTTAGCGCCTCGTGAATATTTATGCCGTCAATACTTCTTGCCGAGCCTTTCAACACTCCGTCATGCCCTGCAAAAATGATTACGGGGCGTCCGTATTCTTCCACTAAACGTGCGGAAACTATGCCGATGAAACCCGTTTTCCATTTTTCGTCGTAAACGGTTATTACGGGGTCGTAGGCGCATTTATATTTAAGAATTTTCTCTTTTGCCTCACGATATATATCGTCGCACCCTTGTTGGCGAGCAACGTTATATTCGTTAAGTTTTACAACCAAATCATAAATTTCGTTTTGGTCATCAGTAGTAGACAGTTTAAGCGAGCATTTTGCGTCGCCCATTCTACCACCTGCGTTTATTCTTGGGACAATTCCAAAAGCAAGTGTAGTTGCCGAGATTTGTTTAGAATTATCGCCTAAAAGTTGCTTAAAGCACGGGCGAATATACGGTTCTTCAAACAGTTTTAGACCTTCGGCTACAATATCTCTATTTTCGCCGACAAGTTCCATACTATCGGCAACGGTTGCCGTCGCAACGAAATCAAGATATTTATCCGCCCTATCGCCTATCAAAGCATAAGCCAACTTATAAGCAACACCTGCGCCACAAAGTTCGCTAAAAGGATATGCTTGACCAACTATTTTGGGGTTTATACAAACACAGTTAGGAATTATTTCAGGGGGTTGGTGATGGTCGGTAACTATCACTTCAATACCCGTCGATTTTAATTGCTCTATCTTTTCGTAATCGCTTATTCCACAGTCAACTGTAACGATTAAATCTACGTCTTTCTCGGCGCGAAGTTTTTCTATTATGGAAATGTTAAGACCGTACCCATCGTCACGTTCGGGCAAAGTGTAACGTGCATCTATTCCAAAATCCTTTAACGCCAAATACAATACGGTAGTGGCACAAACGCCGTCGGCATCATAATCGCCGAAAATTAAAACGTTCTCGCCCCTTTGTTTTGCTAAATATAGTCTATTTACGGCGTCGTTCATGCCTCTGAGCAAAAACGGGTCGTGGAAATGAGATTTGCTTGGTGATAAAAAAAGTTTGGCTTTTTCAACGGTGTCGATATTACGGTAAAACAAAAGGCGTGCGGGATCGTATAAAATACCACATTCGTGAGCAAAAGTTCTCACCGTGTGCTCGTCCGAACTATTAAGTTGTTTGTTATAAACTATACGCATATGCCTTTTCCCTTAATACCAAACAAGGCGGGAAAAATCCCGCCTTGACT
>CASDPM010000031.1 GCA_949282465.1 uncultured Bacillota bacterium
AAGATATGGTCATGGGTTCTTATTACCTTACCATTATCAAGAAGCATATAGGACGTAAGTATAACGCAAAGGGTAAAGAAGACGAAAACGGAACGGTTTACGGCGTTCCCGAATACACCGTTTCTTATATCTGCCCCGAAGAAGCAATCATGGCTTATCAAACGGGTAAGATTAGATTGCAAGACGAAATCTACGTAAGAAGAGAAGTCGTTGTTGACGGCGAAAAGATTTCGGGTAGAGTAAAGACTACGGTTGGTAAGATTATATTCAACCAAGCAATTCCGCAAGATCTCGGCTTTACGGCAAGAAACTGTAAGGAAGATTACCTTAAATACGAAATAGATAAACTCGTAGGCAAGAAAGACTTGCAAAAGATCGTTGGCGCTTGCTTTAAGCGTCACGGCGCAAGTTGTGCTGCCGAAGTTCTCGACGAAATTAAGGCTCTCGGATTTAAGTATTCGACCGTTGGCGCAATCACGACCAGCGTGTTCGATATGCATATGCCCAAGGCAAAACCCGAAATCCTTAAAGAAGCCGAAGAACACGTTCTTAAAGTTGAAAACCTTTACAAGAAAGGCTTTATAACAGACGAAGAAAGATATAAGAAAGTCGTTAGCATTTGGAAAAAGGCTACTGACGACGTTACTGCAAAACTTAAAGAAACGCTTGACGAGTTCAACCCGATACTTATGATGGCTAACTCTGGTGCGCGTGGTTCTATCGACCAAATTAAGCAACTTGCAGGTATGCGTGGTCTTATGACCGATCCTAACGGTAAAACTATTGAAATTCCGGTTAAATCTTGTTTCCGTGAAGGACTTTCCGTTCTTGAATACTTTATTTCATCTCACGGTGGACGTAAAGGTTTGGCGGATACCGCACTTAAAACGGCAGACTCGGGTTACCTTACCCGTCGTTTGGTTGACGTATCACAAGAAGTTATCGTTAAAGAAGACGACTGTTTCGCAAATTTCGGTGAAACTCCTAAGGGCGTCGTAGTTTCGGCTATTAGAGGCAGTAAGGGTGAAATTATCGAAGGCTTGCGTGACCGTATCGCAGGTAGATTCGTTATTAACGACGTTATCAATCCCAAGACGGGCGAAGTTATGGTTAAGGGTGGCGAAATGATCACCGAAGACATGGCTGACGAAATCGTTAACACAGGTATTGAAGAAGTCGAAATCAGAAGCGTATTTACTTGTAAGTCCAAAACTGGCGTTTGTGCTAAGTGTTACGGTAAGAACATGAGTAACAATAACCCCGTTCAAATCGGTGAAGCAGTTGGTATTATCGCCGCTCAATCTATCGGTGAACCTGGTACTCAACTTACTATGCGTACCTTCCACACGGGCGGTATCGCAAGTACGGGCGACATTACGCAAGGTCTTCCTAGGGTTGAAGAACTTTTCGAAGCACGTAAACCCAAACACGCTGCAATCGTTTGCGAACACAGCGGTTTAGTTGAAATAGAAGAAAAAGACAAGATTATTCACGTTATCGTTAAGACTGACGAGGGTGAAACCAAAGACTACACTATTCCTTTCGGAACGGGTGTTATCGTTAAAACAGGCGATAGGGTAGAACCCGGTTCGGTTCTCACGAGCGGCGCAGTTTATCCGCAAGATATTCTTAAAACCAAGGGTATCAAGGGCGTTCAAGATTATATTCTTCGCGAAATCCAAAGCGTTTACCGTTCACAAGGCGTTGATATCAACGATAAACACGTTGAAATTATCGTTCGTCAAATGATGAAGAAAGTTCAGGTAGAAAACCCCGGCGACGCAGACGTTCTCCCTGGTGAAAAACTTGACCTTTACAGATTTGAAGAAGAAACGATGAAGGCTCTCGATAACGGTTTAAGACCCCCTGTTGGTAAGAGAATACTTCTCGGTATCACCAAGGCTGCGCTCGCTAAGGAAAGTTTCTTGTCGGCTGCATCCTTCCAAGAAACCGCAAGAGTTCTTACCGAGGCTGCAATCAAGAATAAGATTGACCCGTTACTCGGTCTTAAAGAAAACGTTATTATCGGTAAACTTATTCCCGCAGGTACGGGCATTAAGGATTACAAGAACGTTTCCCCGCAAGCAATTATCGTTGCAAATATCAACGAACCTGTATAATTGCTTGTAAAATACAAGTAAATCGCATTATTTTGTTTGACTAAATATGCGAAAAATGGTAAAATTATACTCTGGCGGGTAAAAAAATACCCGCCAAGAGAATATAAAAATTTTGTTTCTAAAACGGAAGTTTCCGAATCCGTTTTCTGAATATCCGAAAATTTATAAGGAGGTGCGTAAATGCCTACAATTCAACAGTTAATCAGACAGGGCAGAAAGAAAATTACCTACAAATCCAAATCACCTATTCTCGACGAATGTCCGCAGAAGAGAGGGGTTTGTTTGTCGGTTACCACAACTACCCCTAAGAAACCTAACTCTGCACTTCGTAAGATTGCCAGAGTACGTTTGACTAACAAACAAGAAGGTATCGTTTACATCCCCGGTGAAGGACATAACTTGCAAGAACACAGTTCAGTTCTTATCCGTGGCGGCAGAGTAAAAGACTTACCTGGTGTTAGATACCACATAATCCGTGGCGCACTCGATACTGCCGGCGTTGCAAAACGTAGACAGGCTCGTTCGAGATACGGCGCTAAACGTCCTAAATAAACAATAAAAGTTTATTCACAGACAAAAGACACCTACTTATAATCGGAGATTCGGAAAATTAACCCGATTTGGTAGGCAGTATGTCGCAAGACAGAAGGTTCGCTACCCGAAAGGGCAAGTGATAGCTGTACTAAAACAAGGGTTTACCCTTAAACACGCGCTATAAAAAATTTAAGCGCAAAAAATTTAAAGGAGGATTAAATTATGCCAAGAAGAGGCAATATTGCTAAAAGAGACGTATTACCCGATCCCGTGTATAACGACAAGGTTGTAACCAAACTCATCAACCAAGTTATGTTAGACGGCAAGAAGGGTATTGCTCAAGGCATTGTTTACGACGCGTTCACCGTGGCATCAGAAAAAGTCGGTGCAAATCCGCAAGAGATGTTCGCTCAAGCGCTCGGTAACATTATGCCTATGGTAGAAGTAAAAGCAAGGAGAATAGGTGGTGCTAACTATCAAGTACCTATCGAAATCAGGGCTGAAAGAAGACAGACGCTTGCAATCCGTTGGTTGGTTGCTGCTGCAAGAAAGAGAAGTGAAAGAGAAATGGCTGCTCGTCTTGCTGCTGAACTCGTTGATGCTTTCAATAACACGGGCAACGCTGTTAAGAAGAAAGAAGATACCCACAGAATGGCGGAAGCAAACAAGGCGTTCGCACATTTCAGATTTTAATTTTGGAGAAACACTATGCCGAGAGATTTAAATTTAGGTGTAACCAGAAATATAGGCATAATGGCGCACATTGACGCTGGTAAAACTACCACCACCGAACGTATTTTGTTCTATACGGGTAAAACCCACAAGTTGGGCGAAACCCACGAAGGTGCTGCTACCATGGACTGGATGGTTCAGGAACAGGAACGTGGTATTACCATTACGTCTGCTGCAACCACTTGCTACTGGAAAAATCACCGTATAAATATTATAGATACCCCCGGACACGTTGACTTTACCGTTGAAGTTGAAAGATCACTTCGTATTTTGGACGGCGCCGTTGCAACTTTCTGTGCAAAGGGCGGTGTTGAACCCCAAAGTGAAACGGTTTGGCGTCAGGCGGACAAATATAAAGTTCCCCGTATCGCTTACGTTAACAAAATGGATATTAACGGCGCAAACTTCTTTAACGCTATCGACATGATGCGTGATAGACTTAAAACCAACGCCATTCCAATTTTTCTCCCTATCGGTAAAGAAGAAACGTTTAAGGGTGTTGTTGACGTTATAAATAGACAGGCAGATATTTATCTTGACGACTTAGGTAAAGAAATTCAAGTTACCGAAGTTCCCGAAGATTTGAAGGATTTGTGCGAAGAATACAGAGCGCAAATCGTTGAACTCGCTGCTGAATCCGACGATGCTTTAATGGAAAAATTCTTCGAAGAAGGCGATCTTTCCGTTGAAGAAATCAAAATCGGTTTGCGTAAAGCAACTCTTGCAATGAAAGTTACCCCCGTTCTTTGTGGTTCAAGTTATAAGAACAAGGGTGTTCAAAATCTTTTGGACGCTATCGTTGAATATCTCCCCAGTCCTTTGGACGTTGGTTCTGTTAGCGGTGTTGATTCCAAGGGCGAAGAAACCACGAGAGAAGCTAGCGACGACGCTCCGTTCTGTGGTCTTGCATTTAAGATCATGACCGACCCGTTCGTTGGTAAACTCGCTTTCTTCCGTGCTTACTCGGGTGTTCTCAAAACCGGTTCTTACGTTTACAACAGCGTAAAGGGTAAGAAGGAAAGAATTGCAAGAATTCTTCGTATGCACGCTAACCATAGAGAAGAAGTTGATGCTGTTTACGCAGGTGAAATTTGTGCTCTCGTAGGTTTGAAAGAAACCACCACGGGCGATACGCTTTGTGACGAAAACAATCAAATCATACTTGAACAAATGGAATTCCCTGAACCCGTTATTAGGGTTGCTATTGAACCTAAGACTAAACAAGGTCAAGAAAAGATGGGTTTTGCTCTTGCAAAACTCGCCGAAGAAGACCCCACGTTTAAGACTTATACCGACGGAGAAACGGGACAAACTATTATCGCAGGTATGGGCGAACTTCACCTTGAAATTATCGTAGATAGATTGCTTCGTGAATTTAGAGTTGAAGCAAACGTTGGTAAGCCCCAAGTTGCTTACAAAGAAACCATTAGACAAGCAGTTGAAGCAGAAGGTCTCTTTAAGCGTCAAACGGGTGGTCACGGTCAATACGGCCATTGTAAAATCCGTCTTGAACCGCAAGAACCAGGCAAGGGTTACGAATTCGTTGACGAAACGGTTGGCGGTTCAATTCCTAAGGAATTTATTCAACCTATCAACAAAGGTATTCAAGAAGCATCTAAGAACGGTATTTTGGCTGGCTACGAAGTAGTTGACTTCAAGGTAACAGTTTACGACGGTAGTTATCACGACGTTGACTCGTCCGAAATGGCGTTTAAGATTGCAGGTAGCATGGCTCTTAAAGAAGGCTTACAAAAAGCAAAGAGTGTTCTTTTAGAACCAGTTATGAAAGTTGAAATCCTTACACCGGACGCTTACTTTGGTGACCTTATGGGTAACGTTACCGCACGTCGTGGTATCATCCAAGGAACTGAAGATAGAAACGGTATCAAGGTTATCGACGCACATATTCCGCTTGCTGAAATGTTTGGTTACGCAACTGACTTACGTTCAAGAACGCAAGGCCGTGGTAACTACACGATGCAGTTCTCTCATTATTCGGAAGTACCCAAATCGGTTGCTGAAAAGATAATGGGTAAAAAATCTTAATTTACTGTTGACAATTAGTTAAAATTATTGTACAATAAGTATAACTTTTCATTAAAAAAGTAATAAAAAATATAAAATATAAAAATTATCAGAAAATTTGGAGGAAATTCAAATGGCAAAGGCTAAATTTGACAGAAGTAAACCGCACATTAATATCGGTACTATCGGACACGTTGACCATGGTAAGACCACTCTTACCGCTGCTATCACTATGACGATGGCTGCTAAGGGTCAAGCACAAAAGATGAAGTACGATGAAATCGATAAAGCACCTGAAGAAAGAGCACGTGGTATAACAATTAATACTGCTCACGTTGAATATCAAACTGATTCCCGTCACTATGCACACGTTGACTGCCCCGGACACGCTGACTACGTTAAGAACATGATCACCGGTGCTGCTCAAATGGACGGCGCAATCCTCGTTGTTGCTGCTACCGACGGTCCCATGCCCCAGACTAGAGAACACATTCTTCTCGCTCGTCAGGTTGGCGTTCCCTATATCGTAGTATTCATGAACAAATGTGACCAACTCGACGATCCCGAACTTCTCGAACTCGTTGAAATGGAAATCAGAGAACTTCTTTCTGAATACGGCTTCCCCGGCGACGAGACCCCCATTATTAAGGGTTCCGCTCTTAAAGCTCTCGAATTTGCTCAATCCCACGAAGGCGACGTTGTTACCAACGCACCTGAAACTGCTTGCATAAGAGAACTTATGGACGCTGTTGACAGTTATATTCCTACTCCCGAACGTGACGAAGCTAAACCCTTCCTTCTCCCTGTAGAAGACGTATTTACGATCTCTGGTCGTGGTACCGTTGCTACTGGTAGAGTTGAACGTGGTGTTGCACACGTTAACGATCCCGCTGAAATCGTTGGTCTTTCTGAAGAATCAAAAAACACCGTTATTACCGGTCTTGAAATGTTCAGAAAACTTCTTGACGAAGCACAAGCAGGTGACAACGTTGGTGCTCTTCTCCGTGGTATCGACAAAAAGGACATTGAAAGGGGACAAGTTATTGCTAAACCCGGTTCAGTTAAACCCCACACCGAATTCGAAGGTCAAGTTTATATCTTGACGAAAGAAGAAGGTGGTCGTCATACTCCTGTCTTCAACAACTATCGTCCTCAGTTCTATTTCAGAACTACCGACGTTACCGGTTCTATCCAACTTCCCGAAGGCGTAGAAATGGTTATGCCTGGTGACAACATCAACATGACTGTTAAACTCATAACCCCCATCGCTATGGAAGAAGGTCTCCGTTTCGCTATCCGTGAAGGTGGCAGAACCGTAGGTTCCGGCGTTGTTTCCAAAATCGTTAAATAATTTTGGTAAAAACTAAAAATAAAAAGGTGCAGAATACTGCACCTTTTTTGTTTTACAAATATGTAAAGCGTGATAAATTATCATCTCAAACTGAATAAAATTACTTAAACTTTTTTTGTGATGAAAAAACGGCGTTTTCAAAACGCCGTTTTTGGTTTCTTATTTAATTAAAACAAATCTTTGTATGCTTTACCAAACTTGAAAACGGGAGTTTTGGAAGCGTCGATTTTAATTTTTTCACCAGTTTTGGGGTTGATGCCTTCTCTTGCATCTTTGGACTTAATTTCATATGTGCCGAAACCGGAAATTTGTATTTTGTCGCCTTTCTTCAAACCGTCGGTAATTGCATCAATTAAACCGTCGAAAGCAGCCGTTGCTTGCTTGATGGTCAAATTTGCATTGTTTGCTATTGCTCTAATCAATTCACTCTTATTCATATACTTAAACCCTCCAAAGTTTCTTGAATATATTATACAATATATAAATATTTTTTCAATAATTTTTTAAAAATAACGTTGTTTTTTTTTCGCTTTTTTTTGTTTTTTTGTCAAAAAGCGTAGAATTTTTGCCTATGCTTGACATTTTGCCTTTTTTGGCTTATTATTATGCTATGAAAAGGGGAAACTAATGGCATTTATTAATATTGCCGAGCACCTTAATTTTATTGTAAAAGGTTATTCGGACAAGGAAAAATTTAATATTGAATTTTATCAGGGCAACTTAATTGAAAACGTTACTAAACTTACAACGAAGATTGCGCCTTTTAGCAAAGTTGCGTTAGTTTGCTATGAAGATACGTTTTCTTCTTTTATAAAACCACTTGCCGATAAGTTAAAAAAGTGTGGAATTAAGCCTATCGCAATGCTATTTAAGTATGGTTCGGACGACACCGTTAAAAGCGCTTCTCAACTATTTAGTTTTCCGGAAGACGTAAGGGCGATAATCACTGTCGACGCAGGTCTTTATAGAATTTGTTCGTATTTTGCAAGCGTAAAACAAATTCCTATTATTTGTGGTCTTAACGAATTTGATACTCATGGAATTTGTGATAATCTTATTTGTCTAAAAAACGGCGACAAGATAGATAAGATTAATTTAGACGTAAAAAGATACGTTATAATAGACGATTTTCTGTTTGATAAAAACGACGGTGCTTATAATGCGTATGCAAACGTTATGAGTAGAACGGTGTCTTTGATTGATTATAGAATGCGCCACGCTAATAACGGAACAACGCCTTCGTCGTACTTATTCGATTATTTTAAGGATGCCGTTACCGAAACTTTTAATTTTGACGGCATATCTCAAAAAGAACGCGCCGTTCTATTCCTTAAAAACTCATTGACGGTGGAACTTATCAACGCATTATCACACGGTGAATTTACTTTTAGTTCGGCTGAAACGGTTGTGTTGCGATTGTTAAACGGATTTAAATCTTCTTTTGATTACGGATTGCTTTTATACGTTTCGGTAAAAATTTTGGGAATTTACGACGTTTATTTTAATTGCAAAGCGTCTTCGCTTTTGACTTTTACCGATTATAATGAGTATATCGACGTACTTTGCCGTGAATTCAAATTAAGTGAAACCCAACTTTTAGACGGACTACAAGAACAGTTAATCTATATAAAAAAGGGCAAAAGCCGTTCAGAGGGCGCTAAATTTAAGTTAAAAAAAGAAGTTTCCGTACTAAATAAACTTGGCGTTAAAACACTTGAAAGATTTAAGATGTTAGGTGGAAGTATAAACGTGATAGACGATAGGTTGAAAACCGCCTTAAAGCATTGTGGCGATACCTTTTACGGAATAAATACAATGTCCCTTGCACGAGAGGCGGGTGTAACGGAGTTTATTCGCATTTAACCTTTACTCATAATTATTTTAACAATACAAGTATAAATAAAAATATTTTTGTCAATACTCTTTCCGAGAAAACGGAAAGGGTATTTTTTATGCTTAAAAAAATCATTTGTGTCGGTTTGTGTATATCAGTTCTTTTCGGAATATGGTTTAATTCTAAAACGCCCGTTTTTCAAAATTACTCGGATACTTTTGAATTGTATATAGGCTCGGCGTCGTCAAATTCTAAAATTATTACTGTAAAAAAACAAGATTTCCCGTTTGTGGGTAACATAAGAGGCGAAAGTGTTGTGTTAAAAAAAGATATTTCTGTTATAGATATTTTATCAAGTTTTAACGCCCAACTTGTTTTTAGTGAAAGTACGGCGGAAGGTGTTAGTTTTTATGCCTATTCTAAAAATATTAAGTATACGCAAAATATAAACGACAAGAAGGTAAATCTTCACGTTTTCGTTGCGAACGAGTATATAAAGATAGGCTCGCCTTTAATTTATGGAAGTTTTTAAAAAGTAGTATATAAAAAAATTTAGTGGTAATAATCAAATAAAAGGTTTGATTTTTGGAGGTTAATATGAAAAAAACAGCAAACAAGGCAATATTATTTATTAAAAGGAATTCGGTTTATATAATTTTGGCGTTATGTATTCTTGCAGTAGCGTTATCAGTAACGCTTATGTTCTTGAAAGAAAGCGTTACCCCTCAACCTGAAATTCAAAACCCTATCGACGACGAGCAGGCGCAAATTCCTGACGAGCCCGTTGATAGCCCTATAATTCCCGACGAGCCTGATGAACCCGTTGATTCGGTAATAACGTTTATCATGCCGGTAGCAAACACTACGGCAATTGAAGAGTATAGTTCGACTATGGTGTTTAACGTAACGCTTAACCGTTATGAAGCGCATATGGCAATGGACTTTTTTGCAAGCGAAGGCACGGAAGTTCTAGCCGTGTATAAAGGAACGATTGAAAGTGTTGAAAACACCTTATTAAAAGGGTATACGGTTACTATTGACCATGGAAACGGACTTAAAACTGTATATAATTCACTTGCAGACGGCGATAGTGTAAGCGTTGGGCAAACGGTAAATGCAGGCGACGTTATAGGACACGTTTCAACGAGTAACCGTCAAGAATACAAAGAAGGTGCGCATTTACACTTTGAAGTTATTGAAAACGGTACGATTATAGATCCGTCGAAATATCTTATTCTTGAAGAAAAATAATATATAAGTTATCTTTAAGCAATACTCCGAATAAAATATTTTAAGAAAAGTATTTTATACGGAGTTTTTTTATGAAAAAAATAAGTTTGGTTGTTGCAAGTTTATTGTGTGCATTATGCATAGTTCCTTTGTTTGGGTGTACAAGTTCCATAAACAATAAATGCGCATACGAAATAACTTGCGAACTAATCGACGGAAAAACGCTTGTGGGTAGCGAAAAGGTTACCTTTTTTAACGGGACGGAAAACACGGTTAAAGAACTTAAATTTAACTTGTTTCCCAACGCATTTAGAAACGGTGCAAAATATTCGCCCATAAGTCCACAGTATATTTCAAACGCCTATCCACACGGAATAAATTTTGGCAGTATGGAAATTACGGAAGTGCGAGTAGAAGGCGATAAAGTAGAGTTTACGATCGGTGGAGAAGATTATAACGTGTTGATTGTTTCTTTAAATAGAGAAGTTTTTCCCGACGAGAAAATTTGCGTGGAGATAGACTTTAAAACTCACCTTGCAAACGTGGTAGCAAGAACGGGCTATAACGACAGTACGATAAATCTTGCAAACTTTTATCCCATACTTTGCGCTCATAACGACGATGGCTTTTACGAGTGTGTATATTACGCCAACGGGGACCCCTTTTATAGCGACGTAGCCGACTATAAGGTAACTTTAACGACTGATAGCAAATACGTTGTTGCATCTTCTGGGCAAGTGGTAGATTGTAGCGAAAAGGAAAATAAGCGCACGTGTATTTATAAACAAAACTCGGCAAGGTCGTTTGCGTTCGTTTTGTCGGAAAAGTTCAAAACTATTACCGATAGTTCAACGGGTGTGCAAATAAACTATTATTATTACGACGATTCGACTTGCGACAAATCGCTTGAATATGCCGTTAAAAGCATTAAATTGTTTGAAGAAAAATTCGGGGAGTATCCGTATGAAAATTATTCGGTAGTGCAAACGGAATTTGTGCAAGGTGGTATGGAATTTCCTGCATTAGTTATGATAAGCGACGATTTGGAAGAAAAGGCGTACGGCGAAGTTATCGTTCACGAAACGGCACATCAATGGTGGCAAACAACGGTGGGCAACAACGAAATTGAATATGGATTTTTGGACGAAGGGCTTGCAGAATATTCAGTGATTATTTTTTATGAGAATTACCCCGAATACGGGTATAGTAGAGAGTATTTAGTGGATTCGGCTTACGGGACGTATAAGATATTTTGCACGGTGTACGACAAACTTTACGGAAACGTTGATACGTCAATGCTACGGTCACTCGGCGAGTATTCTAGCGAGTACGAATACGTCAATATTGCTTACATAAAGGGGTGTATTATGTTTGACACCTTGCGCGAAACTGTGGGTGAAGATAAGTTTTATAAGGGACTTAAAAGGTATTATTCAGACTTTACGTTTAAGAATGCTACGCCTTACGATTTTGCAGGCGTGTTCGAGCGATTAGGGGCAGATACTAACGGATTTTTCGATTCCTTTTATAAAGGTAAGGTAATTCTATGATTATGATAGGGGGGTTTTGGGTAAAAAAACTCAAAAAATCCCCCTTTTTAATATTTAAATAAATATTATTCATTGACAAAGCACGGTTAAAATGGTAAACTTAATAGGTATATTGGTTATACTATACTTAAAGCGATAAGGAGTGCTTTTATGAAAAACAAGATTCTTAAAATTATATTGCTGTCCGTTGTGATTATTCTTTCTATCTCATGCTTTTTTGCTTGTGCAGGCGACGATGCATCGGGTTCTAAGAAAGGTCTTTTGATGAAGAAAATGGGAAGTGATGATACCTATACCGTTTACGACTACGTTGACGACGGCACGTTGACTAACGGCGTTTTGGATATTGCTGCAATCGCAGGTGAAGGCAAAGTTGTTGGTAGAATTAAGACAAACGCCTTTTACGGCGCAGACAATATCAAAAAACTTATTGTTCCCCAAACCGTTACGCAAATCGATCAAGGCGCGTTTGCTAATATGAAAAACCTTGAAGAATTAGTTATTCCTTTCGTAGGCTATAATGCAGTAGCCGATACCTATTACGGCGAAAGCGCAACTGCGGACGAAAAGTCGGTTGACAAAATGAGAACTTTCGGTTACATGTTCGGTACGGAAGAATATCAATTTGGTCAAAAGATAACGCAAGTTTACGACGGTAAGTCAAGCAGTTTTGATTATTACGTTCCTATGTCATTACGCACCGTTACCGTTTCGCCTAAGGAAAATTACGGTATTCCTATGTACGCTTTCTATGGCAATTCGGCTATAAGCACAGTTAAGTTTGATGAAAAAGTTACCGTTATCGGTGATTACGCTATGGCAAACACAATGTATCTTTCAAACGTTGTTATTACGCCGAGTATCACTAAGATAGGCAAGGGTGCGTTCAAAGATTGTGTTAAACTTAATCAAGGTTTAGATTTAACAAACGCCACAAGCCTTTTGGTAATCGACGACAATGCTTTTGAAAATGCAGGTGTTGAAAATATCGTTATTCCGTCGTCTGTTACTGAAATCGGTTCAAGAGTATTTAAGAACAGTAAAATTGTTACCGTTGACTTGGGTGCTATAAACGCTATAAGCAGTTACGCATTCTATGGTTGCGAAAAACTTACTACCGTTACTACTGTTGCAACTGAAATTGAAGCGTATGCTTTCTACGGTTGTAAGGCGTTAAAGAGTTTTAACTCGGCAAATGAAAACGAAATCAGGCTTGTTAACGTTACCGTACTTGATGCAATGTCCTTTGCGGAACTTGGTTCAAACATAACCACTAATAACGTGTTTGACTGGGTTGGTGGTTTAGATCGTCTTTTGGTTGCAGGTTTCGTACAAGGCTAATAATTAAATTTAACGAAATTAAAACAGACACTTTTTGTAGGTGTCTGTTTTTTTGTTGAAAATCTAGTTATAGAAGATTATTTTTATTATAGTTGTGGCGATAGTCCGAAAGTTAGATGACGGAGAGAATAAAGAAGACTAACTATAAAAAAGCCGTTAAAGGGGGACTTTTAACGGCTTTAATTATTATTTGATATTTATTCGTTATGCGCGAACTACGCTTTCCAAGGTGTATATTAACGCGCCCATGCTATCGAAAGAACCGTAAGTCATTAGTGGGTAAACGTATTTAACCATAACCGATCTATTTTCGCCACCGAACAAGTTTTCAACCTTTTCGTTTTGAATAAATAAAAGTTGTGCTCTACCTGAATTTGAAGTGGTACTTAAACCCATTGAAACGTATTTACAGGGGATTGAATATTCCGTACCGTTTACTGTAACAATTTCATTTGCTCCGTCAAAATGCGTTATTGCTAAATCTTGCGCATCACCGTATACGGGGGAAACCGTCGGAAGAGTAGACGCTTGGGTTTGACCTTGTTCGCCCGTCGGTGCGGTAAGCGTCATATTTCTTATTGCAAATAAAAGTTCGGTGTTATCAACGTACTTTTTATAACCTTTTTCGTAAGTTTTTTCATTAGGTTCATTGTCGCCGATTTTCGAAGTGATTTTGTATGAGTTCTTGCTAAATATCGAAACGTATTCGGTGTTTATCGTGTTGATTGAAATGCTTTCGCCTTTAATTGCCAACGTGTGTTTGCTTACCGACTTTGCGTATATAGGCGTGAAAGATGCGCTTGCAGTTCCAAAGAAGACGTCGGTGATTATTTTTTCTTCGTGAAGTTCGTCGGTTTTATCAGCGTACGTATAATAAACGTTTATGCTAAATTCGGTATGCAAATAAAGAACGGTTGATTCAATGTCTAAAAGAATATCATTGTTTTCAAGTTCGGCGGGAATACTGCTATCGCTCTTATTTATTACTTTAAGAGTTTCGGTGTAAGTACCTTGGTCGTAGCGGAAAAAGTTGGTTAAGCCGTCGCCTTTCTTAAACGAATAATTACCGACCGTAAAGTTATCGCTATAAGTTACTTTATAGGTGGTGGTTTCAGTCATTGCCGTGGCATCGTTACCGCCGTTCCAAGCGTTAGTAAAACTCAAAGAGTTTTCGGGCACACAACTGCAACCCGTTAGCGCAATCATGCAAATTGCAATGATTGTTATTATAATTTTTTTCATTTATATATCTCCGTAAATATCTATGTATTAAATATAATACCACAAATAAAAAAAATTGTAAAACTCTATACTAAAAAACTTTTAAAGTTTGAAAAATATGTTATAATTAAAATATGGAAAAGAAAGCAAGACTTATTGTAACCGATTCGCAGTTTAACGTTTTTACCGTACTAAGTAAAACCCTAGACGGAAAAACGGGCGGAGTTGACGGAAAGAACTTAATTTTTTGTGATGAAAAAGTTTCGCTCATGGCTGAACGCATTATTTGCGAAAGGCACAAGGGAAGTTTTAATACCGACGTTTATTCGTTCGGCAACTTTTTGCGCGTAAAAAAACTTATGCCGAATATTCTTTCAAGAGAAGGTTCGGCAATGGCTGTTAAACGCGTTTTAGCGCAGGCAAACTTAAAATGTTTTTCGCCGAGTAGAACTAGTCTTGCGCCGTCGCTTTTCGACCTTATTATTCAGTTAAAGAGCGCAAAGGTAACCCCCGAAGATATTTTAAACGCAAGTACTCATACCGACGGGGTTTTGAAAAATAAACTCGTAGACGTTTACGAGATTTTTACGGGGTACGAAAATTTCCTTAAAGAGAACGGCTTTGAAGATCAAAGTTCAATGCTGTCGTATTTACCGCAAATTATTGACCAAGACAAAACTGTTAAAGATGCCGACGTGTATTTGGTGGGTTTTTCGTCGTGGACTAATCAGGCGCGTAGCGTTGTTTCGGCGTTATTGAGAAATGCAAAGAGTGTAACTGCTATTTTGACCGACGGCGAGAACAAAATGCTTTACGTTGGCGAAACCGTTTGTGCGTTTAAGGCTTTGTGTAAGGAAAACGGAATTTTAGTAGAAGAGAGTTTTATAGACGGCAATTTTTCAAATGAAGGTAGAATTTTAGCCGATAACATATTTAATCCGCAAGCGTTTTTGAACGATAAGCAACAAACGGATAACGTTTTTATTAGCAATCCTAAATCAATTCGTGATGAAATCGAGCAGGTTGCCCAAACGATAAAGGCGTTAGTAACCTTAAAAGGCTATCGTTATAGTGATATTACTATTGCGCTTTCCGACGTGAATGAATATCGTAGCGATATTACGTCGGTATTTAATACGTTAGATATACCTTACTTTCTTGACGAAAAAAAGAAACCGGAAAATCATCCGTTAATAACGCTTATTACTGCGTATATCGACGTATTTAGAAAAAAGATGGAAAGAACGGCGCTAGCGAATTTTTATAAAAACCCGTTATTCTGCGCAGATAAATCGTTAATAGACGGTTTCGAGAACTACGTTCTTAAATACAATATCAATTTCTCGGCTTTCAAAAAGGAATTCACTTTTGAAAAAGAAAATAAAAATACAGCGTTATTTGAGCAAATGCGCGCACGTATTTGCGAGTGCTTTCAACAGTTTAATATAAAGGAATTATTACATCGGCTTGACGTGCAAAGTAAACTTGTCGAGTTCTCTAAAATGTTAAACGAACTCGGTGAGTACGAAGAACGCGCTGTAAACGATCAAATTTACGACGTAACCGTTAAACTTCTTGACGAAATGCAGTTGCTTTTGGGTAATTCTAAACTTACTCTTTATGAAATTAAAAGTGTGTTTACTAGCGGGGTTATGGCAATGGAATTGTCTATTATTCCGCAGTATAGCGACGCGGTATTTATAGGCGCTTATAGGGAAGTTTCGCTTGCAAGCCCTAAAATTTTGTTTGCGATAGGGCTTAACGATAAAGTTCCGTATTATAAAAAGGACGTTGCACTATTATCTGACGGGGAAATAAATAGACTTTCCGATATAAACGTTTTAGTTGAACCGAAAATTCGTGTAGTAAATCAGCGTACGTGTGAAAGTGTTGGGCTTTCGCTGTCTTCTTTTTCGGAAAAATTATTCTTATCTTGTCCTGCCATAGGTTGCGACGGTAAAAAGAACGCTAAAAGTGAAGTTATTACGTACGCCGAAAACTTGTTTGAAGTAAGACCGTATAATTACAAAAACGGTTATCTTACCGAAAAGCAAGGTTTAATCACTTTTGCAAAAGAATACGGCGAATACCGTGTTGACGCAGGATTGGGTTACGATAAAGCAAGGGCGTTTTTATACCTTAAAAAGGACGACGATCGCCTTTTAGAAGTGATAGAAAAATGTAATAGGAAAACGGGCGAAAAACTTAATTCTAACCGATCGCTAATTAAGCCGATAACTTCGCCAACGACTATTGAAGATTATTATAAATGCCCGTACGGTGCGTTTGCGTCGCATATACTTAAACTTAAAGATAGAGAACAAGGCAAAGTAGACGCACTATCCGTGGGTAACTTTATTCACGCCGTTTTGGAAGAGTTTATTAAGATTATAGACGGTGTAAACGAGCAAAACTTTAATTCGGTTTTTGAAACCGTTGTAGTAAAGGTGCTTGGTTTAGAAGAGTTTTCTAAATTTATGGAATCACCCGACACTAAGGTGCTTATTGACGGGGTTGTTGACGAAGCGAAAAAACATTGCCGTAGAATTTTTTATAACGTTACCAACTCTTCGTTTAAGCCGTATACTACCGAAAAGAAATTCTTAATGCCCATAAGCGACAAGGTTTCACTTACGGGAAAGGTGGATAGAATAGACGTGTTCGGCGATTACTACGTCGTAATGGATTACAAGACGGGCAGTACCGATAGTAGCGCTACCGGACTATTTACGGGCAAGAAACTGCAACTTTACCTATATGCAAAAGGTGCGCAAACGGACGGTGGACTTGACGGGAAGACGCTTGCAGGCGCGTATTATATGCCCCTAAACGACGATTTTAAGCCGTCCGACGCTAAAAAAGCAAACGAATACGACGGTAAAATTTTAAAGTCTGAACAAATTACTAACCCTGGCGTTGCGCCAAAAAGCGTAGTTGAAAAGGAAGTTATGAACGCTTACGTTGATTACGCCATGGCAATTTCTAAGCAGGCGGCGGAACAAATGGCGGACGGGGTAATAGCGGTATCGCCTTATCAAGGTAGTTGTGATTATTGTAAATTTAAGGGGCTTTGTGGAAAAATTGACCAAGAATTCCGTACGGTAAGCGGAGTAGACGATTCGGTCATAGTTGGCGCAGTAAGTAGCGTAGATGAAGTTCAAACGGGAAAGGAGAATGATGATGTCCCAACCAAGTCTTAAAAAAGAACAATTAGACGCAGTAAATCATAATCGTGGCGACGTGCTTGTTTCTGCTTCGGCAGGAAGTGGAAAGACGTTCGTTATGATTTCGCGCGCCGTCAGATTAGTTTGCGAAGGGCTTGCGGACGTCGACGAGATTTTGGCTGTTACCTTTACCGAAATGGCAGCCCTTGAAATGAAAGAAAAACTCAAAAAAGAGTTGATTAAAAAAATAAACGAGACCAAGGATCAAAGGCTTACTAAACAGTTGGCGCTTTTGCCGACTGCCGATATTTCAACCTTGCATTCCTTTTGCGGAAGATTAGTTCGCACGTATTTCTTTGAGTGTGGAGTTTCGCCTGATTTTTCTATTGCCGACGAAACTGATGCGACTGCGCTTAAAAATACTGCAATCGACAGGCTTTTTAACGAAAAGTATCAAGCGCTTGACACGGATTTTTTGAACGTGTTAAAACTGCATAGATATAAACGTTCTGATGCGAAGTTTAAGCAACTTATTCTAACCATTTTTAAGTTTTGCGAGTCCGAATCTTGCCCCGAAGACTTACTTGACAGGGGAATTTATTATTGCACTAAGAAGGGGTTTGATGAACTTTTAAAAACTTGCAAAATCAATATTGATAATGCGCTTATAAAGATAAGGGAAAAAATTTCCGAGTTAGAGGGTGTATTTTTAGAAAAACCCAAACTTGAAAATTTAAGAAAGCAGTTGGTTGATGATTTAGAAGAAATACTAAATAGTGACGACGCATACGTTATTAAGAAATTTTTTGAGTATAAAAGAGATTTTACAAAGATAGAGAAAAGTTTAAGCGAAGAAGAAACCAAGGGAAAAAATCTCTTAAAAGAGTGTCGTGACCTTATCAAGAAATGTCTTGAACGTTATAACGAGTATTTGACCGATAGGGAAACCGACCAAGAAAGATGTGTTCAGCAAGGCTATCATTTAGGCGTTTTATCACAGTTGGTGAAAGGTTTTACTGAAATATATTCGGAATTAAAGCGTGACGAAAATCTTTTAGATTTTGCCGATTTGGAACATTTTGCACTTAAAATTTTATCTAACGAAGAGATAAGAAAGGCAGTATGCGAACGTTATAAATACATATTTATCGACGAGTATCAAGATACCAACGGTGTTCAAGAAAAGTTAGTTAGCCTTATTATAAGCGATAACTTGTTTATGGTTGGCGACGTAAAACAAAGCATTTACGGTTTCCGTGGTTGTAGGCCGGAATTTTTTCAGGCGAAGTTCAACGCTATGGATTTAATAGACGGGGCAACCATAAAACTTAACCATAATTTCCGCTCTTCAAGTGCCGTTATTGATATGGTAAATAGGGTGTTTAATTATTCCATGACCAAAGAAACGTTTGGGCTCGATTATAAAAACACGGCACAACTTATCGACGGTGGAATTTACCCTAGCGAACAATACGGCAGGGCTAAACTACATTTTCTTCATTTGCCAAAGGAAAGGTCAAAGGAAAAGGAAGAACCTAGAATATACAATATTTTAGAAGAGATAAAAGAAAGCGACGACGATATTTCTGAAACGTCTGCGCTAATTGCTAATATTATTAATGATGAACTAGGTAAGAAATATTACGACATAAAATCAAAAGACGGCGGGTCGGAAAAGGAAGTTACCTTAAAAGATATAGCCATTTTAACGCGCAGTAAGACGGCGGAACATTTTAGGGCAATGCTATCGGGTTTGATTAAAAGGGGGATTGAAGTCGAAACCGAAGCGGTGGACGACGTGTGCGATTACCCTGAAATACAAGTGCTTGTATCCGTGCTTAAATTAGTGGATTGTTTTGTTCAAGACGTTCCGCTTGCCATAGTGTTAAAGAGCGTTATAGGTGGATTTTCCGACGAGGATTTGGCGGAAATAAGTTTTCTTTATTCCGACTATTGCAAACAAAATAAAACTAGGCCCGACAGTTTTTACGACGCTTACGTTTATTGTAAAGATAATCTTAATACCTTGCTTGGCAAGCGTTTGCGCGATTTTCATAAAGAGTTTTCAGACCTTCGTAAACTCGCCGACTTTACTTCGGCAGGTACGGTGCTTGAAAAGGTTATGGAAAGACATGATTTCAAAGCGTGTCTATATGCAAGTCCGTTTGGCGAGAGTAAGGTAAGAAGAGTTGAACGTTTCGTCTCGGCATCTAATAAAAACGGCAAAAATCTTTCGGTAAAAGAATTTTTGTCTTACGTAGAAACGGATGGAAACGAAATAAATCTTTCCGAATGTAGTGGCGATAATGCAGTTAAGATAATGACTATTCACGCATCAAAGGGATTAGAGTACCCCGTCGTTATCGTTTACGGGTTAGAGAGAAGGGCGAACGATCAAGAAGAAAAAGACGAAGTATATTTAGATCGCTTGTACGGACTTGGCGTTAAGTATTACGATAAGGAAGAAAAATTAACTTACGAAACGCTTTTCCGCGGGATTGTAAAAGACCATATGAGAAGTGAACGAAGACGCGAAGAGTTAAGGCTTTTTTACGTGGCACTTACAAGGGCGAAATATTCGCTACATATGACCTTTGTTGGTGGCGATATGAAACGCAAGGCGCTTTCTGATGCAAACAGGTTTATTGATTACGTTCCCGAAGACGTGGAATATCAAACCTATACGTTAGACGATTTAGTTTTGACTAATACGAAGACGGCGTTTAACGACGGATTTGGCGCTTTGCCCGTCGACCAAAACGTAGTTACGACCATTAAACGCAACTTTGAATACGTTTATCCGTATTTGCCCGACACAAAGTTACCGCTTAAAACTTCGGTAACGGGTACGCTTAAACAACAAGAACAAGATAGTTATTCGATTAAAGAACTCTTTAAGGAAAGCGAAAATAAGACCGATACCGAGCGTGGCACTATTGCTCATAAACTTTTAGAAGTTATTGATTTTAACGTCGTAAATGACTTTGACGGGGAAATAAACCGTATTGTAAGTAATGGCGTTATAACGAAAGAAGACCTTGACAAGATAGACCTTTTGGCAATAAAACGCGTGATTGAAAGTCAAGTGTTTGAAAAGATTAAGGGTAAACGTATTTTTAAAGAAAAAAGTTTTATAGCGCAAGTTCCGTCGTCAATACTTTTCGATAACGACGTGGAAACGCCCGTCTTGGTACAAGGCGTGATAGACTTGCTTGTTATAGACGGCGATAAAGCGACGGTAATAGATTATAAATACTCGGCAAGAAGTGCGGAAAAATTAAAAGAAACCTATTCCAAACAACTTGAAATTTATTCTTACGTAGTGGAAAACGTTTTAAACTTAAAAGTTGACAGTCGCGCGATAGTAAGTCTTCTTACGGGTGAGTGTATAACCATTGACTAAATAAAACAAAATACGACTTTTTAGGCTAAAATTATCGGCGTTAAAAGTTTTATTATTGTTTTATGAATTCGCAAAGTTTTATTTTTCAACTTCAAAATGTTTTTTACGGCCTTTCGTATACGGTTATATTTTGGGCAACACTTTCGGCTATTATAATAAATTTTATAGTGTGCCTTACGATAGCCCTTTTAAGGCGTGAATTTATAAAGAAAATCCGTGCTTTTTACCTTTTGATAACTATTGCCGTTACTTGCTTTTCAACAGCGCTTTCACTATTAAAAACCGACGGCGTAACGGCTTTAATCAATATGGTTGCACCCGTTACGGGGGTAGGACTTTCAGTATCGTTATTTTTGCCTTTCACGTCGATAAACGGCGCTATTAAGGTAAGCGATAAACATAAAAATTTAATTTCTAAACTTGACGCCGTGATAAAATCGGAAGACACCTTAAAAACTGACCAGCCAGAGTTTATACCAGAGCGTATTCGTAAGTTTTCAGCAGAAGAAAAAAAAGAAAATAACGGAATTAGAAATAGCCTTAACAAAGAACCTGCACCGTCAATAGCGCCCGAAGTAGATTTTTCGCACGTTCGCAACGTTATGGAACGGTTAGATTATTACGGGCTTTCTCAAACGGATAGGAACGTTATTAAGGAACTTAAATTAGCGCTTAACATGGCGGAAAGTTCGGGGCTTGACGATAACTTAAAAAGCAAGATTAACGACGGGCTTGGTCAACTTCTTAAAATCATGTCGAAATATAACGTATAATTCATAAAACCGTCATAAAATGGCGGTTTTTTATTATATTTATTGACAATTATTCTTAAACATGGTAATATTTAAAAAATCGTAGATACTATTTGTGTAAATAAGTGGATTAACATGAAGAAAAATAAATTGTTAAGTTTAATTTTGGCGCTCGTGTTAGCGCTCCCGCTAGTGTTTGGCGTCGTCGGTTGCGCTGGCGGAGACCCAGAAGATGAAGAGCAAACCTATTCTATAACCTACGTTAACGTTGAAGAAGCAACTTTTTCAAGCGCAAACCCAACGTCTTACAAGAGTACGGACAACGACATTACGCTCGTAAACCCGTCAAAAGATGGTTACACCTTTATCGGTTGGACAGGTACTGGTTACGCTGAACCTACTCTTACCGTTGTGATAAAAAAGGGTTCGGTTGGTAATAGACAGTATATCGCTAACTGGCAAGTTGTAAGTGGAGGGGCAAGCGGTCAAGAAGAAACTTATACGATTACTTATACAGGTATAGAAGGCGCAAGTTTTGCAAACCCAAATCCAGCAACCTATAAAAATACTGATGATGATTTTATTCTTGTAAATCCTACCAAGGGTGGATTTATATTTATCGGTTGGACGGGTAGTTGTGGCACTACACCTGTAACCAAAGTAATTATCGCTTGTGGCACGGTAGGTAATAGAACCTATCATGCGAACTGGATAGAAAAAACTCCGCCCGTTCAATATACTATAACTTACGTATTCACGAACGACGGCGATCCTATTGATAATTCTAAAATTACCAACTACGACAAATTACCCAAAACCTATACTGATGATTTTAGCAGTCCTATTATAATCCCTGCGCCCGTACACAAAAATCCTACTAACTACGGTTTTGAAGGGTGGTATAGGGGAACGCAAATTTCAGGTAAAGGCATCTTGTCGCTTTCTATTGCAGTAGGAACTACCGGCAATCTTACCTTTACTGCAAACTTTGGTCTTTACACTGACTTCTATTAAGATTAAATAATTATACCGCTCACGGTTAACGTGGGCGGTTTTTTATTTAACAAAACAAAAACCCCCGTCATAAAATATTGTATTAGTGGGGTGAATATGCAGTTAAATAACGACGTTAAAAATAATATAGAGAGCGGACTAAGTTTAGACAAAAAGACGGCGGAACTAATAAACGCTGTTTTTCGTGGGCGTGGCGGTGAATTAAACACGGTGGTCCAAAGCGTATATAGATCGCTTTTTTTTGGAAAAAGTGGCGATACGATAACTGCGGAGATATTTATTGAGATTGCCCTTTCAGAAACCGAACATTTTTATTTGCTTAATAGTTTAATGCAATGCGCGTATAATTCTTGTAGGGCTTTGTCCACGCCCGTTGGGGTGAACTTTTATAAGGAAAATATAAGTAGTAATATGACGATTGAAAAAATCTTACTTGATGCGATTGCCGACGAAATGCTTTCCATTTCGGCATATAACGACGCCATAAATAAGATTTGTGATAAAAAAGTTTTAGAAGTTATAGAAAAAATAAAAGAAAGCGAACAACACCATTTAGCGTTACTTCAAAATAGATTAAAAGAAATAAAGAATAAAAAAAGGAAAAATCAATAAAGAACTAAGTTTTAAATAAATAAATTAAGGAAAAACACCTTAAAACATTGCAAATATAAAATTATTATTGTATAATATACAAGTAATATTATGCGTACAAATATACGCTAGTAGGAGTATAGTAATGTTTTTCAAAAAGAAAAAGAAAAAAGTTGAAGGTGCGGAAGCAATAGTTGTTAAGGAAAATTCCTTATCGAGCAGGGCGGAAGGGTATAATAGACTTAAAGATAACATTCTTTATCTCAACGCCGACGGTAACACTAAGGTTATTCAAATTGAATCTGCCCTTGCACACGAAGGTAAAACCACCGTTGCTTGTAACTTGGCGGTTAGTTTAGGGCTTACCAATAAAAAAGTAGTTATCGTTGACCTAGATTTTAGAAAACCTAAAATTCATCAAAGATTTGGAACTTCTAACGATAACGGTCTTGCTGAATATATGCTCGGCAGTATTGATAAAGAGCAACTTATTCAACACACGTCTTATAAGAACGTAGACATTGTTACACGTGGCGCTAAAATTTATAACGCATCACTCGTGTTCGTTTCGGACAA
Source organism: uncultured Bacillota bacterium (assembly GCA_949282465.1). Taxonomy (GTDB): domain Bacteria; phylum Bacillota; class Clostridia; order Christensenellales; family Borkfalkiaceae; genus UBA1259. The sequence goes on from CASDPM010000031.1 coordinate 23,439, forward strand.
GTTTAAAAAACTTATTGCCGAACTTCGTGACGAATACGATTACGTTATTTTGGACTGCGCACCCGTTTTACAAGTTTCCGACTTTATTCATATTTGTCAAGTTTCGGACGGCGTAGTATTCTTGGTTGCTTACGGTATTACCACTAGAAACCAAGTTGCCGACGCTGTTAAGGAACTTAAAAAGAACGGCGCAAATATTCTTGGTACTGTATTCTCTATGTACGATAGAAAGAGAGATAAGGGTTACGGCTACTACGGTAAGGGCGGTTACTACGGTAAAAGCTATTACAGTTATTACAAGAGTTATTATACGGAGGAATCCGAAGAAGAAAATACAACTACCGGCGAGACTAAAAAAGATACCGAATAATAATTCACTCTTTTAACAGGGGTGTGGAAAATGATTGATATTCATACGCATATTCTCCCGTTTGTAGACGACGGCAGTAAGGATATGGATTATTCGATTTCTCTCGTCAGTGAATCGGCAAAAATTGGTGTTACTGATATTATTTGTACACCACATTATCGCGACAATTATAGAAAAACGCCGAGTGAACTTCTTGATGCTTTTGAGAATTTTAAGGGGAAAATCAAAAGACGGAATATTCCCGTTAATTTATATCTTGGGCAGGAAATTTACGTAGGTAGAGATTTAAAAAAACTGCTTGAAGAAAAGGCTGTTCTTACAATGAACGGCACCAAATTTCTTCTCGTTGAATTCGACTTTAACGAACCTGCCGAAATTTTGGAAACGGTTTACGAACTTAAAATTCTAGGCTATAAACCTATTGTCGCACATTTAGAACGTTACGATTACGTTACTTTGCAGGACGCTTATGAAATTAAAAAGATGGGCGGATATATTCAAGTTAACGCCGAATCGATTATAAGTATTCGCTCGCGTAAGTTTGTGAATAAAATGTTTGCACAAGGCTTTGTAGATTTTGTCGCAAGCGATATTCACGTTGCAAGAAAGAATTTCCTTGCAAAAGCGGAAAAAATCGTACGCAAAAGGTTTGGTGACGACGTTGCCGAAGTAGTGTTTGAAATAAATCCAAGAAAAATTATTAAAGGTTAGACTGCGTGTCTGACCTTTTTTACAAGGTGAAACTATGGCTAAAACAATTATCGCTATCGGTGGTGGCGAAATTAAAAATAAAACCACTTTGGAAATTGACCGTTATTGTGCGTCGCTTGCAAAAGTTCACGCAGGTGATAAGCGTGCAACGGCACTTTTTATAGGTACGGCGTCGCACGACAGTATGCCGTATTTTAACAGTTTTAGAAAGACTTATACTTCGGTATTCGATATTAAAGCGGAAGTTGCGCTTATCGTTTACGGCGAAATGAATTTGGAACATATTAAGGAAAAGTTCGACAAGGCGGACTTAATCTATATCGGTGGCGGTGATACCGTTTTTATGCTTGAAAAGTGGAAGGAAACGGGGCTTGATAAACTTATAATCGACGCTTACGAACAAGGCAAAATAATTTGTGGGCTTTCGGCAGGCGCTATTTGTTGGTTTTCCGATATGTATACCGATTACGAGATTATGCGTGGGCAAAGTTCAGATTACGTTATGAGAAAGGGGCTAGGCGTTATAGACGGCGTTATGTGCCCGCACTTTAACGAAAGGGAAACGGATTTTTCTCAAACGGTTATTAGGGAAAATATCACGGGTGCTTACGCCGTGGAAAACGATTGCGCTATTGAGTTTATAGACGGGCAATTTTCTAAGGTTATAACGTCTGGTGGAAAGGCTTATATGATAAGTCAGGCGAACGGTGTTATTGAAAAAAAGGAACTTTCGTAATGCAAAACGTAAACTTTGATAAAGAGATGGAAAAGGTTGTTTCTAACCTTGATAAAAAGAAGAAAATACTTCTTCATGCTTGTTGCGCACCTTGTTCAACGGCGTGTATTGAAAGGCTTACGAGCGCTTTTGATATTACCGTTTTCTTTTATAACCCTAATATGGATACCGAGAAAGAATTTTTTAAACGCCTAAACGAGCAAATTCGGTTGTGCCAAAGTTTGGGAATTGAAACGCTTTTTGAAGGTTATGATCCACAAGAGTTTTACGACGCCGTACGTGGATTAGAGAAAGAGCCCGAAGGGGGAAAACGATGCGAAAAGTGTTTCTATTTACGATTAAAAAAGACGGCGTTAAAGGCAAAAGAGTTAGGCTTTGATTATTTTACTACCACGCTCACGGTAAGTCCGCTTAAAAATTCCTATTTGCTTAATACGATAGGGCAAACGGTTGGAAATGAATGTAACGTAAATTTTTTGCCTTCCGATTTTAAGAAGAAAAACGGTTATAAACGTTCGGTGGAACTTTCTGCCGAGCACGGACTTTATAGACAAAATTATTGCGGTTGCATATTTTCAAAAGTAAATAAATAAGTTCGCTTTATAATTAAGCGAACTTTTTTATAACACGTTTTCCCAACTGATTAAAAAGTTTTTGGGGATTTGTTCGGAAAGTTCTTTCAAGACTTCGAGTTTGGAAAGGGCTTCCGACCACATTTTATCTTTTACTAAAACTATCGTTTCCGCTAACCATAAATCCACTTCTTTTATTTCGGTGTGTGGAATAAAGGCGTGTAAAAACCGTTTCTTTTCCACCCAACTTTTTTGAACGGCAAGAACGTCGTCGGTAACGGCTACGTGGTCTTCGGTCTTTTCGTAAAGACTTTCAACTACCGTCGTGAATTCACCGAATTGACGTTGTATAAAATTGTTTTCGTAGATAGAACCACATATTAAAAGTAGGGCTACTACGACTGTGCTTATTATTGATTTTACCATTTTACACCTTCTTTAAGTGGAAAGTTCAGTATTTCAAAGGGTGTGTTTTTTGTCTTAAAATAAACTCTACCGTTGCCGTCTACCGTCATTACTTCTACTTTTTTTAGCGTTGTGTTTTTTTCTTTTATAAAATCGTAAACAGACGATTCGTTCACGTTTATTATCTCGGTGTTTTTTTTGTTTATTTTGCCGTCGGATATTAAAACGATAGGAATAGAACTTTTCTTGTCTTGGTAATTTTTACTTGGTAAGGTTGAAAGTTTTCCGTTTGCCTCGAAGATTGCGTAATCAAGATCGTCCAAGGAAAAATATCCCGCCGAACGCATTGATTCTATAAGGTCTTCCACGCCCATATCGTTGTGTTTTAATTCATTTAATACTATTCCGTTTTTATCGAGCACAATACTAGGTTTTCCCGATATGGCAAGTTTGAAATAATCACCGAACTGTTCTATAAAATAGGTTAGTTGGTGTAAGATAAAAAGCCCTAAAATAGCGACTATTCCGTAGATAAGGGGGATTGAAACGTCTGCCATAGGAATACAAGCAAGGTCGGCTATAATAAGCGTTACAACGAATTCAAACGGTTGCATTTCGCCTATTTGACGTTTACCGAGTAATCGCATAACGATAACTAGCGTTATGAAAATTATAAGCGTGCGCAAAAATATATTTACCATAAAAATAGTATTTATAACTTGGTGGGTTTTATACCGAAAAAATTACTTGACTTATATGCGCATACGTGATATACTCTTTACATATAGAGTAGCAAAAGTGCGTAAAGTGTTGCAAAATGGGATGTCGTTTGCAAACGAAAGGCTTTGCCTGCGGTACTTTTGCGCGTCCGCTATTATAAAGCCTATACGGCAATATTTTATCGGTCTCTCTAAATCTTTTTGGGAGATTTTTTTATGTCAAATTTACTTGTTAACGCTTTCGACTTTGCGAAAATTTTTGGCAATATCGGCAAAAGATGGTATTACTACGTGGCGCTTGTAGTGTTTATTGCTTTTATAGTAGTGTTCATGCTAAAAAGCAAAAAGGACCGAAACAGTTTGTCTTCTACGCAAAAGTTAGTCTACACGGCTGTTTTTAGCGCTCTATCGTTCGTCGCAAATTACTTTACCATTAAGGTAAGCGATTTGTTCCAAATTTCTTTCGTTGCGACGACTGGTTTTGTTGCAGGTTATTTGCTTGGCGGTGGGCTAGGGTTCGTTTCGTCGTTTATAGGCGATTTAATTTGTGGTATAGTCGCTCCGTTTGGGGCGTATAACCCGATTATAGGCATAGGCACGGGGCTTTGGGGCTTTATCCCCGGCGTTATTTTCACTTCGTTTAAGGGGAACGATTATCTTAAAACGGCAATATCCTTTATCGTGTGTTTTTTCTTAAACTCTTTCGTTGTAAATACGCTTGGACTTTCGCTTATGTATACTATGACGTTTGAAAGTTTACTCGTTTTATTACCTGGTAAACTCGCAGTAGTTGCTGGCAACTGTGTTATAAGTTGTTTGCTCGTCGCTATTTTACCAAGAGTTTTGCCGAAAGATAAGTTTAATTTTATTCAAGAAAATCAAAAAAGCGCGTCAACTTGACGCACTTTTTCTTTTTATTTTTTTAGGGAATAGAGTTTCTTTTACACGCCTGAAAAAGTTTTTCGGTTCTATCATGCCAAAACATAGATATAATAGCGTGTTCACGATAACCATTATTATACTGCCTATCATAAAGGTTAGGAAAGTCCCTAAAAGGGGCAGTAAAAGGTTTTCAAGCATAAATCCGAATAACACCGTGGGTATAAGAATTAAAACCGAGCCTATAAAAAATTTAAGATAAACGGGCTTTTCTTTACACATTTTATTGATTAAAATTAAATTTAAAATTGTGGTCAGTCCGTATATGAAAGTAAAGCCCACTAAAAGCGAATAGATACCTATTACCGACGGCAAGAACCAAATAGACGCTAACATTAAAACGCCACTTATTACGTAGTAAACAAGCGTTTGCTTTTCTTTGCCCATAGAATTTAGAATACTTGTAGTTATGATAGAAACACTCATAAATAGCATGAGATATGCCGACGCAGTAAGATATTTACCGCACTCGTAACTGCCGAACACTAAAACGCCGATCTCTTCACCACAAACGGTGAAAACGGGGACGAATAGACATGTTATGAATATGGTGAACTTGATGGCCTTTTCCACGTCTCGTTTAAGATAAAAATGGCGATTTTTGTAAAAGTTTTCAGATATTTCGGGAACAAGTACCAAGGTAAACGAACTTATAAGCGTGGTCGGTATAAAGAGTAGTGGTATTGCTTGCCCGACTGCTGCGCCAAAAGTCGTCATTGCTTGTGTGGGCGACATTCCCGCTAGAAGAAGCCTTGCGGGTAGTATTATGGAAATAAGCGAAACGGCAAAAGAGTTTGCCGTCCGCATTACCGTTATGGGAAGTGATGAAGATAGTAATGGCTTAAATTCCGAAACGGGGTTTTTAAGTTTGTTTTTTCTAAAAAAGAAGACGGCAGTTGCAACTGAAAAAGAAAAAATATAAGATATAAGCACGGCAACGCCAGTACGGAAAGCGCCCTGATAAACGCTCGTTGCGCTACCGATTAATGCGATACCTGCAATTATCATGCAGATTTCTTCTAAAAGTTCTATTATGCTATATGGCAAAAAATCTTTGTTTCCCCAAAATACTCCACGCAAAACGGCGTATACCGAAGTAAATATAAGGCCTGGAAGAACTACTAAAAATATGTTCATGCATCTTTGGTCGGCGAACATGAACGAAAAGGTGTTGCCCGTTAGAAAAAAGATTAGGCACAAGGGGATAGAGATAGCCAAAGTTACCGTAAGCCCTGCGGTTATCACCTTGTAAACTTTTTCGTTTTTACCTTCCGAACGGTATTTGGTCATCAGTCGTGAAACGGTGATGGGTGTTCCCGAACTTGCAATTGTTAAAAAAAGGGCGAATACCGATAGCGCTACTTGGTATAAACCTATTCCTTCCGAGCCTATCGTTCTTGATAAAAAAATTCTATATAGAAACCCTAAAAATTTTTCGCTAACTGAAAACACCGTTACTACGGCAACCGTTTTGAAGAAATTACGCAAAACATACTCCTTGAAAAAACCTTCTTTTTTATTCTATTCGTAAGGTTTTTCAAATATAATAGGGGTATGAAAAACTTTTTTTATAGAGTTCAACAAGGCGATACGATAAGCCGTTTATCAAATATGTTTAATTTGCCTGTTACCGAGATTATTGCGCTTAATAACTTGAAAGGGGAAATAGAGGAAGGTGATTTGCTATTTATTCAAACGTACGATTGCGTTCTTTACACAGTCAAACCACAAGACACCGTTTATTCTATTGCCAAAAAGTTTAACGTAAGTCCGCAAAAAATTCTTGACGATAATCACTTGCCTTACGTTTGGTGGGGATTAAAAATTAAAGTGTAAAAAAGGGTTTATCTTTTATGATAAACTCTTTTATTTTAGAATAGTATATTTATACTCGCTTGGCGTTAACCCCGTAACTTTTTTGAATACTTTGGTGAAATATGTGGCTTCGTCAAAGTTCAATTTTTCCGATACGGTTGCAATTGAAAATTCGTCGCGCAAAAGTTTTTTTGCTTCTTTTATCTTCATGCGAACGTAATACTGCATAATGGGAACGCCTTTATTTTTCTTGAACAGTTTGTTTAAGTAAGCCTTTGAAAAATACAGTTCTTTCGAGATAACGTCTAACGAGATTTTTGAATATAAATTTTCGTTAAGAAGTTTTATAACGTCGCTCACGATATTGTCTTCAAACTCGGTATTGTCGGTGGAAACTACTATATCGCTATTGTTGGCAAGCGCTATTCTAAGCAGAGAAATAAGAAAATTTTCCACGTAATTTAAGAACATTTGTTGTGCGCCAAAACGTGGCTTATCTAAAAGTTTAATCTTGTTGT